>JBKJIS010000212.1:0-23990 GCA_046598305.1 Thiobacillus sp.
GTGTATGGGGTGCGCGGCATCGATTCCATTCATCTGGCGAGTGCGCTGTGGTTGAAAGAAAAAACCAGTAAGCCGCTGCACTTCGCCGTCTTCGATCAGCGCTTGCGGGCTGCTGCAGAACGGGCTGGATTGAAGGTTGCGCCATGATTATGGAATCTTCACTTATCGGATTGCGAAAAGCGGCGCCGGGAATCTCTAACGGTACACAGATCATGCCCAAGGTATTCATCAGCTATAGCCACAAAGACGAAGATTGGAAAAAGCGGCTGCAAACACAACTAGCGGTGTTAGAGAGCCAAGGTTTGCTTTCGGTTTGGGAAGACCGCCAGATTGCTGCGGGTGATGACTGGTATCCAGAGATCGAGCGGGCCATCGAATCGGCGCATGTTGCAATTCTGCTAATAAGTGCCGACTTCTTGAGTTCGAAATTCATTCAAGGTACGGAAGTTCCACCTTTGCTGGAGCGCCGCAAGAAAGAAGGCTTGCGAGTAATACCGCTAATCTTGAAACCTTGTCCGTGGCAAACTGTGCCTTGGCTAAGCAAGATTCAAGGTCGGCCATTAGATAACAAACCTCTTTCCGGTTTCGATGAACATAATCGAGATCATCATCTAAGCGAACTGGCACTTGAAATTAATAAACTGCTCGAAAACCCTCCTGTACCAGCTACCGCCAAACCTGTCGCATCATTACCCACAGTCGCTCCGCCTCCCTCGCCGCCAGTCTCCTACGATCCGTGCAATGCAGCCTTTCTGGTGCCATTTCGCGCCAAGGGTAAGTACATGGTGGGCAGGGATAAGGCTTTAAAAATAGTTCGCCAGCAACTGCTCGATGGTAAACCCACCAGCATCGGACAAACAGCGTTGTTCCAAGGCATCGGCGGGCTGGGCAAGACCCAGCTTGCGGTCGAGTATGCCTATCACTATCGCAGCGAATATCCCAACGGAGTTTACTGGATCACTGCCGACGAAAATATTGATGCTCAATTGACTCAGATTGCCGTCGCTGCAAGCTGGGTGGCCCCGGAATCGGAACACGCGATCAAGCTGGATGTAGCTCGCCATCGCCTCAAGAGTTATTCAGGTTGCCTGATCGTTTTCGATAATTTGGAATCGGTGGATACCATCCGCGATTACCTGCCAGAGTCATCGTCCAATCCACACATTCTGGTGACCAGCCGTAGTGAACAACCAGAGTTCACCGACGTTAAACTCGAACTGCTGGATGATGAACAGTCTCTTTTGATGTTGCTTCAGGAGGCCAAGACGCAACCAAAGAATCAGGAGGAAGAATCCGCTACACGTGAAATCGTCGCTGCCTTGGGTGGCCTGCCACTGGCACTAGAGTTGGCCGGCGCCTACCTTGCGCACCGCCCCATTGGCTGGTGCGCTTACCGCAATCTGCTGCGAGAAAATTTGAAACAAGCACTACCAACGCAGCTTGCCAGTTTGACACGCCACGAAGCCGATTTATTCAAGACGCTGGTTGTCAGCGAACAGGATATAGACGAAGAGCCTCTCTTGGGCGAAGTGCTGGATTTGCTTACCTGGAGCAGTTCCTCACCCATGAGCCTGCGGCTGATGGCGCTTCAGCCGGCCAAGTTATACGGAGCCTTGGGCTTGGGCGTAGCGCTGCGGCTGCTACAACAAATTCCGGATAGCGAACGCTACGCTGTCCACCGGCTGGTGCAGGAAGTGCGTCGGCAAGATCGGCCGCTCGTTCAGCGTAATGATTGGGCCAACGAAATAATGCAACGCTTGGGCGACTGGTTCGAGGCGATCCGCAAAGACTTCCGGGAGTTACCTGTCTTCGAGCTGGAATTCGATCACTTGCGTGCGTGGCAGGTTCATGCCGAGCTATTTTCACCAATTGCATCTGTACGCCTGCTCTGGCTCCAAGCTTATCCCGCTCATCATCGCGGACGTTATGATGAAGCTCTTCGAATCGTGCAAAAGGCACTTGCAGTTTATGGGAATCAAAGTTCAGGGCACACCTCACTAAAAGCGAACCTGCTCGATGACATTGCAAGTTGCTCCGCAAGCCTGGGTGACTATCGCAGCGCTCTTGAACTTGGCAAACAGGCACTCGACATGCGGCGCGGTCTATTGGGCGACAAACACGATGATGTCGCTTTTTCGCTGAGCAATCTTTCCAGTGTTAACGCAAGTCTCGGCGACTATTCCAGCGCTCTTGAACTTGGCAAACAGGCACTCGAAATGCGGCGCGAACTCTTAGGTGTTAAACATACTGATGTTGCTTTTTCGCTCAGCAACCTTGCCAGTTACCACGCGCAACGCCGTGACTATCCCCGGGCCCTTGAACTTAGCCAACAAGCACTAGAAATGCGGCGCGAACTATTGGGCAACAAGCACCCTGACGTTGCCACGTCGCTCAGCAATCTTGCCAATCGCCATGAAAATATCGGGGACTATCCCCGTGCCCTTGAGCTTAGCCAACAGGCACTCGAAATGCGGCGCGAATTATTGGGTAACAAACACCCTGACGTTGCTAACTCACTCAGCAATCTCGCCAGTTGTTACTCAAGTCTCTGTATCTATCCACGCGCCCTTGAGCTCGGCCAACAGGCACTCGAAATGCAGCGCGAACTATTGGGCGAAAAACACCCTTACGTTGCCTCATCGCTCGGCAATCTTGCGGGTTGCCACGCAGAGCTCGGCAACCATTCCCGTGCCCTTGAACTAGGCCAGCAGGCACTTGACATGCGGCGCGAACTATTGGGCGCAAGCCACCCTGATACCATCGGCTCACTGCAATTTGTCGCAAAACGGCTATATGGGAATCCTTCCACCGCTGGACGCGGCAAGGCTTTGGTCGATGAGTTTCTAAGGCACATTCCGCGCGATCATCCATCCCATGCAAAGGTGTTGAGCATCGGCTCACCCAAAGGATTCCGCGCGCCGGGAAAAAGTGTACAGGGCAAGAAGCGGAGAAAGAAATAATTGCACTACCGTGACAAGAGCCATTCCCCATGAAATAAGGGTTTTCACCCTGGCGAAACCGGTTACCGGTTTCATGCATGAATAATAGAGCGGGCAGAGATGCCCGCTCTTTCTATTGACGGGTGTACCAGACCTAGTGTGCGGCTTCCCAGTTGGCACCTTCGCCCATACCCACACGCAAGGGCACCTTGAGTTCAGCAACGTTACACATCAATCCGGGCAGTTCGGCGCGTACGCGGTCGAGCTCTTTATCGGGCACTTCGAGGATCAGTTCGTCGTGTACTTGCAGCAGCAGGCGGCTGGCCAGTTTTTCACGGTCGAGCCAGCCTTGCACGGCGATCATCGCCAGTTTGATGAGGTCGGCGGCGGTGCCTTGCATCGGCGCATTGATGGCGGCGCGCTCGGCACCTTGACGCCGTTGCGGGTTCTTGGCGTTGATCTCGGGCAAATACAACCTGCGGCCAAAGACGGTTTCAACATAGCCGAGTTGACGCGCTGTTTCGCGGGTGCGATGCATGTAATTGGCAACGCCGGGATAGCGCGCAAAGTAGCGGTCGATGTAGGCCTGTGCCGCCGAGCGATCCAAATTGAGTTGCCCGGCCAGGCCGAAGGCAGACATGCCGTAGATCAGGCCGAAGTTGATGACTTTGGCCATACGGCGCTGGTCGGAGGTGACCTCGTACAGCGCTGCGCCAAACACTTCGGCAGCAGTGGCGGAGTGAATGTCGAGGTCGTTGGCAAATGCGTTCAGTAAGCCAGGGTCGTCGGACAGATGCGCCATGATGCGCAGCTCGATTTGTGAATAGTCGGACGACACCAGCAGATGTCCGGGCGGCGCAATGAAGGCTTCGCGGATGCGGCGGCCTTCGGCGGTGCGCGCGGGAATGTTCTGCAGGTTGGGGTCGGAGCTCGACAGCCGCCCGGTGACGGCGGTAGCCTGCGAATAGTGGGTATGCACTCGCCCGGTTTTGGGGTGCACCATCAGGGGCAGCTTGTCGGTGTAGGTCGATTTCAGCTTGGCCATGCCTCGGTAGTCGAGTATCGCCCGTGCAATCGGGTGGTCCAGCGCCAGTTGTTCCAGCGTGTCTTCGTCGGTGGACGGCGCGCCGCCGGGGGTTTTCTTGACGACCGGCAGGCCTTTCTGGATGAACAGGATGTCGCCGATCTGCTTGGGCGAGCTGAGGTTGAACGGCTGGCCGGCTTCTTGATAGGCACGCTGTTCCAGATCCAGCATCTTTTTGCCGAGTTCGCCGCTTTGTATGGCAAGCAGGTTGCGGTCGAGCAACACGCCGTTGCGTTCCATCCGGAACAGAATCGCTGCGACCGGCAGTTCGATCTGGCGATACACGTATTCAAGCTTGTCCGACGCGGCAAGCTGCGGCGCCAGCGCATCGCGCACGCGCAAGGTGACGTCGGCGTCTTCTGCAGCGTATTCGCCCGCCTGTTCGACTGCTACCTGTTCAAAGCCAATGCGCGATGCGCCCTTACCGGTGACGTCGTCGTAGCTGATGGTTGCCAGCCCGACATGGCGCGTGGTCAGGCTGCCGAGTTCGTGCGGCTGGTGCGCTTCCAGCACGTAGGACTGCAGCAGCGTATCGTCCAGCACGCCGCTGTGTTCGATGCCGCCAAGCGTGATGTCGTAGTTGGCAAAGATATGGCGGTCGTACTTGAGGTGCTGGCCGATGATTTTGGGTGCGGGGTTTTCCAGCAAGGGCTTGAGTTTGGCCAGCGTCGCGTCGCGGTTCAGCTGTTCGGGCGCACCCGCGTAGTGGTGCGCCAGCGGCACATAGGCAGCGACGCCGGCTGCGGTCGCGAATGAGATGCCGACCAGTTCGGCCTGCATGGCATTGAGGCCAGTGGTTTCGGTGTCGAGCGCAAAGGCAGGCGCGGCTTCCAGCCGGGCGATCCAGGCGTCGAGTGCGGCTTCGGTCAGAATGGTTTCGTAGCGGGCGCGGTGGTCGCCGCTGTTGTCCTGCTCGGGGATGGCCGGGCGGTCGGTGGTGGCCGCGTCAAGCTCGCGCAGCCAGGCGCGGAACACATAGCGTTCGAACAGTGGGCGCAGCGTGTCTACGTCGCGCGGCTGCAGGGTCAAACTGTCGAGTTCGAACGGCAGTGCGACATCGGTCTTGATCGTGATCAGCGCACGCGCTTGCGGCAGCCAGTCGCGCGCCGCGCGCAGGTTGTCGCCGACCACGCCCTTGATCGCGTCGGCATGGGCCACCAGATTGTCGAGCGAATCGTATTCGGCCAGCCATTTCACCGCGGTTTTGGGGCCGCACTTGGGTACGCCGGGGACGTTGTCCACGGTGTCGCCGATCAGGGTCAGGTAATCGATGATGCGCTTGGGCGGTACGCCGAATTTGGTGGTGACGCCCGCTTCGTCGAGCGTTTCTTCGCTCATGGTGTTGACCAGCGTGACGTGGTCGTTGACCAGTTGCGCCATGTCTTTGTCGCCGGTGGAAACGATGCTGCGGATATTCTTTTTAGCGGCTTCCACCACCAGGGTGCCGATCACGTCGTCGGCCTCGACGCCGTCAATCACGATCAATGGCCAGCCCTCGGCGCGGATCGCGGTATGCAGCGGTTCGATCTGGCTGCGCAAATCGTCCGGCATTGGCGGTCGGTGCGCCTTGTATTCGGGATAGAGGTCATCGCGGAAGGTCTTGCCCTTTGCGTCGAATATGCAGGCGATATAATCGGCCGCATGGTCTTTACGCAGCTTGTGCAGCATGGACAGCACGCCCTTGATTGCATTGGTGGGCTCACCCGCCGGATTGCGCAAATCGGGCAGCGCATGAAACGCGCGATAGAGATAGGACGAACCGTCCACTAATAACAGGGTTTTTCTGGATGGGCTTACACTGGGCTGGTTCAATTTGGAAGCACTCACGAGGCGCACAGCATGCACTTGGATAAAATACCGATTTCCGCAGACCCGGCGCGTACTGCCGAAAACGATTACTCGGCGCGCGAATCGTGGCGAATGCTGGGGATTATGGCAGAGTTCGTCGAGGCAACCGAGCGCTTGGCGTCTATCCGTCCAGCTGTTTCGATCTTCGGCAGCGCGCGCACCCCGACCGACCATGCGTATTACCTGCTTACCGAAGACATCGCACGCAAGCTGTCCGATTCCGGGTTTTCGGTCATTTCCGGCGGAGGCCCCGGCATCATGGAAGCCGCCAACAAAGGCGCGTATTTTGGCAAATCGCCGAGCATAGGCTTAAACATTCAGCTGCCCCACGAACAAAGCGGCAATGCCTATCAGGACATCAGCCAGACTTTCAAGCATTTCTTTGCGCGCAAGGTCATGTTCGTCAAGTTCGCGGCGGCCTATGTGGTCATGCCCGGCGGCTTCGGCACGCTGGATGAGCTGTCCGAAGCACTGACCCTGATTCAGACCGGAAAAATTCCGCGCATCCCCATCATCCTGGTGGGGGCCCAATTCTGGAGCGGGCTGATCGAGTGGTTCAAGACCACCCTGACCGAAGAAGGCATGATTGCGGCCGCGGATCTCGATCTGATGCAGATCATTGATACGCCTCAGGAAGTGGTCGACGCTATCTTCAACCATTATGAAAAACGCGGTTTCATGCCCTCGTTGGCCGAGCGCGAAATCCAGCTTAGCCTGTAAGACATCGATTGTTCGGCTAAACTTAAAGCCATCTGACCACCGGAGTTACTTATGCGTTACCCCATCTTGTTATTGGCCCTGATGTTGAGCAGCCTGGCCGTCGCGGCGCCCCCATCTGATCGCCCGCCCGGTCTCAAGCCTGTGCCTGGTGGCGCGCCGGGACCCGGTGATGTGCCCGCAGTGACAATCAAGCCGAGCGGCCAGGGGAGCGTGGTCGAGTACCGTACTAACGGCAAGCTCTACATGATCAAAGTCACCCCCAAGGTCGGCAAACCGTATTACCTTATCGACCAGAAAGGAGACGGCCAGTTTGCCCGGCAAGACAGCCTGGATTCCGGCATGCGGCCGCCGATGTGGGTGGTGAAAGAGTTCTAAAGCAGACCACTCTGAATCGGGAATAAAGTCCTTGTGTCGGTTAAAATCCGCCGCATGACTCCCGCATCCAATCAAGATATTCCGCGCAAAGTTGCGGCCAGCGAAGGGTTCCGGTGGGTGGCCGCTGGCTTTCGCCTGTACCGCAAAACCCCTTTGTTGCTGTCTGCCGCCTTCGGCGTGCTGTTCGGCACAGTGATGGCGTTTGGCCTGATCCCCGTGGTGGGCGGCTCGTTGTCGGAACTGGTCTCGCCCCTTATGGTGGCGGGATTCATGGCCGCTTATCGTACGCTCGATCAAGGCAATGAACTCGAACTGCCGCAATTCCTGGCAGGCCTGCAGGGGCCTGCGATTCCGTTGATGACGGTGGGCGCGGTGCAGCTGCTCGGTTCTTTGCTGATCGGGCAGGTCATGCTTGGCATGGGCTTTGATCCGCAGGCCGTACTGGATACCGCCAAGAGTGGCAAAGCCTCCCCGGCTGAAATGCAAGCAGTGATGAGTCAGGCCATGCCGGGGATGTTCACTGGCCTGCTGCTGTTTGTTCCGCTCATTATGGCGACCTGGTTCGCCCCGGCGCTGATCCTGTTTGGCGGTGCTCGGCCCGCTACTGCATTGGGGGTGAGCCTGCGAGCCGTGGCCAAAAACTGGGCGCCCATGCTCATGAACAGCCTGGCGCTCGGCCTGCTGCTGTTCTTTGCTGCATTGGCGCCTATGCTGCTCGGTTTGTTGATCGCGATGCCTATTTTGTTTGGTTCACTGTATGCCTCGTATCAGGCGATTTTTGCGGTATGGGCGGACGACAACGCGCCGACCGACGACAACGTGGTGCCACTGAACCCAACTGACCATTCAGACCACTGACAGGTTGGCGTAAGCCAGCGCCAGCCACTTCGTTCCGACTTCGCGAAACTTCACCTGTACGCGCGCATCGCTGCCGCGCCCTTCAAAGTCGATGATGATGCCGGTGCCGAACTTGGCATGGGCAACGCTCTGCCCCACGTTAAACCCGGTGTCGTTGCCGAGTTGCGGGCTGCGCGGCGCGGCGGGTGCGCTGTAGCCGCTTGACGCTTTGTGCCCGTGTGCCGGTTGTGCGCTGCTGGATGAATAAGCCGGTTCGCGGCGATTGAGGTTGAGCAACACCTGTTCCGGCAATTCGCTCAGAAAACGCGATGGCACGTTGTAGCGAATCTGGCCGTGCAGCATGCGCGATTGCGTGTGCGACAGATACAAGCGGCGGCGCGCGCGGGTGATGGCCACATACATCAGCCGGCGTTCTTCTTCCAGCCCGTTTTCTTCATTGGCGCTTTGTTCGTGCGGGAACAAGCCTTCTTCCAGCCCGGTGATGAACACAGCGTGAAACTCCAGCCCCTTGGCGGCGTGCACGGTCATCAGCTGGAGCGCGTCGTTACCGACACCAGCCTGGTGTTCTCCCGCTTCCAGCGCGGCGTGGGCCAGGAAAGCATCGAGCACCGGCACCGTCTCTGCCCCCCCCGGCGCGGCCCCGTCCGGCGTATCATCTCGCACTTCACTGGACTCTACGACGTGGTTTTCCTCGGAGAAGAGCGCCGCTGCATTGACCAGTTCGTTGAGGTTTTCCAGGCGGTCGGCGCCGTCCTTGTCGGCCCGGTAATAGTCCGCTAGCCCACTGGCCTCGATCACGTGGTCGATGGCCTCCGCAAGCGGCAGGTCGCGGGTGACCTGCTTGATCTCCTCGATCAGTTTGGCGAATCCAGCCATCTTGCCGCTGCTGGTACACGCCGCCTGCCACAGGCTGGCGCCCGAACGTGCGGCATTCTCGGCCAGTTGTTCCAGCGCGCGCGCACCGATGCCGCGCGTGGGAAAGTTCACCACCCGCAAAAATGCGCCGTCGTCCTCCGGGTTGGTCAGCAGGCGCAAGTAAGCCAGTGCGTGCTTGATTTCCTGGCGCTCGAAAAAGCGCAGTCCGCCGTACACCCGATACGGCACGCTGGCGGAGAACAGCGCGTGTTCCAGCACCCGCGACTGCGCATTGGAGCGGTATAGCAGCGCCATGTTGCACAGGTTGATGCCTTCGCGGTTGAGCGCGCGCACTTCTTCCACCACAAAGCGCGCTTCTTCCTGGTCGGAGTAGGCGTCGAACACGCGCACCGGTTCGCCTTCGCCTTCCGCCGTCCACAGATTCTTGCCGAGCCGGTGTGCGTTCTGCGCAATCAGGGTGTTGGCGGCGGTGAGAATGTGGCCGTGACTGCGGTAGTTCTGCTCAAGCTTGATGACATTGCCGTGCGCATACTCGCGCTCGAACTCGGTCATGTTGGCGGTGTTGGCGCCACGAAAAGCATAGATCGACTGGTCGTCGTCGCCCACCGCAAACAACGTGGCGCGCGGCCCGGCAAACTGTTTCAGCCAGCGGTATTGCAGGATGTTGGTGTCCTGGAATTCGTCGACCAGGATGTGCTTGAAGCGGTCCTGATAATGCTGCCGCAGCGGTTCGTTGCGATACAGCAATTCGTAGGCGCGCAGCAGCAGTTCGGGAAAGTCCGCCACCCCTTCGCGCTGGCATTGCGCATCGTAGGCTTCGTACAGTTCGGCCAGCCGCATCGAGTAATCGTCGAACGCCTCGGCGTCGCGCGCGCGCCGTCCCGCTTCCTTGTGACCGTTGATAAATCGCTGCACCTTCTTCGGTTCGAATTTCTCGGTGTCGATGTTCATCGATCGCATCAGCCGCTTGATCGCCGACAACTGATCTTGGCTGTCCAGAATCTGAAACGACTGCGGCAGCCCCGCCTCGCGGTAATGCGTGCGCAGCAGGCGGTTGGCGAGGCCATGAAAAGTACCGACCCACATGCCACGCGTGTTGATCGGCAGCATCGCCGAGATGCGCGTCAGCATCTCCTTCGCCGCCTTGTTGGTGAAGGTGACCGCCAGCATCCCCAGCGGCGACACCTGCCCGGTCTGGATCAGCCAAACCATGCGGGTGGTCAGCACGCGTGTTTTGCCTGAACCGGCGCCCGCCAGAATCAGCGCAGATTCGTGCGGCAGCGTCACCGCAGCGCGCTGTTCGGGGTTGAGGCTTTCCAACAAATGGGCGTGCCCTTCAGGGGAGGTGGACATCAAGGGTAAAATCGGACAGTCAATCACGAATTATAAAGGGCTCTCCATGGTGAAGATTTTGTTTTTCGGCGATCTGGTCGATACCCTGGGTATGGCGGCCGACGAAATCGAGCTGCCACCTGACGTGACCAATGTCGAGCGCCTGCTGTTCGTGTTGTCCCAACGCGGCGAAATGTGGAAGAAAATGCTGCTCGGCAATCCCAAACTGAATATCACCTGTAACAAGCAGTTCGTCGAGAAATCTTCACCGGTCCATGATGGGGATGAAATCGCACTGGTGGGGTTTTCGGTGGTGTGAGCGACGCGGCGAGTCGATGCCTGTGATCTTGGCGCGAGACATGCACTGAAAGGCGCGATAGCTTCATGAAGTAGCCGCTTAAAGCCGTGCCCCGTTTTCCCCTATCGGCGCAGCCTATATAGCCTGATCGCTCAACAGCGCTCGACAACCGCCCCGGCTGCATTGAGCCAGGCGCCATTAAAGATACGACCAGCCCCTCCGTTATCAATAAAGATCGCCATCACGCAAGAGCCGATAAGCGCCCACAAAAGCTTAAGTAAGTGCCGTTTCTGGCAGTCAGATAATATGAGCGAATTCCACAAAGGGAGGCGAAATGCACACCGTATTTCAGCGCGAAAAAACACGGCAACATGGAAGCTTCTGCAAACGGCGATGGCTCTCGATGACGCTGCTCGCATGGGCTTTGAGGGTTAACGCAAGCCATGCGGCGAACAAGCAATTCCCGGCCTGACGGCGATAATTTAGGTTGCAATCCACCTTCATAATAATTTTCAGGGCTAACAAATTATGAAATTTCAAATCATTAAATTTATTTTTCTGGTGGCACTGTTGGGACTATTTACAAGTACCTCTGCCCTTGCCGAGCAAAAACTGGTTATCAATTCTAGTTATTCTGCTCCGATTACCTCTCTCAAAAAAGATGGATTTCTGGATTTGCTGTATCAGGAGCTCTCCATCCGCACTGGAATCAAGATCGAAATTCAGCATCTACCCGCTGAAAGAGCGCTCGTCAATGCCAACGATGGGATCGACGATGGCGATGCCTGCAGAATTGCCGGATTGGAAAAAATCTACCCTAATCTTGTGATAGTGCCTGAACAAGTCATGCGTATTCAGCAGGTTGTTTTTACGCGTGATGAAAATTTCAAGGTGAATGGCATAGAAAGTCTGAAGCCCTACGATGTCGGTATCGTCACCGGCCGGAAAACACTCGAACGGATGATTGTCGGTACCCGTTCACGTGTGATGGTGGAAACACCAGAGCAACTTTTTGCCATGCTGGATAAGAGGCGCATTGATGTGGCCATTCATGAGCGAATGCAGTCGCTTTATTTAATTAAAACAATGGGTTTTAAGAACATCAAAGAACTACAGCCCGCTTTTCTGGAAGTCGATTGGTATTTGTATCTCAATAAAAAACATGCGGCATTGTTGCCTTCCCTCGCTGCAGAGCTGAAAAAAATGAAAGACGATGGCACTACCCAGCGTTTATATGACATTGTGATGAGCCGCTACAAATAAAAAGAGATATTGACATGGCTACACTCTGGCAGCGCTAATTTTCCCTAATGCATAAATGGCTTGGTCAATTTTCTCCGCTCGGTTGGCGTCTCGTCGCCGCCACCGTGGCGTTCAGCACGGTCGTCGCACTCCTGGCCACCGGTTTTCAACTCTATCTCGATTACCGCCGCGACTTGGAAACCATCGAGTCAACTCTCGATCAAGTCGGCCATTCCTACCTGCCCACTATTGGCAATGCCTTGTGGACGACCAGTCGTAAGGAGCTGCAAGTTGCGCTGGATGGCTTGGCGCGGCTGCCGGATGTGCGGCAGGTCGTAGTCATGGAAGGCGGCAAAGTTTGGGTGCAAGCCGGGCAAGCAAAATCGGAGAACATCCGCTTGCGCGACTATCCCCTGACCCATCCCCATCGGGGCGAGACCCTGACCATCGGTAGTTTGAAGGTGGTGATGGATATGGATGGCGTGTATCAGCGCTTGCTGGATAAGTTTTGGGTGATTCTGATCACGAATGGCGTCAAGACATTCCTCGTCGCCGGTTTCATGCTGTGGTTGTTTTATTGGCTGGTGACACGGCACTTGCACCGCATCGCCGAATTTGCCTCATGTTTAAACCCTGGCAATCTGCACGAACGTCTCACCCTGGACCGCCCTGTACACAAGCTTGATCGGCTGGACGAATTCGATCTGGTTCTCGATGGCTTCACCCGCATGCAGTTTAATCTGGCCACGGCGGTACAAACCCTGGAGCAAGACATCGTCAAGCTCGAACAGGCTGAAGCGGAAATACAACAACTCAACACCGCGCTGGAACAGCGCGTCGCCGATCGCACCGCACAGCTTGAAGCGGTCAACCAGGAACTGGAGGCTTTCAGTTACTCCGTCTCACATGATTTGCGCTCGCCGCTGCGCAGCATCGATGGCTTTAGCCAGGCACTGGCGGAAGACTATGGCGAGCGACTGGACGCGGTCGGCCACGACTATCTCAGCCGCGTGCGGCGCGCGGCGCAGCGCATGGGCCAATTGATCGACGACCTGTTGCGGCTCGCGCGCGTCAGCCGAACTGATATGAAGTTTAACCACATCGATCTTTCCGCGCTGGCGCAAGAGGTGACGGAATATCTGTGCAAGCACAAAGGATACGACGCTGCCACGCTCACGGTGCAAGCCGGGCTGGTCGGCCATGGCGACCCGGCGCTGCTGCGCATCGTGCTGGAAAACTTGTTGGATAATGCCTGGAAATATTCAAGCAAAATCATCCAGCCAAAAATCGAATTAGGGTGCTTGGCACAAGAGGGTCGTGCGGTTTATTTCGTGCGCGACAATGGTGCGGGGTTCGATATGACGTATGTGAACAAGCTGTTCGGCGCGTTTCAGAGACTGCACCGCGAGGAAGAATTTTCCGGTACAGGGGTGGGGCTCGCTACGGTCAAGCGTATTATTCATCGCCACGGTGGCGAAGTATGGGCGGAGGGATGGGTGGGTGAAGGCGCGGTATTTTATTTCACTTTAAACGAACCGTTGCGCCAAGTAGCGGGATAACGGGACAAGGATGGCGTGAGGATTGCATGCACAACAAAACTATTCTGCTGGTTGAAGACAGCCCGGATGACGAGACGCTGACGCTGCGCGCGTTGAGCAAGAGCAATATTTTGAACGAGATTGTCGTCGCGCGCGATGGCGCCGAAGCGCTGGATTATTTGTTCGGTACCGGCATTCATGAGGGGCGCGATACCTCGATCCAACCACAATTGATTTTGCTTGATCTCAAGTTGCCCAAGGTCGATGGCCTGGAGGTTTTAAAACGCCTGCGCGCGGATGCGCGCACCGCGCTGCTGCCGGTTGTCATTCTCACCACCTCGAACGAAGAGCGCGACATCGTCACCAGCTATCGACTCGGCGTCAACAGCTACGTGCGCAAGCCGGTGGATTCCGACTCGTTCATGGAAGCCGTGCGCCAGCTCGGCCTGTACTGGCTGATACTCAACACCGCGCCGCCCACGGGCCGCTGACATGACCGGGCTATTGCGCGTGTTGATCGTGGAGGATTCGGAGGACGATGCCCTCCTGATCGTGCGTGAACTGCGCAAGGGTGGCCTGCCCCCCGAGTATCGGCGCGTGGATTCGCCCGCCACATTGCAAGCCGCGCTGGATGAGGCCGCGTGGGACATTGTGATCACCGATCACAATCTGCCGGAATTTGGCTCCGAAGCGGCGATCCAGCAGGTGAAGCTAACCGATCCCGATCTGCCCATCATCATCGTGTCCGGCAGCATCGGCGAGGAAGTAGCGGTGGCCGCGATGAAAAGCGGCGCCCACGATTACATCATGAAGGGCAACCTGTCGCGGCTGGTGCCCGCCGTCGAGCGCGAACTGCGCGAGACGCAAAACCGCCATGCGCACCGCGAGGCCCAGAAGACGATCCAGCATCTCGCCTATCACGATGCCTTGACCGGCCTGTGCAACCGCGTGGAGTTCGAGACACGGCTGGCCCAGGCCTTGAACAGCGCCAGCGCCGACAGCCCGCACGCTTTGTTTTACCTGGATATGGACCAGTTCAAGATCGTTAACGACACTTGCGGCCATGTCGCCGGCGACGAGCTACTCAAACAAATCGCGATACTGTTGAAGGGCCCGGTGCGCGATAGCGACACTCTGGCTAGGCTCGGTGGCGACGAATTCGGCGTGCTGCTAAAACATTGCTCGCTCGCCCACGCCGAGGAAGTCGCTGAGCGCATGTTGCAACTGGTTAAGGAACTCCGCTTTTCCTGGTTGGATAAAACCTTCAGCATCGGCGTCAGCATCGGCCTGGTTATGCTGGACGGCCCCGAGCAGACGCACACCGAGCTATTGCGCGCCGCCGACATGGCCTGCTATGCCGCCAAGGACCGTGGCCGCGGCCGTGTCCACGTTTACCGCCCGGACGATGTGGAACTGGTGCAGCGCCGCAGCGAGATGGAATGGGTTTCGCAGATCACCAGCGCGCTGCAGGACGACCAGTTCGTGCTCCACCAGCAGCGCATCATTGCACTGGATGGCACGGCGGCCGGGCCTTGCTGTGAATTTCTGCTCCGCCTCAAAGGGCGCGACGGCAACCTGATCCTGCCCGGCGCCTTTATCCCCGCAGCCGAGCGTTATGACCTCATGCCCAAGCTCGACCGCTGGGTCTTGACGCGGGTGTTTGCGCATCTCGCGCAGCAATTCGCCTCCCACCAGGCCAAAGCCGACAGCATTTACTTCATCAACCTCTCCGGTGCAACCCTGGGCGATGAAAGCTTTTTTCGCTTCGTGAAGGAATCCTTGTCCCGAAACATCATACCGCCGCAAGCGATCTGCTTCGAAGTGACCGAGACCGCTGCCATCGCCAATTTGAGCAACGCCCTCTCCTTTATTCAGAGCGTCAAAAAACTGGGATGCAAAGTCGCGCTGGACGATTTTGGCACCGGTTTAAGCTCATTCTCCTACCTCAAAACCCTGGCTGCGGATTACCTCAAGATAGACGGCGGGTTCGTGCGCGACATGCTGGAAGACCCGATGGACGCTGCGATTGTGCAAGCCATCAACAACATCGGTCACGTGGCGGGATTGAAAACAATCGCTGAATTCGTCGAGAACGCGGACATTCAAGCCAGGCTGGCCGAGATCGGGGTTGACTATGCCCAGGGCTATGGCATTCATCGGCCAGAGCCTATTGAACTAGGCTGTGTGATTTAAACGTTTTCTTGCACGATTGTTTATGTACACACACTTCACGCTCGTGCCGGAAGAAGTCGAAATCACCGCGATTCGAGCACAAGGCGCCGGTGGGCAAAACGTCAACAAGGTTTCCAATGCGGTGCATTTGCGTTTTAACATTGCGGCCTCGTCGCTGCCGGAAGTCATACGCGAGCGGCTTCTGGCGCTGGGTGGTCAGCGCATCAGCAAGGATGGAATCGTGGTTATCAAGGCGCAGGCCTTTCGCAGCCTGGAGAAAAACCGTTCCGAGGCGTTGCGCCGGCTGCATGATCTGATCGCCAGCGTTGCCGTGCTGCCGAAAAAACGCCGGCCGACTCAGCCGACCCGCTCCTCGGTCAAAAAGCGGCTGGAGGGCAAGTCGCGGCGTGCGACCGTGAAAGCGGAACGGGGAAAAATAGGCGAGTAGGGCGGGTCACAAGACCCCGTGTCGCCGAGTGAGATTAATCGTAAGGACACCTCTAAAAATCCAGATTTCATCCCAACTGCCGCGTTGCGGGAAAAATTTTATGTCCCCGGTCTGACCGGGGACGGTATCCCTTGCGGGCTTGCTGACATATCAAACATATGCGGCGCTGCGAAATTTTTCCCGCGCCTTGCATTTGGGCGAACTCTGAATTTTTAGAGGTGTCCGTAATGGATTTGAATTGTCATGAAAGAAACGCAATTAAATAATCCCCTCCATGGCATTACGCTGGAGGGGATCTTGAATGAGTTGGTGCTTCACTATGGCTGGAATGGCCTGGGGCAGCAGGTCGAAATCCGCTGTTTCAATTTCGAACCCAGTATTGCCTCCAGCCTGAAATTTCTGCGGCGCACGCCCTGGGCCCGAACCCGGGTCGAGGCGCTCTATGTCAACCTGGTGAAAGCACAGGCAAGCCCCGATACAACCCCGGAAGAACCCCAATGACCTACGAAGAATTTCTGGACGAAGTCACCACGCTCATCACGGAAAAATATGACTTGAGCGACGAGGAGGCGATTGAGATGGTGATGCGCGCCCAGGCGGATGACTTTTTTTTCGGGCATGATGACGACCCTTCGATCTGCACGCTGGATCGGGCGCACCAGGACGCAAAAACGGTATTCATGACTTACCAGTGAGCGGCATGGCGGATGCCGCGCCAGTTTGCATGAGATGCGGGGTGTGGCTTAAGCGGCTGGATAGGGGCCTGTTTCGAGTGCTGCGGGTTGAATCCAGCAAGCAAGTCGCCCCTGATGGCTCGTGCCTTGGTATAGTTCTGACTTGCGGACAGGAATATCCCTGCTCCCATGAGATAGACAGCGTTTCATTCGGCCCTAGCGGCTATCAAAGGAGGTCTCTTGGCCAAACCAAATTACCAGTACGAGAAGCGCCAGAGGGATCTGGCCAAGAAGCAGAAACAGGAGGAGAAACGTCGGCAAAAGCTTGCGGATAAGGCGGCCGAAGAAGGGGGCGCAGCCGCACCCGAGGATTCCTCTGACAACACAGAAGCGACGCCGGGCAACGAGACGGCGCCTGACGCGTAAATCGTCTGCAAGGCGGTGGTTGTGTGAACATTCGCTACTTGACCGAGGTCTTTTCCACACCCACAAAAAAACGGAGCCCAAGGCTCCGTTTTTGATTAATGCAAAGCCTGCTTTATTTGTTTTTGTTCGAAATCATGTCCTGAATGATCGGCGCCAGAATCAGTTCGATGGCGAAGCCCATCTTGCCGCCGGGGACCACGATGGTGTTGCGGCGCGACATGAAGGAGTTGCAAATCATGTTCAGCAGGTAGGGGAAGTCGACGCCCTTGGGCTCGCGGAAACGAATGACGATGAAGCTTTCATCCGGCGTCGGGATATCGCGCGAGATAAAGGGGTTGGAGGTGTCGACCGTGGAGACGCGCTGAAAGTTGATATCGGTGCGCGAGAACTGCGGCGTGATGTGGTTCACGTAGTCCGGCATGCGGCGCAGGATGGTGTCGACGATCACATCGGCAGCATAGCCGCGCTCGGCGCTGTCACGGTGGATCTTCTGGATCCATTCGAGGTTGACGATGGGCACTACGCCAATGCCGAGGTCGACATGCTTGGCGATGTCGGCCTTGTCGGTTTGCACCAGGCCGTGCAGACCTTCGTAAAACAGCACGTCGGAGCCGTCGGGCACGTCTTCCCACGGGGTGAACTCGCCGGGGTTGAGGCTGGTGTTGAGGCGCTTGTTGTGCTCGGCGGCTTCTTCGTCGCTGTGAATATAGTAGCGTTTCTTGCCGCTGCCGGTTTCGCCGTAGGTTTTGAACAAGTCGGCCAGTTTGTCGAAGTGGTTGGCCTGCGGACCGAAGTGGCTGAAAGACATGTTGCCGTCGGCCTCGGCCTTTTTCACGGCAGCCTTGAAATCAACCCGCGACAGGCTGTGGAAGCTGTCGCCCTCGATCACGGCGGCGTTGATTTTTTCGCGGAAAAAAATGTGCTCAAACGCGCGCTTGACGGTGGTGGTGCCGGCGCCGGATGAGCCCGTGACCGCAATGACGGGATGCTTCTTGGACATTCTGGGACTCCCTGAAGAGGTAAATATAAAAGCGTAACTGCCGCATTTTACCTGTGCGGGCAGGGGCTTGTCACTTGCAGGCCTCGGCGCAGGGTTTCGGCTTTACTGGGCAAATTCGAGCCGTTCCTCGAGCTTTTTTTGCGCGGCGGCGGCGCAGGCGAGCACGAGTTCCAGACTGATCTGCTTGATTGCCAGCAAATCGGCTTGGGTTGCCCAGACAGGGAGGGATACGGCAAGCAGGGTGAGCGGGAGCGGCTCATGGTGTCTCCTTTGGGTTGTGGAGCCTTCGGTCGTCCCGGACGAGGGTGCTTCAGGCCATGTTAATGCTCTGGCCATGGGCGCCAAGTGCGTTTCTCAACGGAGATTCATTTGTTTTCCGTCTGTGGTTAGCGTGAGCGTGCTAAAGCGGTGCCCGACTGTACCTGTTTGCACCAAAGTGGATTGCGCGGGCTTTGCTGTTGGTCGACACCCTCGTGTCCAGCCTTGGCCAGCCGGGACAGGCTCATGGCATGAGTTTTGCTGGGATTAAGGGCACCCTTCTTTCTGGAGTCTGTCCATGAGCACCACACTTAAATCCAGCCTTGGCCCTCTGCATCTATGGGGCATCGCCGTCGGCCTGGTCATTTCCGGCGAATACTTCGGTTGGAGTTACGGCTGGGGGGCGGCGGGCACGTTGGGCTTTCTGGTGACGACCATCATGGTGGCGACCATGTACGCCGCCTTCATCTTCAGCTATACCGAGCTGACCGCCGCCATACCGCACGCGGGCGGCCCCTTCGCCTACAGTCGGCGCGCCTTCGGGCCCACCGGCGGCCTGATCGCCGGGCTGGCGACGCTGATCGAATTCGTCTTCGCGCCGCCGGCCATCGCGCTGGCGATCGGTGCCTATCTCAATGTGCAGTTCCCCGCACTCGATCCGAAGATGGCGGCGGTCGGCGCGTATGTCGTGTTCATGACCCTTAACATCCTCGGCGTGAGCATCGCCGCGACCTTCGAACTCATTGTCACCGTGATCGCGGTGATCGAGCTGCTGGTCTTCATGGGCGTGGTGTCGCCCGGCTTCAGTTTCAGCAATTTCGCCCTCAACGGCTGGGCGGGAGCGGATCATTTCAGCGGCGCGGCGGTGGCCGGTATTTTCGCAGCGATTCCCTTCGCGATCTGGTTCTTTCTTGCCATCGAGGGCGTGGCCATGGCCGCCGAAGAGGCGAAAGACCCCAAGCGTACCATTCCCACCGCTTACATCAGCGGCATGCTTACGCTGCTGGTGCTCGCTTTCGGTGTGATGATCTTCGCCGGCGGCGTGGGCGACTGGAAAGCACTGTCCAACATCAACGACCCGTTGCCGCAGGCGATGAAGACGGTGGTGGGCGAGAACTCCGGCTGGCTGCACATGCTGGTGTGGATCGGACTATTCGGCCTGGTGGCGAGCTTTCACGGCATCATCCTCGGCTATTCTCGGCAGTTCTTCGCGCTCGCCCGCGCCGGCTATTTGCCGCCGTGGCTGGCTAAACTGCATCCGCGCTTCCAGACCCCGCACCGGGCGATCGTTGTCGGCGGGCTGATCGGCATTGCCGCCATCTATAGCGACGGGCTGATCAACCTGCAGGGGATGAGCCTGACTGCAGCGATGATCACCATGGCGGTGTTTGGCGCTATTGTGATGTACATCATCAGCATGCTGAGCCTGTTCAAACTGCGCAAGAGCGAACCGGCGCTGGAACGGCCCTTCAAGGCGCCGGGCTACCCGCTGGTGCCGGGCATCGCACTGCTGCTGGCGGCGGTCTGCCTGGTGGCGATGGCCTGGTTTAACCCGGTGATCGGGCTGGTCTTTGTCGGCTTCATGCTCGTCGGCTACGTCTACTTTCATCTCACCGCGCGGCAACGCGCCAACGCGCCGGCCGATGCCCTGCTGGAGGGCGCGCCTGAGCGGGCGGCACCCGGCTGATTCATGGCCTACCGCAGCAACGTCGGCGTGCGCGGCTATGTCTTCGCCGACCTGCGTGAAGTCATGGCCAAAGCCAGCCCGGCGCGCTCCGGCGACTACCTCGCCGGGTTGGGCGCGGCGAGCTACGAGGAGCGCATGGCGGCGCGCATGGTGCTCGCCGAGCTGCCGCTCAAAACCTTTCTCAATGAGGCGCTGATCCCCTATGAGTCGGATGAAGTCACCCGCCTGATCGTCGACAGGCACGATGCCGCAGCTTTCGCGCCGGTGAGTTCGCTGACGGTGGGGGGCTTTCGCAACTGGCTGTTGCTGGACAGCACTGACAGCGCCGCACTGAACGCGTTGGCGCCCGGCATCACCCCGGAAATGACAGCGGCGGTGAGCAAGCTGATGCGCAACCAGGACCTGATTCTGGTTGCGCGCAAGTGCTGTGTGGTGACCCGTTTTCGCAATACCATTGGATTGCCCGGTCATCTGGCAGTGCGCCTGCAACCCAACCATCCCACCGACGACCTGCGCGGCATCGCCGCCAGCCTGCTCGACGGGCTTTTCTACGGCGCTGGCGACGCGGTGGTCGGCATCAATCCGGCGAGCGATTCGCTGAACGCAATGCGGGCTTTGTGGGAGATGCTCGACGAGGTGCGCACGCAGTTCGACATTCCCATGCAGAGCTGTGTGCTTACCCATGTCACCACGCAGATCCAGGCTATCGAACAGGGCGCGCCGGTCGACCTGGTATTCCAGTCCATTGCCGGCACCGAGCAGGCCAACGCCAGCTTTGGCGTGTCGCTGGCCCTGCTGCACGAGGCGCACGAGGCCGCGCTGTCACTTGGCCGCGGCACGCTGGGCGACAATGTCATGTATTTCGAAACCGGCCAGGGCAGCGCATTGTCGGCCGGCGCCCACCACGGCGTCGATCAGCAGACCTGCGAGGCGCGGGCTTATGCGGTGGCGCGGGAATTCCGCCCGCTGCTCACCAATACCGTGGTCGGTTTCATCGGCCCGGAATATCTTTACGACGGCAAGCAAATCATCCGCGCCGGTCTGGAGGACCACTTTTGCGGCAAGCTCCTCGGTGTGCCCATGGGCTGCGACGTGTGCTACACCAACCACGCCGAGGCCGATCAGGACGACATGGACACGCTCATGACCCTGCTCGCCAATGCCGGGCTCACATTCATCATGGGCGTCCCTGGCGCGGACGACATCATGCTCAACTACCAGAGCACCTCGTTTCACGACGCACTCTACCTGCGCAGCCTGCTGGGCCTCAAGCGCGCGCCGGAATTCGACGCCTGGCTCGCCCGCATGGGCATTGCCGATATCCAGGGGCGGCTGCGAGAAGTCGGGCGCGGCCACAGCCTGCTGCGCGAACTGCCCTATCTGGGGGCGGCCTGATGCGTATGCCGCTGAACAAAAACCTGCCTGACCCACTCGTCCAGGCTAATCCCTGGGAGGCGCTGCGCCGCCATACTGCGGCGCGCATCGCCCTCGGTCGGGTCGGCGCCAGCCTGCCCACCGACGAGGTACTGCGCCTGGGGCTGGCCCATGCGCAGGCGCGCGACGCTGTGCATCGGCCGCTCGATTTCGCCGCCTTGCAAGCGGCGCTCGCCGCCGACGGCTGGCCGGTGCTGCGGGTGCGCAGCCAGGCGCGCGACCGGCAGACCTATCTGTTGCGCCCCGATCTCGGTCGTCGCTTGCACGAGGACGGCGACGCGCAACTGCGCACCCAGCCCGCTGCCGCCGAGCTGGTCATCGTCGTCGCCGACGGGCTGTCGTCGTCCGCCGTGCAACAACACGCCCAACCCCTGCTCGCCGCTTTGCGCCAACGCTTCGATACCGACTGGACGCGCACGCCAGTCGTGCTCGCCGAACAAGGCCGGGTCGCCATCGGCGACGAAATCGGCGCCGCGCTGCACGCCCGTCTGGTCGCTGTACTGATCGGCGAGCGGCCGGGATTGAGTTCACCGGCCAGCCTCGGCGTCTATCTGACGTACGCGCCGCGCAAGGGACGCATGGACAGCGAGCGCAACTGCATCTCCAACGTGCGTCCCGAAGGGCTCGTCTACGCCCAGGCCGCGCACAAACTCGCCTACCTGTGCCGTGCCGCCTTACAGCGCCAGCTTACCGGGATCAATCTCAAGGACGACAGCCAGCTTTTGTTGTCTGCAGAATAAGCGCTCAAGCGGCTTCGCCCCGCTCGCGGAGAGGCGGGCAGGTATAATCGCAGGCTGACCAAGCCTCCAGAATCCGCAGTGTCCATGCAAGAAAAATACAGTCCCGCCGAAATCGAGCACACTGCGCAGGCGCAATGGGCAGCCAGCCAGACCTACCGCGCCAGCGAGGCATCCGATCGCCCGAAATACTATTGCCTGTCGATGTTTCCCTACCCTTCGGGCAAGCTGCACATGGGCCATGTGCGCAACTCCACCATCGGCGATGTGCTGGCGCGTTATCACACGCTACGCGGATTCAATGTGATGCAGCCGATGGGCTGGGACGCTTTTGGCCTGCCGGCCGAGAACGCGGCGATTGCCAATGGCGTGCCGCCTGCTGCCTGGACCTACGCCAACATCGACCACATGCGCACCCAGTTGCAGGCGCTGGGCTTTGCTGTCGACTGGTCGCGCGAGTTGGCCACGTGCCGGCCGGATTACTACCGCTGGGAGCAGTGGCTGTTCACCCGGCTGTTCGAAAAGGGCGTGATTTACAAAAAGCTGGCGTCGGTGAACTGGGACCCGGTAGACCAGACCGTGCTGGCCAACGAACAGGTGATCGACGGGCGCGGCTGGCGCTCCGGTGCGCGGGTCGAAAAACGCGACATCCCGATGTATTTCTTCCGCATCACCCAATATGCCGACGAACTGCTGACCGGGCTGGATAACCTGCCGGGCTGGCCGGAGCGGGTGAAAACCATGCAGGCCAACTGGATCGGCAAGAGCGTCGGCGTGCGCTTTGCCTTTCCGTATCAGCTCGATGGTAAGGACGAACAATTGTGGGTCTTCACCACCCGCGCCGACACCATCATGGGCGTGACCTTTTGCGCCGTGGCTGCTGAGCATCCGCTCGCGACGCGTGCCGCGCAGGATAACCCCGCGCTCGCCGCCTTCATCGCCGAGTGCAAACAAGGCAGCGTTGCCGAAGCCGATATGGCGACGATGGAAAAGAAGGGCATGGATACCGAACTCAAGGTCACCCATCCGCTCACCGGTGAATCGATCCCGGTGTGGATCGGCAACTATGTGCTGATGAGTTACGGCGACGGTGCCGTGATGGCGGTGCCGGCGCATGATGTGCGCGATTTCGGGTTTGCGCAGAAATACAGTTTGCCGATCAAGCAGGTCATAACCAACTTTACAGAAAGTTTTAGAAAAGAAGGTCGGCAAAAATATCTTGGTCCTGACTACGAGTATTACGATTTTTCCATAGATTCTTGGAAAGAATGGTACGGAGAAAAAGATAACAAGCTGTGTATTAACTCAGGCAAATACGATCAGATGCTTTACGAAGAAGCGATCGATTCGATTGCCTCTGACCTCGCCGCGCTCGGTCTCGGCGAAAAGAAAACCCAGTTCCGCCTGCGCGACTGGGGCATTTCACGCCAGCGCTATTGGGGCTGCCCGATTCCGATTGTGCATTGCGAGTCCTGCGGCGATGTGCCGGTGCCGGCCGATCAACTGCCGGTGGTGCTGCCGGAAGACGTGGTGCCGGATGGCTCGGGCAACCCGCTCAACAAGCGCGCGCTGTTCGTCAATTGCGATTGCCCCAAGTGCGGTGAGCCCGCACGGCGCGAAACCGACACCATGGACACCTTCGTCGAGTCGTCGTGGTACTACGCGCGCTATGCCTGCCCGGATTTCGATGGCGGCATGCTTGATTCGCGCGCCAACCAGTGGTTGCCGGTTGATCAGTACGTCGGCGGCATCGAGCATGCCATTTTGCACCTCTTGTATGCGCGCTTCTTTCACAAGCTGATGCGCGATGAGGGGCTGGTGGCGAGCGACGAGCCTTTCGTCAACCTGTTGACGCAGGGCATGGTGATCGCCGACACGTATTACCGTGAATCGGCTGACGGTAAAAAAACCTGGTTCAACCCGGCCGATGTGACGTTGCGCGAGGGTGTTGCGACCTGCATGACCGATGGCCAGCCGGTGATCGTGGGTGGCATCGAAAAAATGTCGAAGTCCAAAAACAATGGCGTGGATCCGCAGGCCTTGA
>JBKJIS010000022.1:0-5877 GCA_046598305.1 Thiobacillus sp.
GCTCATCACCCGCCAACTCCGGGAAAGCATCGCCCAACTGTCCTCCTCCTCCTCCAAAATCCTCGCCACCACCATCCAGGTCGCCGCCGCCGCCGCCGAGACCGCCGCCGCCGTGAGCGAGACCACCGCCACGGTGGAGGAAGTCAAGCAGACGGCGCAACTCGCCAGCCAGAAAGCGAAGCACGTTTCCGACAGCGCGCAGAAGGTCTCGAACGTTTCTCAAGCCGGGCGCAAGTCGGTGGAGGAAACCATCCAGGGCATGCAGCACATCCAGGCGCAGATGGAATCCATTGCCGAGAGCATCGTGCGCCTCTCCGAACAGAGCCAAGCCATCGGCGAAATTATCGCCAGCGTCAATGATCTGGCCGAGCAGTCGAACCTGCTCGCGGTCAACGCCGCCATCGAGGCGGCAAAGGCCGGCGAGCAGGGCAAAGGCTTTGCCGTGGTGGCGCAGGAGGTGAAGAGTCTGGCCGAACAGTCCAAGCAGGCGACGGCCCAGGTACGAACGATCCTGGGCGATATCCAGAAGGCCACCAGTGCGGCGGTGCTGGCCACCGAGCAGGGAAACAAAGCGGTGGAGGCCGGGGTCAAACGAGCCTCGGAGGCTGCCGAGTCCATCCGGGTGTTGGCCGACAGCGTTACCGAAGCGGCACACGCGGCGATGCAGATTGCCGCATCGAGCCAGCAGCAAATGGTGGGTATGGATCAAGTGGCGCTGGCGATGGAGAACATCAAGCAGGCCAGCGTGCAGAACGTGGACGGCACCCAGCAGACGGCGGTCGCTGCCCGGAAAGTGCATGATCTGGGGCAGAGTCTGGGCGCCATGATTGGGGCCAAATCCTCATGATCGCTGTTCATCGGCAACGGTTTCTGGCGCGCGGGCATTGTGTCCGCATGCGGGCGGGACGCCCGCGCTCCAGTAGTCGTTCACGTCCGACTTAGGATGAAGCATCATGGTCGATAAAAACGATGACTTCCTGAAAAGGCTCCTGGCGACGTTCAAGCTCGAGGCGGACGAACATATCAAGGCGATGGCAGCGGGGCTGCTCGATCTGGAGAAAATGCCGGACGGCGAACGCCAGGCTGAAATTATCGAGAATATCTTCCGCGATGCGCACAGCCTGAAGGGCGCAGCCCGTGCCGTGAACCTCACGGACATCGAGTCGGTATGCCATTCGCTGGAGAGCGTGTTTTCCGCATTAAAGAGAAAGAAGCTCGCGCACGCGCCACCATTGTTCGATCTGCTCTATCAGGCCATCGATGCGCTCAATGGGCTGCTTGCGCCGCAGGCGGCGGGAACCGCAAAGCCGAGGATCGCCCACGTGATCCGCCGGCTCGACGACGCGCTGCAAGGTGCCGTGCCCCCAGGGAGGCAGCCGCCCTCATCACCGCCGGTACCAACTGCCCCTGTGACGCCGGACGAACCCGCGGCGATGGCCGGCGCAGGGACGCTGCTTGCAGCGCCCAGCTTGATGTCCGAAACAGTCAGGGTGTCTACCGCGAAGCTCGACGCGGTGATGCGGCAAACGGAAGAGTTGCTTGCGCCGAGGCTGGCAGCGGGCCAGCGCGTCCAGGACTTGCGCGAGATCGGTGTCGTGCTCGCGGCATGGAAAAAGGAACGGGCCAAGATCCGGCCCGCCGTTCGCGCGACGGAACGCGCGCTCACCCGCGTCGGCAAGCGCAACGACGACGCCAAAGAACAACAGGCTCTGACCAAGCTGCTCGATTATCTGGATGCGGAAAACCTTCACCTGAAACACATCGAGGACCATCTGACACAGCTAAGAAAATTCGCCGAGCGCGATCAACGCGCGCTGACGGGGATGGTGGACAGTCTCCTGCACGATGTGAAGGAAATGCACATGCTGCCGTTTTCCTCGCTGACCGAGATTTTCCCGCGCTTCATCCGCGAACTCGCCCGCAATCAGGACAAGCAAGTGGAATTGACGATCGAGGGAACCGGGATCGAAATAGACCGACGGATTCTGGAAGCGGTGAAAGACCCGCTCATCCACCTGCTCAGAAATAGCGTTGACCACGGTATCGAGAAACCGGCGGCGCGCGCGCAAAAAAACAAGCCGCCGCTGGCAAGTCTGCGCATCGCGGTTTCCCAGATAGACAGCGGCAAGATCGAAATCCTCATCGCCGACGACGGCGCGGGCATTGATACGGCGCAAGTGCAGGCGGCGGCACAGCGGCTCGGCCTGCTCTCCGCCGAAGAAATGCAACGGCTCGGTGAACGCGAGACGCTTGACCTGATATTCCGTTCCGGCGTTTCCACCAGCCCCATCATCACCGACCTGTCGGGGCGGGGGCTGGGGTTGGCCATCGTGCGGGAAAAGGTCGAACGACTGGGCGGCGTCATCGCAATCGAGACCCGCCCCGACGCCGGAACGACTTTCCGGATTATTTTGCCGCTGTCGCTCGCCACCTTCCGGGGCGTCTTGATTCGTGTCGGCGAACAGCGTTTCATCCTTCCCTCGATCAGCGTCGAGCGGGTAACGCAGATAGCCAACAAGGCTATCCAGACGGTGGAAAACCGGGAGACGATCCCGCTCGACGGGCAGGTGGTTTCGCTGGTCTGGCTGAGTGATGTGCTGGAGATGTCGCGGAATGCCGCAGCGAGTGAGGCCGTGAACCGCGTACCGGCAGTCGTGCTCGGACTGGGACTCGCGCGCGTCGCGTTTCGGGTGGACGAAATTCTTGGCGAGCAGGAAGTGCTGGTGAAAACCCTCGGACGACAACTCGCGCGCGTGCGCAACATCGCCGGCGCCAGCGTGCTGGGAACCGGCCAGGTGGTGCCGGTGCTGAACGTGTCCGATCTGATGAAATCGGCCGTGCGGCTCGCGACGGCACCGCGCACGCCCGCTACTACCGATAAACCTGCGCAGGCGCAACAGCGCTCGATCCTGGTGGCGGAGGACTCGATCACCTCGCGCGCGCTGCTGAAGAATATCCTGGAGTCGGCGGGTTTCCGGGTCACCACTGCGGTGGATGGGATCGATGCCTACACCACACTCAAAACTGGAACGTTCGACTTAATCGTGTCGGACGTGGAGATGCCGAGAATGAACGGCTTCGATCTCACAGCGAAGATACGCGCAGACAATCATCTGTCCGAATTACCGGTGGTGCTGGTGACGTCGCTGGGATCGCTCGAACACCGCGAGCGCGGCATCGATGTCGGCGCCAACGCCTATATCATCAAGAGCAGTTTCGACCAGAGTAATTTGCTGGAGGTCATCGGGCGCTTGATTTAATCTGTACACGTCTGTACTCGACAGAGGCGCCATAGACCGGGTCGGTCCGGAAACGCACAATGAGGCAAACCCTTTGATCAAAGTTTTGGTGGTGGAAGATTCACCCGTGGTGCGCGAGTTTCTCGTGCATATTCTCGACTTGGATCCCGGCATCCAAGTCGTCGGCACGGCGCACGACGGCGAGGAAGCCATCGAGGCCGTCCGGCGCATGCAACCGGATGTCGTCACCATGGATATCTACATGCCGAGGATGGACGGCTTGGAGGCCACGCGCCGCATCATGGAAACGCATCCCACGCCCATTGTCATCGTGAGCGGCAGCATCTCCGCGCATGAGGTGGCGACGACGTTCGAAGCCATGGAGTCAGGCGCGCTCGCCTTCCTGCCCCGGCCGGCCGGCACCGGCCATCCGGATCACGAGGCCATGGCCCACGAACTGGTGCAGACGGTGAAGCTGATGGCGGAAGTCAAGGTGGTGCGGCGCTGGCTGCGGCGCGAGGCGGACGTTACGCACCCCGTGGAAACGGAACTCAAGTTTGCGCCGGCAAAGGTCGAGCTTATCGCCATCGGCGCCTCCACCGGCGGCCCGCCCGCGCTGCACACCATTATTTCGGCGCTGCCCAGGGACTTTCCGGTGCCGGTCCTGATCGTGCAGCACATGGCGGTCGGATTTATCCGCGGGTTCGCCGACTGGCTGGCGCATTCGTCGCTACTTCCAGTCCAACTCGCCACACACGGCGAGACCATTCTGCCCGGCCATATCTACCTGGCGCCGGACGAATGCCAGATGAAAGTGGAGCGCGGCGGGAAAATCTCCCTGACCCAGGACGCGCCCGAAAACGGGCTGCGGCCTTCTGTCTCTCATCTTTTTCGCTCGGTGGCCGATATCTATGGGAGCCATGCGGTTGCCGGCCTGCTTACCGGCATGGGGCGCGACGGCGCCGATGAGCTAAAGGTATTGAGAGACAAGGGCGCAATCACCTTCGCCCAGGACAAGGACAGCTCCGTTGTGCACGGTATGCCGGGCGAGGCGATCAAGCTCGGTGCGGCGACGCTGGTGCTGCCGCCGGAGAAAATCGCCCCGGTGCTGGTGAGCTTGGCGATCCAGAACTAGTGGAACTGTTCAGCACCCATCCGTGGGCTTGCCTCGTCAGACTGAATAATTACAAGTAATGAAGAAGTAATGAATAAGGAGCGTAACGATGCAATCGAATAGAAATAATGACGTAGAAATCCTCATCGCCGAGGACAGTCCGACCCAGCGTGCACAACTGGAATATCTGCTCGAGAAGCATGGTTACACGGTGGTAGCCGCGGTCAACGGCAAGGAAGCGCTCGCTGCGGCCAGGCAGCGCCAGCCGGCCCTGATCATCAGCGACGTGGTGATGCCGGAGCTGGGGGGCTATGACCTGTGCAAGGCGATCAAATCCGACGAGATGTTGAAGGACATCCCGGTGATTCTGGTGACCACGCTCTCCTACCCACAGGACGTGATCCTCGGCCTGGATTGCGGTGCGGACAACTTTATCTGCAAGCCGTATGAAGAGCGCTACCTGCTGTCGCGCATCGAGTATCTTTTGATGAACCGGGAGTTGCGCAAGACCCAGAAAATGCAGATGGGGGTGGAAATGTACCTCGGCGGCGAGACACATTTCATCACCGCCGAGCGCCAGCAGATACTGGACCTGTTGATCTCGACCTACGAGCAGGCGGTGCACACCAACGAAGAACTCAAGGCGCGCGAAAGGGAGCTGGCGCATTCGAACCAGATGCTCAGCGGGCTGTACCGCATCACCGAGGGGATCAACCGGGCGGTCAGCGTGCGGGAGGTGGCGGAGATAGCGCTGGAGCTGGCGCTGGAGTTACCCGGAGTCCAGGCCGGCTGGATCTCCCAGCGGGAAGGAGCATCCGGATTCCGGCTCGCTGCCGCGCGCAACCTGCCGCCGGCGCTCGATGCGCCCGGCGCGCTGGAAGGCGATTGCCATTGCCATCGCCAACTGCTTGCCGGTGAACTCCATTTGGTCACCAACATCCTGGACTGCGAACGGCTCAGCAAGGCCAAAGACGACACGCACGGGCTGCGCTATCACACCAGCGTGCCGCTGTGGCTCGGAGACCGCACGGTTGGCGTGATGAACCTGGCCGGGCCGCAAGAGGGACTGTTCGACGAAGAGTCGCTGAAGATTCTGCACGGCGTCGGCAACCAGGTGGCTGTGGCGCTGGAACGGGCGCGGTTGCACGAAAACCTGGAAAGTCTGGTGGCGCAGCGCACCGCTGCGCTGACTGAGGAGATCACCGTGCGCAAACGCGCGGAAGAGAAAGTCAATCGCCTCAACCGCATCTATGCGGTCTTGAGCGGTATCAACGCGACCATTGTCCGCATCCATGACCGGCAGGAACTGTTCACCGAGGCCTGCCGCATTGCGGTGGAGCAAGGCCGGTTCAGGATGGCATGGATCGGGTTATTGGATGCCGAAAGCGGCGCGGTGACGCCGGTGGCCAAGACGGGTTTCGAGGAAGGGTATCTCGACACGTTCACGCTGGACGCTCATGTACTGGTAGCGCGGGCGCTACGGGAAAAAACGCCTATCGTCTGTAACGATATCGACACGGACCC
>JBKJIS010000097.1:0-5058 GCA_046598305.1 Thiobacillus sp.
ATTATTCGTGGGGTTGGTTGAGCGCTAAAACATTTAGCCTTCTGGCTGCGCCCAGCCTTAAGTAAAACGGCTGGGGGTCGATAGATTCAGTACAGTCTCTTCCCCGAAAGTGTCCTCTTATATGAAATTCACTCTTCCGTTTGTTCTTGCCGGCGTGTTGATGCTGCTGGCAGGCGGCATCTGCCGTGCAGATATGCCTATGCTGATTCTCAATGACGCGAATGAGTCGCCTTTCACAACGACGGACAGCCAGGGCTTTCTGGATGCAGTGGCCGGGGAAGCTTTTCGTCGGGCAGGCGTCAAGCTTCGGCTGGTTAAACTCCCGGCAGAGCGTGGGCTGATCAACGCAAACGCCGGCATTGAAGATGGCGACCTGACCCGCATTTCCGGTTTGGAGGCGCACTATCCAAACCTGATCCGGGTACCAGAAAAGCTGATCGAACATGAATTTTCGGCCTTCAGCAAAAACCCTGAATTGGCTACCAGCCTGGTTGTCTTGCGCGCCCGTCCAATCGGACATATCCGAGGCTGGAAAATATACGAAAAAATGCTCGCTGGGGCGCCTGCCGTGGTGGCATCAGACGATGCAGCGCAGATGTTTCGCCAGTTACAGCTGGACCGCATCGATGTTGCACTTTATGAACGCTGGCTTGGCTTGAGTTTGCTCAGGAAGCAGGGCATTCAGGGTATATATCTGCTTGAACCCGCCATCGCCAAGCGCGAAATGTTCATCTATCTGCACAAACGCCATGCAGCACTGGTCCCCAAAATTGCCGAGGCTTTGCGGGCCATCAAGGCTGAAGGCCTGTACGACAAGCTCTACAAGGAAAAGGTGCTCTCGCTAGCAGTCACCGCCTCAAAATGAATCGGCATTCTTTTACCCATACCCTGAAATCGCCACTGGCGCGGCGGCTGATCGTCGCCATGGTGCTGTTCAGTGCGGCCGTGACCCTGGTGACGACAGGCTTTCAGTTATACCGTGAATACCAGAGCAACATGGCTGGCATCGAGGCACAGTTTCGTCAGATAGACGGCGTTCAACTGCCTTCGCTGTCGCAATCCGTGTGGGCCGCCAACAATAAGGAAATCAAGCTACAACTCGAAGGCATCCTGCGCGTACCCAACGTCGTCTACGCATCCGTGGACGATAACGTTGCGTATCTGCTGGAAGCCGGCCAACGCGAAGATAAACGCGTAGTAGAACGTCAGTACACAATGCGTTACACGCATCTGGGCCAGTCTCGGGAAATCGGCACACTGGTTGTGGCCATTTCTCTCGACAACATCTATGCGCAACTTGCGCGCGAAGCCACCCATCTCCTGATGAACAATGCATTGCACACCTTTCTGGTCGCGCTTTTCATCTTCACCCTTTTTTATCGCCTGATCGCGCGCCATCTGGCCGCAGTGGCCGACCATTTGCGCAGCGCCGATCCTGTTGTGCATGACGCGCCGCTCGCCCTGGCGCGCGTACCCACATCCGTTCCGGATGAACTCGATGTGCTGGTGGAATCAGTCAATAACATGCAGCTTAAAACCCGCTCTGCGCTGAATGCTTTGCAGGATAGCCAGGCCCGCGTACGCCTAGTGCTGGATTCCACATCCGAGGCTATTTTTGGAACGGATACGAAGGGTATTTGCACCTTTGCCAACCCCGCCTGCCTGCGCATGCTGGGTTATGCCCACGAGAGCGACCTGGTTGGCAAGCCGATCCATGCGATGATTCACCATACCTATCCCGACGGGCGACATTATCCGATTGAAGAGTGTGCGATTCGGGTGGCGACCCAAGCTGGCCGCGAACACCATTGCAACCATGAATACCATTGGCGTGCCGATGGCACCAGCTTCCCGGTGGAATACTGGTCGCGGCCGATGTACAAGGATGGCGAGCTGATCGGTGCAGTGGTCGCCTTCAACGACATTACCCAGCGCAAGCTGGCTGAAGCAGAGCTTCATCAACTTGCCTATTATGACAATCTGACCGGCATTCCCAACCGCCAGTTGTTCAATGACCGCCTGCATCAGGCTATCGGCGATGCGAAACGGCGCCATCGGCTGGTTGCGTTCATGCTGCTGGACCTGGACCGTTTCAAGGTTGTTAACGACACGATGGGCCACGAAGCAGGGGACCTCTTGTTGCAGGAAATTTCTGCGCGCCTGAAGCAAAGCGTTCGCGCGAACGACACCGTCGCCCGACTTGGCGGCGACGAGTTTGCGCTTATCTTCACCGACGTCGAGGAAGTCAGACACATTGGGCAATGTGCCCAAAAGGTGCTGGCGCAATTTAATGCCCCCATTATTATTGGCGGCCGCGAGGTGTTCAGCGCGGCCAGCATTGGCATTGCGCTTTACCCGGCCGACACGGTCGATGCCGATGAGCTCCTGAAATACGCCGATTCGGCCATGTATCACGCCAAGGAAGTGGGCCGCAACAATTACCAGTTCTATTCCCGTGAAATGACGGCCAGCGCAAACGAACGGCTGCAATTGGAAACCGACTTGCGCCGCGCCATCGAACACCAGGAATTTTTGCTGCATTACCAACCGTTGGTTGATTCGCGCAGCGGGCAGCCCACCGGTGTGGAAGCCCTGATACGCTGGCGCGACCCATCGGGCAATCTGATCCCGCCACTGAGCTTTATCCCCCTGGCGGAAGACACCGGACTCATCGTACCGATAGGCAAGTGGGTACTGGAAACAGCGTGTGCGCAGTTGAAGCAATGGCACGATGCAGGGCATCCTGCCCTGACCATGTCGGTGAACGTCGCGACCCGCCAGTTCCGCGATGTGGCTTTCCTCGAAATCGTAACCCGGGCTATTCAGGATTCCGGCATACCGCCGCAATCGCTTGAGCTTGAGATTACGGAAAGCACCTTGCTTGAAAATAGCGATGAGACCCTCAACACGCTGAATGCGTTGAAGCAATTGGGTGTCACCCTGGCAATCGACGATTTCGGTACAGGCTATTCCTCGCTCAGCTACCTCAAGCGCTTTCCGATCGATCGACTCAAGATTGACCGCTCATTTGTTCGCGACCTGGCCTCCGATTCCGATGATCGGGCCATCGTTCGCGCCATCATTGCGCTGGCCCAGGCGATGCGACTGTCGGTTATTGCAGAAGGCGTGGAAACAGAAGATCAATTGGCACTCTTGCAAATCGAAGAATGCCATGAATACCAGGGCTATTTATTTGCACGGCCGATGGATGCAGAAAGCATTTATCATAAACTTCTGCCGGTTCATCCCAAGTTTCCGGTTGCCCAGCCTAAACGCGTGGCGGGCAATTAAGTGCGCAATCTGGAGGGCAATCCCACCGCATGAAACTGATGCTGGGTAAATCTGAGTGGTTAGATACTTTTTGCCAATATCAATCTACGCAGTCATGCCAGTACGCCAGACTTTGTTGCGCTTGATAGCACCGATGGCGGTACCGGAGAACTTAACGGACGAAGTGGGCATGATTGCTCATGCCTGCGGCGTACGCGAGTCACGTGTTCTAAATAGACATCATTTCCGGTTGGTCGGACCTTCAGGTTTGTCGGTCCCGTTGAGCGTCTTGCATAAGCGTTGACACGTTATGTTAATTCATCATTTAACATAATATACATTATGCGAAGTTTACCGGAATGGTCGGCAAGATTTGCCCAACCTTGATCGTCACATTGATCATTAGCGTCATCGCATTCACGGCGTCATCGCTGGACTTTCGTTTACACCTTCTCTAGAACCGTCGACTGGATAAAATTTCACGAAACCAAGCAGGATATCTTGCAGAAAATCGCCGCCATCATCCTGGCCCAAGCTGGCCCAAGGGGCGGAAATTGCCTTTCCAACCCGTACGCTACATATCGAAGCGGTAGCCGCCGAAGCCCCCGAGCCTGACTAACTACACGTTTGCAGACTAATAGACGGTTTGAGGCAATTTTGGCGGCATTTTCCTGCCAGATCAGATCCTAACCCCGCTGTATCCACGGTATTCCGCGGTCTTACCCCACCAGCCTTGCCCAGATGCGCCCTGACCGCCATAATGTCAAGATGAATTGGTCCCTTTATCAGCCCACTTCTGCCTTGACGGGCACGTTGCAGGTTTGCCCACGGCATACGCACTGATTATCCGGGCGCATCTCGAAGCCCCGCACATTTTAGAATACCCACGCGCGTCGGCGCATCGCACCGACGCGTTATTGGCCCACCTTGAGGAATCAAAGAATGGCAAAAGAAGAATTAGTAGAAATGGAAGGCGTCGTTAACGAAGTTCTACCGCAAACACGTTTCCGCGTCACCCTGGACAACGGCTTTGAAATCACCGCCTATGCTTCCGGAAAAATGCGCAAGCACCGTATCCGCATTCTGGCTGGCGACAAAGTCACCATCGAAATGTCACCCTACGACCTGACCAAAGGCCGCATCAACTTCCGCCACAAGGAAGCTTATTCGGGTGGCGCACGGCCTCCCGCACGCTTTAACTGATTAAGCTTAATAAAAACCAGAACACCCGCAAGCGTGTTCATCAAGGCCCGTCTAATGGACGGGCCTTTTTCATGAATAAAAATCAATACCGGACCGGAATGTGGCTGTCAAGAACAACAATTTGGCTGTCAAGCACAACATTTATTCAATTAAATGTGTTCAGTGCCGATGACTAGATAAGGCGTAGCTGAAAACAGCTGTCCTCGATAGGTGGGTAAATTCGAGTGCTGTAGTGCGTATAGGGTATGGCGGAGAGGGTGTCCGTTTTGCCGTTTTTCACAGCTTTTCATAAACGCCTATTTAATCAATAAATTCAAAGTGTTACTACTCACAGCTTTTCATATCAAACCACCGCTTTTCATATCAGACTATACTTAGCACAGCACTTAGGATTAGTTCGAATCCCCTAAGCATAGTCAGTTTTTTAAAAGTCACCGGAAAACTGTTCAGGGCCTCGACTACGCATTTCCCTAAGTTCCCCCCTAAGTATTTTTTAAGAGTTAGGCGGACACATTGGCGAAGCAAATAGAAAGACTGACACCGGAGCTTGTCGCAACCTTGGACACGCCCGGAATGTTCCCGGAT
>JBKJIS010000105.1:0-3899 GCA_046598305.1 Thiobacillus sp.
GGCCATCAGCAGTTCGCGCAGGCTGGCCTCCGTCAGCGCTGCGCCGGCAGGCCGCAGCGTCGGCGCAGCGCCCCCGGCAATCTGGCGGGTCGTTTGCTGCAGCCGGTCCACCACCCGCAGGATCTCGGGCCGCGCGTGCCCCGAGGGAAAATCGCCCTGACGACCGGATCGCGCCGCGGACGCAATTGGTGTGCCAAGCGCGGCGCGCCGTGGGGACTGGTTGAGGCTGGCCAGGATGCGATCGAAGCTGTATTCGGCACTTTCCGGCGTCTGGGTGACACTGGCCTGATCCTGCTTGTAGAGCGTGTTAAGGATGTCGGCGATTTCGGCCAGATCGGCTCTCGGCTTGTCGCTTTCGGCGGGTTGATCTGCGGCCGGCACCGGCCTCGGCTTGTCGCGGATGATGGATTCCGGCGCGACCGGCTGCAGGTAAGCCAGGGTCTGGCTGAGTTGCCGGTAAAGCGCCGGGGCATGGAGCGATACCGCCTGCCCGAGCTCCTTGTAGAGAATCGCCCGCATGGCGTTGGAAAAATCCAGTCCCCCAATGACGTCCTGGAAGGTGCGGCAAATGACTTCCGGGCCAAAGGGGTTGTTCTTCCTGTCGATGGGCAGGCCGATCAGCCGGCTGTAGCGTTGCTCGAACACGTAGAGCAGCGCTACGATGCCCTCCTCGATCTGCGTGATGACCGCCGACACATTCAGCCAGTCCTCGAATTCGGCCTCATCGACGAGGGCCAGCTTGTTTGCCGCGGGCGCCCCACTGGACGCTTCCGTCGGTCCGATATGCTGGATGCGGCCGCGGATAGCGTTGAAAAAATCGTCTTCGATCCGGCTGCGGCGCTCCATCAGTTCCTCGGCGCCATAGTTATAGCGGGCGCGCTCCAGGAAACTCGACTCGTCCTGCCCTGCTTGCCCCAGACGCGCCACGCCCTGCTTAAAAAAATCCTGCAACACCGCATCGAGAAAGCTGCGATACAGGGTGGTGCACGCCAGTTGCAGCGCCTGTGCCTGCTGCGGGCCCAGGTCGGATGCCGCCCATGCGGGATCAGGCCGAGCAAGGCGTTCGCTCGCCGTGCGCAAGGCCTGCAGGGCGTCCTCCGGCATGGCGGCGACGAAGATACCCACCCCGCCGGGAGCAACACGCGTGACCCGGCCGTTGAGCCGGAACACGCCTGAATCGCCCACCGCAAACTCCACCTGCGCGGGGGTGCCCTGCAGGGCGGGAAGGGCGGCGTCAGGCGTGCCATTTCCGGGAAAGGCCACATACAGCCCGGTGGGGCAATAATCCCGAATTTCGGCAGGAATGGCCGCGCCTTCGCCAAACCGGATACGCGCGGTCTGCGAGCTTGCCTGCCGCGCATGACGCCGTTGTTCCTTGCTGCCTGCTCCAGTAGAGGGGTGTGCCATTTTTTTCACAATATGCGTCTGACGTAACTCAGTCATGGCTTGTAACACCATGCAAATAAACCTTGTAAAAACGCCCATTGAAGCAGGAACGCTGATGCGTCCCACTAATGATACGGCTATTTATTGCAGGGCTTTAATTTGAATGCTTATCAGCCTGTCAGACTTGAAGAATCGTAGCGATTGTGGGCTGGGCAAGGACAGCCCCAAGGGATACCGTCCCGCGTTGATGCGAAGGGCGCGGGCTACCGGGTGAGCCCAGACTCGTACCAGCCCTTGCTGCGGTTGACGATTTTCACCACCAGCAGCATCACCGGCACCTCGATCAGAACACCGACCACGGTGGCCAGCGCCGCCCCGGACTGAAAGCCGAACAGCGCAATCGCCGCCGCCACCGCGAGCTCGAAAAAGTTGGACGCCCCGATCAGCGCGGACGGACCGGCCACGCTGTGCTTCTCGCCCACCCTGCGGTTGAGCCAGTAGGCCAGTCCCGAGTTGAAAAACACCTGGATCAGGATCGGCACGGCCAGCAGCGCGATGATTAGCGGCTGCGCGATAATCGCCTCGCCCTGGAAGGCAAACAACAGCACCAGCGTGGCCAGCAGCGCCAAAATGGAGGCGTGGCCGAGCTGCGCCATCACCGCATCGAACGTCGCCTGCCCGCGCTTCAACAGAAGCGTGCGCCCCACCTGCGCCAGCATCACCGGTACGACGATGTACAGTAGCACCGAGGTGAACAAGGTGTCCCACGGCACGATGATGGCGGACAGCCCCAAGAGCAGACCGACGATGGGCGCGAAGGCGAAAATCATGATGGCATCGTTCAGCGCCACCTGCGACAGCGTGAAATACGGATCACCGCCGGTCAACCGGCTCCAAACGAACACCATCGCGGTGCACGGCGCGGCGGCCAGCAGGATGAGACCGGCGACATAACTGTCGAGCTGTTCCGCCGGCAGATACGGCGCGAACAGATGGCGAATGAAAATCCAGGCCAGCAGCGCCATGGAAAACGGCTTCACCGCCCAGTTGACGAACAGCGTCACGCCGATGCCGCGCCAGTGCGATTTCACCTGCGACAACGCGCCGAAGTCGATTTTCATCAGCATGGGGATGATCATCACCCAGATCAGCAAGCCGACCGGAAGATTGACCTGCGCCACCTCCATCCGTCCCAGTGCCTGGAACGGCGCCGGTAGCCACTGGCCAAGCAGCACACCGACGACGATGCACAGCGCCACCCACAGGGTGAGCCCGCGCTCGAACAGATTCATCGGCGCGCCGGCTGCATGTTTGGCCGTGGTCTCACACTGCGCGCTCATGCCAGATGCAACGTCTCTTTGACAGCAGCAATCAAGCGCGTCCGGATGTCATCGCGCACCGCGATGAAGCCGTCAATCGGCTCGCCATGCGGGTCGTGGAAAGGCAGGTGGATGCTGGGGATCGGACGCGGGAAGATCGGGCAAGCTTCTTTCGCGTTGTCGCACACGGTCACCACCAGATCGATGGTTTCGTTCATCACCGCGTCGATATCCTTTGGGTGCAAGCCGTCGGTGTTCAGCCCAGCCAGCTTCAGCGCCTCGATCGCGCCGTCGGCCACTTTGGGCTGCGGCCGGGTGCCGGCGGAGAGCGCGCGCACCTGGCCGGACAGGTCGTGATTCAGCAGCACTTCGGCCATTTGCGAGCGACAGGAATTGCCGGTGCACAGCACCAGCACGGTGTAGATTTTTTCAGCCACGTTGGGTCCTTGATGAAATGAAATGAACTTCAGCAACAGCCGCCCGAGGCCGGCTTGGCCTTGAGCGGGATGCAACCGGAAACCTTGGCTACGGCGGGTTCGGGCACGCAGCACCCACTGGCGGATCCGGACGCATCGGCATGGCCGAACACCGGAATGCTGTCGAGCGTGTGATAGGTCTCCCAGGCGATACCTTGTGGATCGGTTGCCCAGTACTTGTCCGACTTGGCGTAGCAACAGGCGGTGCCCATCTCTTCCAGCACCTCGGCATCCAGCTTTTGCAGGCGCGCGCTCATCTCGGCCAGTTCGTCGGCCGACTCGACCTGCACGCCCAGGTGGTTAAGACCGGGCGCCGCACCGCGCGCAGAAATCGCAAAGTTCACGCGCGGATCGTCGAGCATCCATTTCGCGTAGTCGCCCTTGGTGACGGTGGGCTCGGCGGCAAACATCGCCGAATAAAAGCGGATGCTAGCGGCCAGATCGGCGACCGCCACATGTACATGCAGACGTTTCATGTTGACTCCTTCGGGATGGAACAGGCCGGCTCATAAACCGGCGAACAGGGATTGCCGCCACAACAGTTTTCGGTGAGAAAACCGAGCAGCGCATTCATGGTCGAGAAATTCGCGCTGTAGATAACAAAGCGCCCCGCCTGCCGCGAATCCGCCATGCTGGCGTGCGACAACTCCTTGAGGTGGAACGACAGCGACGACGGCGGGATGCCGGTGAGTTCGCTGATCCTGCCCGCCGCCAGACC
>JBKJIS010000179.1:0-5525 GCA_046598305.1 Thiobacillus sp.
CTTCATCATGGTGATCGGCGCGATTACCGCGCTGTTCATGGGATTTCTCGGCATGGTGCAAAACGACATCAAGCGGGTAGTGGCCTATTCCACGTTGTCCCAGTTGGGCTACATGACAGTCGCGCTCGGCGCTTCGGCCTATTCGGTGGCGGTGTTCCACCTGATGACGCACGCCTTCTTCAAGGCGCTGCTGTTTCTCGCCGCCGGTTCGGTCATCATCGCCATGCACCACAACCAGGACATCCGCTACATGGGCGGCCTGAAAAAATACATGCCGATCACCTGGATCGCCACGCTGATCGGCTCGCTGGCGTTGATCGGCACGCCTTTCCTGTCGGGCTTTTATTCCAAGGAAACCATCATCGAGGCGGTCAAGTTTTCAAATCTGCCGGTGGCTGAATTCGCCTACTGGGCGGTGCTGATTGGGGTATTCGTCACGGCCTTCTATTCGTTCCGCATGTATTTTCTGGTCTTCCACGGCAAGGAGCGGTTCCACAACGCGCCGCACGGCCATGGTAATGACAGCCATGGCCATGACGACCACGGCCATCATGACGAGAAACCCCACGAAACGCCGTGGGTGGTGACCGGACCCTTGCTCGCACTGGCCTTGCCCTCGCTGGCGATCGGCTACATGACCATCGAGCCGATGCTGTTTGGTGATTTCTTTGGCACTGCGATTTATGTGGCCGACCGTCACCCGGTCATGCACGAACTGAACCAGCATTTCCAGGGTGCGGTCGCCATGGGGCTGCACGCAGTCGTGACTCTGCCGTTCTGGCTGGCCGCAGCAGGCGTGGGCTTGTCAGCCTTCTTCTATCTCAAGCGTCCTGATATTCCGGCGGCGATTCAGAAGCGGTTTAGCTTCATCCACAGCATGCTGGTCAACAAATACTGGTTTGACGAGTTCTACAGCGCAGTCTTTGTCAAAGGCGCGCGCCTGCTCGGCGGCAGCCTGTGGCGGCGCGGCGACCAGGCCGTGATCGACGGCTTGATCATCAATGGTTCGGTGCACCTGATCGAACGCTTGTCCCGGCTGGTGCGCGCTTTCCAGTCCGGCTACATCTACCACTATGCGTTTGCCATGCTGATCGGGGTATTTGCCCTGGTGACCTGGTTCGCGCGACTTAACTAAACCCACTCCATGTTCGGACAGTCGATTCTCTCTCTCGTCATCTGGGTCCCGATTCTGGCCGGGGTGGCCGTACTCGCCACCGGCTCCGACCGCAACGCTGCGCTCGCACGCTGGATTGCACTGGCCGGTGCGCTGCTTGGCTTGATCGTAGCGATTCCGCTCTTCACGGGTTTTGAGCCCTCGACCTCAGCCATGCAGTTTGTGGAGAAGGCGTCATGGATCCCGGCCTTCAACATCCACTACCATCTCGGTGTTGACGGTATCTCGATGCCGCTGATCCTGCTGAACAGCTTCATCACCGTGTTGGTAGTGATCGCAGGCTGGAAAGTGATCCAGGACAAGGTCGCGCAATACATGGCGGCCTTCCTCATCATGTCCGGGCTTATCAACGGTGTGTTTGCCTCGCTCGACGGCATCCTGTTCTATGTATTCTTCGAGGGCATGCTGATCCCGCTGTATCTGATCGTTGGCGTGTGGGGCGGGCCGAACCGGGTGTATGCCGCGTTCAAGTTCTTCCTCTACACCCTGCTCGGCTCGCTATTGATGCTGGTGTCGATGATCTATCTCTACTACCAGTCAGGCGGCAGCTTCGACATCCAGACCTGGCATGCCACCACGCTCGGGATGACGGCGCAGACGCTGATGTTCTTCGCCTTCCTGCTGGCCTTCGGGGTCAAGGTGCCGATGTGGCCGGTGCACACCTGGCTGCCCGACGCTCACGTCGAAGCGCCCACCGGCGGCTCGGTGGTGCTGGCGGCGATCACGCTCAAAGTTGGCGCCTATGGCTTCCTGCGCTTCATCCTGCCGATCCTGCCGGATGCCAGCAATGAGTACGCCTGGTTCGTCATCATGCTGTCTTTGATCGCAGTCACCTACATCGGCCTGGTCGCGCTGGTGCAGTCCGACATGAAAAAGCTCATCGCCTATTCGTCGATCGCGCACATGGGCTTCGTCACTCTCGGCTTTTTCATGTTCAGCCCACTCGGCGTCGAGGGCGGCCTGGTGCAGATGATCTCGCACGGCTTCGTCTCGGCGGCGCTGTTCCTCTGCATCGGCGTCATGTACGACCGCCTGCACTCGCGCCAGATCAAGGACTACGGCGGGCTGGCCAGCAAAATGCCGGTGTTCGCCGCTTTCTTCATGCTGTTTGCCATGGCCAACGCCGGCCTGCCTGGTACCAGTGGGTTCGTCGGAGAATTCATGGTCCTCATGGCGGCCACCCAGGCCAATTTCTGGTTCGCCTTCGTCGCCGCCACCACGCTGATTTTCGGCGCGGCCTACACGCTGTGGATGTACAAACGCGTGGTGTTCGGCACCATCACCAATCCGCACGTCGAGGACATGACCGACGTCAACGCCCGTGAAATCCTGCTGCTCGGCGTCTTGGCTGTTTGCGTGCTGGCCATGGGGCTGTATCCCAAGCCGTTCACCGATGTGATGCACGTGTCGGTGGTCGACCTGTTGGCGCACGTTGCCCAAAGTAAATTACCGTGAGCGACCGCCCATGAGCACCGCCTCAATTCAACTCGCCCATTTCGTCCCTGCCTTGCCCGAAATTTTCGTGCTGGTCATGGTTTCTCTGATCCTGCTGATCGACGCCGCGGTCGATGACAGCAAGCGCTACATCGCCTATGTGCTGTCTCTGCTCACCCTGGCTGGCGCGGCCTTCCTCACGGTGCGCGATTTCTCCACTATGCCGCTGCTGACGCTGGGCGGCCTCTTCATCGACGATCCGCTGTCGGACGTACTGAAGCTATTCCTCTACCTGAGCGTCGCCGTGGTGCTGGTGTATTCACGCGACTACCTGCGCGCGCGCGGGCTCTACAAGGGCGAATTCTTCGTGCTGGCGCTGTTTGCACTGCTGGGCATGATGGTGATGGTGTCGGCTAGCCATTTCCTCACGCTGTATCTTGGTCTCGAACTGCTGTCGCTGTCCCTGTATGCCATGGTCGCGTTGCAACGCGATTCCAGCGTGGCGACCGAGGCGGCGATGAAGTATTTTGTGCTGGGCGCGCTGGCGTCCGGCATGTTGCTGTACGGCATGTCGATGGTCTATGGCGTCACCGGCTCGCTCGCGCTGGCCGACATAGCCGTTGCCCTGCAGGATGGAACCGATCTGCGCATTCCGCTGGTGTTCGGTGTCGTCTTCATCGTCTCCGGCCTGGCGTTCAAGCTCGGTGCGGTGCCGTTCCACATGTGGGTGCCCGACGTCTACCACGGCGCCCCCACCGCGGTGACGCTGTTCATCGGCTCCGCGCCCAAGATCGCCGCGTTCGCCTTCACGGTGCGCATCCTGGGGCAGGGGCTGGAATCGCAGGTGGCCGAGTGGCGTGACATGCTGGTGATCCTGGCGGTGCTGTCGATGGCGGTCGGCAACATCGCGGCCATCGCGCAAACCAACCTCAAGCGCATGCTCGCGTATTCCACTATTTCGCACATGGGCTTCATGCTGCTCGGTATTCTGGCTGGCTCGCAGAATGGCTACGGCAGCGCAATGTTCTACGTGCTGGTGTATGCGCTGATGAGCCTGGGCAGTTTCGGTATGATCCTGCTGCTGTCGCGTGCCGGGTTCGAAGCCGACAAACTGGACGACTTTAAGGGCCTCAACCGTCGCAGCCCGTGGCTGGCTTTTTTGATGTTGCTGCTGATGTTCTCGATGGCCGGTGTGCCGCCGACCGTGGGCTTCTACGCCAAGCTCGCGGTGCTGCAGTCGGTAGTCGAAATCGGCTACGTCTGGCTGGCTGTCACGGCCGTACTGTTCTCGCTGGTCGGTGCGTTCTACTACCTGCGTATCGTCAAGCTGATGTATTTCGATACCCCGCATGACACTACACCAATCACCAACAGCCCCGATGCCCGTATTATCATGTCGGCCAACGGGCTGGCCATTCTGGCGCTCGGCATTGTGCCGCAGCCGCTGATGGCCGTATGCATGTACGCCATCGACGCTTCTTTCTGAACTCTATCCCGCCGGAACAGGTCTGTTCCGGCATCACTCGCTTTTCGGAACCACTGTGAACTTCTCCACCACCCTGTTGTTGATTCTTGCGTTCATCGCCGCCAACCTGCCGTTCCTCATCGAGCGCATTTTCTTCGTCGTCAAGCCCAAGGCCGGCAGCAAGAATTTTGCCTGGCGGCTGCTGGAACTGGTTGTTATGTTCTTTATCGTCGGCGGCATCGGGCTGCTGCTGGAAAGCGAGCTCGGCGACATCCACCAGCAGAACTGGGAGTTCTACGCGGTCAACGCGTCGCTGTTCGTGGTGTTTGCGTATCCGGGCTTTGTTTACCGCTATTTGTGGCGTCGGCGCGGCGCGTAAGTGATAGGGACACCATGGAATTCAAATTGCGCGGCGAATACGTCGCACTTTGCGACCTGCTCAAACTGACAGGCATAGCCAGTAGCGGTGGGCAGGGAAAACACATGATAGCCAATGGTGAAGTGACCGTTGATGGTCAGCCAGAAACGCGTAAGACCGCCAAAATTCGGGCGAATCAGACGGTGCAGTGTCTGGGGCAGCGTGTGGTAGTTGTGGCGGTTTAACCTGTTTGCTCCGTTGCGGGTGAACTACAGAAAACAGAAGAAAAACCGTCCCGTATCAAACTCAACCGCCAGCCGCGCCCCGCGGTTGAGCGCGTAGTCCCATGATCCTTTGGTCGCGCAGCCGACATGGCATTCGCTCACCCCCGCCGGCGATTCGAGATCGCGTTCGCGGTCGTGCCAACTCAACAACATCGTGTCTTCACCCAACTGCTGCTGCGCGATGGCGCTTGCCAGTTTCAGCGCGGCATTGAAGTCGAGCTTGAGTTCGGCGGTGTCGAGGCGCAGGGTGTTCATGGCGAGGTGTCGGTCAGCGCTTTTAGCGCGTAGAGCATATCCAGCGCCGCCTTCGGCGTGAGCGTATCGGGATCAAGCTCGCGCAGCTGATCGAGCGCGGGGTGCGGCGGGGGTTCGTTGTTGGGGAGGTGGGCGACGAACAGGTCGCCCTGCGGGCCGGGTTGCAATTGCGCATCCTCGAGTTCGCGCAAATGGCGGCGCGCCGCGAGGATGACCGGACTGGGCACGCCAGCCAGGCGTGCGACCTGGATGCCGTAGCTCTGCGAGGCCGGGCCTTCTTCCACTGCATGCAAAAATACCAGGTCGGCGCCGTGCTCCTTGGCGTCGAGATGGACGTTGGCAAACTGCTTGTATTCGTTGGCGAGCTGGGTCAATTCAAAATAATGGGTGGCAAACAGGGTGAACGCGCGCGTCGCGCTGACCAGATGCCGTGCCACCGCCCAGGCCAGGGCAAGGCCGTCGAACGTCGAGGTGCCGCGTCCGATTTCGTCCAGCAAAACCAGACTATTGGCGCTGGCATTATGCAGGATGTGCGCGGTTTCGGTCATCTCGACC
>JBKJIS010000237.1:0-6223 GCA_046598305.1 Thiobacillus sp.
GCAACGAGGAGCGACAAAGGCAGGCGCACGACCAGACGTATCAGCGGGTGCGTAGCGCTCTCACCCAAATGGGGAAGGCTATCGAAGGCAAGAAAGTCAATATTCATGCGGCATTCCTTGAGTTTAAAAGCGGTCAACTGCGGTTTTTAGGATTATGTCAATCTCACAACTGCGACAGGCGTTGCAACATCTCGTCAGACGTCTTGATCGCCTTGCTGTTGATTTCGTAAGCGCGCTGGGTCTGGATCATGTTGACCAGTTCTTCCACCACGTTGACGTTCGAGGTTTCAACGTAGCCCTGATTCAGCGTACCGGCACCGTTGCTGCCCGGCGCATTGGAGCTCGGCGTGCCCGATGAAGCGGTTTCGCCGTAGAGGTTTTCGCCCAGGCTCTGCAATCCAGCCGGGTTGATGAACATGGCCAGTTGCAGGGTACCGATGGTCGTCGGCGTAGCCACCCCTGCCTGCGTCACAGACACCGTGCCATCACGCGCGATGGTCAGGCTTTGCGTGCCCGCCGGAATGGTGATGGCGGGCTGAACGGCGTAGCCGCTCGAGGTCACCATCTGGCCGTTGGCGTCGGACTGGAACGAGCCGTCGCGGCTGTAAGAAGTGGTGCCATCGGGCATCAGCACCTGAAAAAAGCCATTGCCCTGAATCGCCACATCCTTGGAGTTACCTGTCTGCTGCAGGTTGCCCTGGGTAAAGATGCGCTCGGTAGCCACAGGCTTCACGCCGGTACCGATCTGCAAACCAGACGGCAACTGCGTCTGTTCGGACGACTGCGCACCCGGCTGTCGGATGGTCTGATACAGCAAGTCCTCGAACACTGCACGCGCGCGCTTGAAGCCGCTGGTGCTGACGTTGGCGAGGTTGTTGGAAATCACGTCCATCTGCGTTTGCTGCGCATCCAGACCGGTTTTGGCAATCCATAGTGAGCGAATCATGTCGGCTCCTTCAATTAATCAGTGGGGTCAGCTCATCGACAACAGTTGGGTTGCCTTGCTGTCGTTCTGCTCGGCGTTCTGCATGAGCTTCATCTGCATTTCAAACTGGCGCGCCAGAGAAATCATGTTGACCATTTCATCGACCACATTGACGTTGGAGGACTCCAGCGAGCCACTGATGACCGTGACCTTGGGATCCGCCGACGCCGAGGTGCCGTTGCGCATGCGAAACAGGCCATCGTCACCCCGTGTCAGTTCGGCTCCGGGTGGGTTCACCAGTTTCAGGCGTCCGATCGAGGTGAGCCCGGTGGCGGCCGAGCCATCGGGTACCAGCGAAACCGTGCCATCCTTGGCCACCGCCACATTGCGCCCGGGCGGAATCGACAGCGGGCCGCCATCCCCCAGCACATTGAGTCCGGTGGGAGTTTGCAACATGCCGTTTTCGTTGATCTTCAGGTTGCCGTTTCGGGTATAGGCTTCGGTGCCGTCTTCGGCCTGTACCACCATCCAGCCTTCGCCCTGCACAGCCAAATCAAGCTCGCGCCCGGTATGCTGAATCGCCCCCCCACGAAAATCGCTGCCGGTGGTGGAATCGACCACAAAAGCGCGGGTGGCCAAGGCCGCCCCTTGAACCGGCACCGCGCGGAACTGGTCGACCTGCGCGCGAAAACCCGTGGTCGTGGCGTTGGCCAGATTGTGTGAGCTGGTCGCCTGCTGTTCCAGGATGTGTTTTGCGCCGGTCATGGCGGTGTAAATGAGACGGTCCATGCGGGCTCCTCAGTGAATCAGTCGATCAACGCAGGTTGACCAGGGTTTGCAGCACGGCATCCTGCGTCTTGATGGTCTGCGCGTTGGCCTGATACATCCGCTGCGCGACAATCATGTTGACCAATTCGGCGGTCAGGTCGACGTTGGAATTCTCTACCGCCGACGACTGCAGTACACCCAAGCCGCCCGAACCAGGGGAGCCGACCAGCGGATTGCCCGAAGTCGAGGTTTCGGCCCACATGTTGTCGCCCATTTGCTGCAAACCATTGGGGTTGGCGAAATTGGCCAGCACCACCTGGCCCAGCACCGCCGCCTGGCCGTTGGTATAACGCCCCAGCACGATGCCGTCGGCGCCGATGTTGAATCCGGCCAGACGTCCCGAGGTATACCCATCCTGATTCAGCGTGTTGACGCTGAACGCGGAACCGAACTGGGTGGTGCCGGTGAAGTTGAACGTGACCGGGAACGTAGGGGTGGCACCCGTCGCCGTCGCTGGCACGGTGACGGGGGTCGCCAGCGGCATCGGCGTCGTCAAAATCCCGCTTGTGTCAAAGTTCAGGGTGGCGACAGGAGCCGTACCAATCGGCGTTCCGTCGCTGGCCGCGTAGACCTTCCATTCGCCGGCGGTTGCCGTTTTGACATAAAACGTCTGCAGCGTCTGGGAATTGCCCAGGCTGTCAAAGACCGAAATCGCAGTCGAATGATTGAAGCTGGTGGGGTCGTTCATGTCGAATGGTGTTGTCGCCGGAACCGCACTGCCGGAATTCAGGTTGAGCACGGCATTCACTCCGCTCGTGATCTGCGGCACCAGGTCGGCGGTATTGATGCTCAGGGGCGTCGGCGCACCGGTCATCAGCGCGCCGCTGGCATTCGCCGTATAACCGGTCAGCTTGGCGCCGCTCGGGTTGACGATGTAGCCATTCTTGTCGAGCTGGAACTGGCCGTTGCGCTGGTAAGTCACTTCACCGTTGGTGTCCATGCGGAAGAAGCCACCGCCGTTGACCGCCATGTCCAGCGGATTATTGGTGGCCGTGATGTTGCCCTGGGTAAACTGCTGGGCAATATTCGCCACCTTGACGCCAATGCCGGCCTGCGAGCCGCCGGCGCCGGTGAGGGAATTGGCATAGACATCCGCAAATTGCGCCTGTGACTGCTTGAACCCCACCGTGCTGGAGTTGGCGACGTTATTGCCGATGACTGCCAGATTTTTTGCGGCGGCATTGAGGCCGCTCAATCCTTGCTGAAAACTCATGCTCTACTCCTTGTGTTGATTGCTGAAGGCTTATCTACCGAACCCATTCAGTACGACTCAGAAAATCTGCCGGATCTCGGCACTATCTAAAAAATCTGCCGGATCTCGGCGCTATCTAGAATATTTGCCGGATATCGGCATACCCCGTACTCTTGTTCCCGGCAAGGTTCAGTTGCACACCCTGACTGTTTTGCGAAACGCTGTTCACCATGCCCAGGTTCAAGGCGGTGCTGCTGACCTGTTGCCCCCCTTGAACCGCAGTAATCGTGAAGCGGTATTCCCCTGCGGGCGCAGCTGAGCCGTTGTCCGTTAATCCATCCCAGGCCAGCACATTCACGCCTACATCCCTCGGACCAAGGGTCAGGTTGCGCACCAAGCCACCCGCCGCATCCTCAATGCGGACGCTCACGTTGTCTGCCGGGCGCGACAATTCAAACCCGATGACATCCTGCAGATCGACCGGACTGATTCTGTTGCCCGGAACCAGCACCGCACGGCCAATCAGGTTGGCCGCCTGCGTCATCTGGTTGGTCCCCAGACTGGATGCCAGCGCCTGCAGGCTCTTGTTCATGTTTTCGATGCCCTGCACCGTGGACAGCTGTGCCAGCTGGCTGGTGACCTGAGCGTTATCCAGGGGATTCAGCGGGTCCTGGTTTTTCATCTGGGCAACCAGCAGGCTCAGGAAACGATCCTGCGTTTCATTGCTGCTGTTCTTGCTCGCGGCAGAAGCGCCTGCGCCAAACAGGCTGGTAACATTGCTTGCGTCTTGTACGTTTATCATGTGGGTGTCCTCGCTAGGGTTTCAGGTTGATTACTGACCCAGGCTCAGGGTCTTCTGCAATAGAGTTTTGGTGGTATTCATCATTTCCGCATTGGTTTGATACGAGCGCGAGGCAGAAATCATGTTGACCATTTCCTCGACCACGTTGACGTTGGGCATGGTCACGTAGCCCTTGCCATCAGCGAGCGGATTCTTCGGGTCGTACACCATTTTCATTGGCGACTGATCATCGACCACTGCCTCCACCCGTACCCCGGTTGCGCCGTCCGCGCCCACCGGGGTGGCGGCAAACACCACCTGCTTGGCCCGGTACGGTTCGCCATTGGCGCTGGTTGCGCTGTCGGCGTTGGCCAGATTACTGGCCACCGTGTTCAGGCGTTGCGACTGGGCGTTCATGGCCGATCCGGCCACGTTGAAAATGTTGAATAAAGACATGGCTACTCCTTAGCCCTGGATCACGGACAATAAGCCCTTGATCTGCGAGCTGATCCGGTTCAGGTTGAATTCATAATGAATGGTGTTGTCGGCAAAGGCGGCGCGCTCGGCATCCATGTCCACCGTGTTGCCATCGATACTGCCTTGGGATGGGTTGCGGTAGAGCAGGTCAGCATCCGCCGCCAGGCCAGGGTTGCCTTTCATGTGGCCTGGCGCGGTGGTGGCCACCGTCACGCCGCCCGTCGAGGCTGCGCCTTTGAGCGCGCCTTGCAGTGCGGTGTTGAAATCCACATCCCGCGCCTTGTAGTTGGGCGTGTCGGCGTTGGCGATATTCGACGCCAGCACCTGTTGGCGCTGGTCGCGTACGCGTAGCGCCTGTGTATGAAAGTTCAGCATGTCATCCAGCCGGTTCAGCATGGGGGTCACCTCTGTGCAAAGCCTTTTTGCGATGACTGCATCCTAGACAGGCACCTGTCCATCCAATCGCACGATAAGCGGCAATAATCCCGTTCATTTCGGCGTATCGATCCTTGGCGTGCTTCTTAGAATGAGTCACTGTGAGAAAAGACTGAAGGAGCACGGGATGACAGCAGGATCAATCCAGGCAAGCCGACGCGCCCGCAATCTGGGGCTGGCGCTTGTATTGCTGAGCCTGTCGACCCTGGCTCAGGCCGCAGGTCAGCAAGACCCCGCAGCCTTGCAAGCGCATGCCGAGCAATTTTTGAAAACCCAGATCGGTGACCAACCGGGAAAAATATCGATCCAGGTCAAACAGCCACGGGTAGAGTTGCCTGCCTGTTCTGCGCTGGACGCATTCCAGCCCGTCGGCGGTCGCCGCATCGGGCAGATTTCAGTTGGCGTACGCTGTCTGGCTCCCACTGTGTGGACCGTCTATCTCTCTGCTCAGGTGAGTGTGGTCGGGTCTTATGCCGTTACGCTTCAATCCCTGCCCGCCAATCACATCTTGACACCTGCCGACTTCACGCTGCGTGAGGGTGACCTGGGCAGCCTGCCCACCGATGTCGTCACCAATATGGACGACATGCTGGGTTACCGCACCGTTTCGGGTCTTGCGGCGGGCGCACCGCTGCGCTCGGCGCTGCTGCGGCCCCCGCTAGTCGTCCAGCAGGGGCAAACCACCCGCGTGGTGCTGAATGGCCCGGGATTTTCAGTCCAGAGTGAGGGCCAGGCGCTGGCCAATGCCAGCCGTGGCGACCGGGTTCGGGTCAAAACCCGCTCAGGTCAGGTGATCAGTGGCGTGGCGCAAGACGGCCAGCAGGTCATGGTGGCCTTTTGAGTCAATTTGTATGAACTGGATGACTTCAGCTTATTTGAAAAATGACGTTATTGATGTAGCTTTAAGTAAACCCTCATTGTTGATCCGTCAGACAAGACACAGGAAGCTGCCATGAAAATCGAATCCGGCCCCAAGCAGATCATCCTGCCAACCCCCGTTGAAAACCGCCCTGCTCAAGCACAGGCAACTCCGGGCGCCAAGTCTGAGCAAACCGAAGTCAGCCTGAGTTCGCGCGCGGCCCAGCTTAAAGAACTGGAAACCCAGCTTGCGGCGATTCCCGTAGTCGACCGGGCGCGGGTAGAAAGCATCAAACAAGCCATTGCCTCAGGTCAGTACAGCATCAACACAGAAAATATCAGTGATCACCTGCTCGACTCCGTAAAGGAAATGCTCAATGTTGCCAAATAAACCCACACACGGCCCGGCCCTGGTTGCCAAACTGACGGCAGAAAGCACTGCCTGGCAGGCGCTACTGAATGTGATGGAGCAGGAAGAGCAAGCATTGATCAACGGTGAAGCCGACCTGTTGCCCAATCTGAATGCACTCAAAATGGCGCACCTGCACTCTCTGAACACGATGGTACGTACCCGTCATGAAGGCTTGGTTTCGGCCGGACTCACGCCCGACCACGCCGGAATGAATGCCTGGCTTGCGCAGCAGGGCAAGCCCGAAAATTCGGCCCAATGGGAAAAGCTGCAGACCATGGAGCAACAGTCCCAAGCGATCAACCTGCGTATCGGCAC
>JBKJIS010000083.1:0-7581 GCA_046598305.1 Thiobacillus sp.
CCCGGCCGACATTTCCGATCCGCAGGAAGTCATCGCGCGCGCCGAGGCGCTCAGCGTCGAACTCGGAACCCCGATCACACCTGGCTTTGAGGCCCTGGTCTTCAAAGCCTCGCGCGGCATCGAAGACATTTATGAGCTGACCTACATCCGCAAGGATGGCAGCCGCTTCCCGGCGGTGGTGTCGGTCACGGCGTTGCGCGACGCGCAAGACGCCATCATCGGCTACCTGTTGATCGGCACCGATAACACCGCGCGCAAGGAGGCAGAAGAGGCTCTACTCAGAGCAGGGGCCTTGCAGAACGCAATTTTCAACAGCGCCAACTTCTCCAGCATCGCCACCGACGCCCAGGGCGTGATTCAGATTTTCAACGTCGGTGCCGAGCGCATGCTGGGCTACACGGCCGCCGAAGTGATGAACAAGATCACCCCGGCCGATATTTCCGATCCGCAGGAAGTGATCGCGCGCGCCAAGGCCTTGAGCGTCGAACTCGGAACCCCGATTACGCCCGGCTTTGAGGCATTGGTGTTCAAAGCCTCGCGTGGCATCGAGGATATTTACGAGCTGACCTATTTCCGCAAGGACGGCAGCCGCTTCCCGGCGGTGGTGTCGGTCACGGCGCTGCGCGACGCTCAAGACGCCATTATTGGCTACCTGCTGATCGGTACCGACAACACCGCACGCAAGCTGGTCGAAGCGGAGCGGGCGCAACTCTATGAGGCGCTGCAAGACAAGAACACTGAGCTGGAAAGCGCCAGGTTCGTGGCAGAAAAAGCCAACCTCGCCAAATCGAATTTCCTGTCCAGCATGAGCCATGAGTTGCGCACCCCGCTCAATGCCATTCTCGGCTTCGCCCAGTTGTTGGAGACGGGTGTACCGCCGCCAACGGCCCCCCAAACGGTAAGACTGCACCAGATCATCAATGCCGGATGGTATTTGCTTGACCTGATCAACGAAATCCTCGATCTCGCGGTGATCGAATCCGGCAAGCTATCGCTGTCGCTGGAGTCCTTGTCGCTGTCCGACGTGCTGCTCGAATGCCAGGCCATGATCGAACCACAGGCGCAAAAACGCGGGATCAACATCGTCTTTGCCAAAGTCGACCCCGCCTGTTTTGCCTATGCCGACCATACCCGGGTCAAGCAGGCGCTGATCAACCTGCTTTCCAATGCGATCAAGTACAACCGCGAACATGGAATGGTCGAAGTAACGTGCAGCGTGATCAGCCCGGAACACCTGCGCATCAGCATCAAGGACAGCGGTGCGGGCTTGCCTCCGGACAAGCTGGCGCAGCTATTTCAGCCGTTCAACCGTCTCGGCCAGGAAACCGGCAGCGAGGAAGGAACCGGAATCGGCTTGGTGGTCACCAAGCAACTGGTCGAGCTGATGGGTGGCACCATCGGCGTGGAAAGCACCGTTGGTGTGGGCAGCGAATTCTGGATCGAGTTGATCCGCGACGTGTCACCCCAATTTTCCGTAGTAAATACAATGCCCACAGAACTTGCACCGCAAGCGCAGGGAAACGCGGCGATGCGCACCCTGCTCTACGTCGAAGACAATCCGGCCAACCTGATGCTGGTCGAGCAAATCATCGAAGGCCATCCGCATATACGCATGTTGAGCGCGCGCGATGCCACGTTCGGCATTGCATTGGCGCGCGCCCATCATCCGGAGGTGATCCTGATGGACATCAACCTGCCCGGCATCAGCGGCTTTCAAGCGCTGAAAATCCTGCGTGAAGATCCGGTCACGGCGCACATCCCGGTGCTTGCCATCAGTGCCAATGCCATGCCACGCGATATCGAGAAAGGCCTGGAAGCAGGATTTTTCCGCTATCTCACCAAACCGATCAAGATCAACGAATTCATGGATGCCCTGGATAGGGCGCTGAAATTGGCGGAAACAGAACTGGACGGCGCGGTTCTGCCGGGATGACTGTGACGATTGGCACCACCGATATTCTGGATGCCCGCATTCTGATCGTGGACGATCAGAAAGCCAATGTGCAGCTGCTGGAACATATGCTGCGTGAAGCCGGCTACACCTGCGTTGCCTCAACAATGAATCCGCACGAGGTTTGCGCGCTGCATCGCGACAACCGCTACGACCTGATCCTGCTCGATCTGCAGATGCCCGGCATGGATGGATTCCAGGTGATGGAAGGCCTCAAGGAAATCGAAGCCGATGGCTATGTTCCGATACTCGTGATCACGGCTCAACCGGGCCATAGGCTGCGGGCGTTGAGCTCCGGTGCGAAAGACTTCATCAGCAAACCGTTTGACCTGGTCGAAGCCAAGACGCGCATTCACAACATGCTGGAAGTGCGTTTGTTGTACACGCAACTCGAGCAACACAATCGTGCGCTAGAATCCATGGCGCTGTATGACGCGCTGACCGGGCTGCCGAATAGACGGCTTTTATTTGACAGACTTTCGTTGGCCATCGCCCATGCGCACAGGAACAAAAGCACGATGGCGGTGATGTATCTGGACCTGGACGGATTCAAGCAGATCAACGACACCTTGGGCCACGATGCGGGCGACTACCTGCTAAGCATGGTTGCCGATCGTCTGGTGGATGCGGTGCGTCAAGAGGACACGGTGGCGCGCATGGGGGGCGACGAGTTCGTGATCGGATTGTGGGAATCAAGTCATGCCGACAGTGTGGCCAGGTTGGTGTCGAAAGTGATACTGGCCGTGTCGCAACCCTATCGCATTCAGGGCCGCAGCGTGAGCATCACCGCCAGCGTTGGTGTCGCCATTTATCCCACCCATGGCGATGAAGTAGAGACGCTTATGAAGAGCGCGGATCTGGCCTTGTATGAGGCCAAGCGCGCAGGCAAGAACAGTTATCGCATCGCACGCGCCGACCTGTAGGCGATGGCGCGTAGTTGATGTAAGCAGTCCTCTTGGGACTGCGTCTCGGTGTACGTGAAGGAAAGCGAATTTTATGGTAAGTAACGACGACATTCTAAACGCCAACATTTTGATCGTGGACGATCAGGACGCCAATGTGCAGCTGCTGGAGCACATGCTGCGTGAAGCCGGTTACGCCTGCGTTGCCTCAACGATGAATCCGTACGAGGTCTGCGCGCTGCATCGCAAGAACCGCTACGACCTGATCCTGCTCGATCTGCAGATGCCCGGCATGGATGGATTCCAGGTGATGGAAGGCCTCAAGGCAAACGCTGCGGGCGACTACCTTCCGGTTCTCGTGATCACCGCCCAACCGGGGCACAAGCTGCGCGCGTTGCAAGCCGGCGCCAAGGACTTCATCAGCAAGCCGTTCGATCTGGTCGAAGTCAAGACGCGCATCCACAACATGCTGGAAGTGCGCTTGCTGTACAAACAGCTCGAGGACTACAGCAAGGTGCTGGAACAGACGGTGCAGGAACGGACTGCCGAACTGCGCGAAAGCGAAGCTCTCTATCGCAGCTTGACCGAACTGGCCTCCGACTGGTACTGGGAGCAGGACGAGAACGGGAACTTCACCAAGGTTTCCGGCCCGGTCTTGGAGATGCTCGGCATCCAGGTCGACACCTTGGCAGGAGAACCAGGTGATGGTAGGGTGACAGGCTGGAACGAGGCGGAGCGGGAAGCGCTTCAGTTAAAGATTGCCTCCCGGCAGCCATTCCTGGATTTCGTTTTCCACCGTATCAATGCCGATGGCTCGCAACAAACGTTTCGGGTGAGCGGGGAACCGATGTTTAACCAATTCTCCCGCTTTATCGGGTACCGCGGAATCGGCGTGGAACTCTCGGCAAAGTAATAGAACACAGAATACAGGACCCGGTTGTCAGCGATGTCATCAATTCATAATCCGAGTCAAAATCACCTCCTCGCCGCGCTGCCCACTGCACAATTCGATGCCCTCGCCGCGCATCTGGAACTGGTCCCTTTACGGCTCGGTGAAAGCCTCTATGAGCCCGGCGAAAAGTTGCAGCACGCTTATTTCCCCACTACTGCCATCGTGTCGCTGCACTATGTGACCGAATCGGGCGCCTCGGCTGAAACGGCGGGGGTGGGCAATGAAGGCGTTGTCGGGGTGTCTCTTTTCATGGGCGGGGATACGACACCCAGTTCGGCCGTGGTGCAGACCGCAGGCCACGCCTACCGCATGGAGGGGAAAAGGTTGAAGGATGAATTCAATCGTGTTGATCTATTCCAGAGCTTGTTGCTTCGCTATACGCAGGCGTTGATGACACAGATGGCGCAAACGGCGGTATGCAACCGGCACCATTCACTGGTGCAGCAGTTGTGCCGCTGGCTATTGTTGACGCTCGATCGATTGCCAACGAACGAGTTGATCATGACGCAGGAATTGGTCGCCAGCATGTTGGGGGTGCGTCGCGAAGGCATTACGGAGGCTGCCGGGAAGTTGCAGCGCGACGGGTTGATCAGCTACCGCCGTGGCCACATTTCAGTGCTCGACCGGGCTGGACTGGAGCGCCACGCGTGCGAGTGCTACGCTGTCGTCAAGAAAGAATTGGACCGCCTGTTGCCCGAAGTGAAGTATCGTCAGGACAGTGCGGAAAAAGACCTATAAGCCTCACCCACCAATGAATCCTCCTGTTTTTTAAGTTGATATCGGGTACGCAATGTGCCCGGCCCGACAAGTTTAGGCGATTCATCCAGGGTGGCACGCGCTAGCCTGGTTTTGCACGGTGCCGCGTCTCCGCGTGGCGCACGTCCAGCATGTTGGCGCGCAATCCGTTTGCGCCAATCGATTGCCGACTATGTACGTTATCAGACAGACGGTGAAGCAGCGCCCCCTTATTCTTGAAGCTTCGGAGCCAGCATGTATGCACTGTTTATATTGCGGCGATGTGCGATAGCTGAGCGTCGTGTATTGCAGGCGAAGAAAATGGCGTACCCGGCAGGGTGTGCCGAGACATCATCCCCAGGTCCATCACTTCTATAAGGAATGTTCGTGAACACTATCAAAATCAATACCATCGCGCTTGCGGTCAGTCTCGTATTCAGCGCGGGAGCGATGGCACAAACCCTGTCAAAGGATGACTACAAAGCGGGCAAGGACAAGATCTCGGCCGAATACAAGCTGGCTAAAGCAAGTTGCACCCCGTTGTCCGGCAATTCAAGAGACATCTGCAAGGCCGAAGCCAAGGGTCATGACAATGTCGCATTGGCAGAACTCGAATTGCGCTACAAGCCCACTTCCGAGAACCACTATAAGGCGAGCGCCGCCAAGGCAGAGGCCATTTATGCAGTGGCCAAAGAGCGATGCGATGACAAGGCCGGTAACGCGAAGGATGTCTGCGTGAAGGAAGCGAAGGCTGCCGAGATTAGCGCTAAAGCTGATGCCAAGGCACAGATGAAAGCCCTTGACGCGAATGCGACAGCCTACGAAAAATCAGCCGTGGCAAACGACAAGGCAACCGGAAAGGCCGTCGATGCTTTCAAAGACGCGAACGCAGACAAGCTTGCTGCCGAATATAAGGTAGCGAAGGAAAAATGCGACGCCTACGCAGGCAACGTAAAAGAGGTTTGCGTGAAGGAAGCCAAGTCCCGTTTTGGCCAATAGGCCGTTGCACCAGACTTGGCAAGGCGTGCCGGAATCCTTCTGTTTGTGAAAAATACCACCTGCGCCGTCTGAAAATGATGAGCGAGGGGTGATTCGCCTCTCCTTCCCGGTGAGGCGTCACAACCCTTTCTTCCTTCGGCCCGGCTTGCGGGGTCGGTTATCAGCGGAGCCGGTTGGGCGGTAGACCGGAAAATCGGTGACGGCATCCAGGGCACGAAGCAGGGTGAAAACAAATAATCCTACAAAGAATCCTGGCACAGAGGGATGATCATGCATAAGTATTTCTGGCCAATATCGGCGAGCGGGTTGAGCGGCATGTTGCTGATCTGCGCAACGGGTGTCACGAGTGCCGCTGTAGCCAAACCGGATCCCGCAGAGACCCTGCGCGCAAAATACGTATCGCTGGAGGAACCCCTTCGGCAGAATCAATTCAAGCAGCAATTGGTGCTCGATTCCGCCGAATTGCAGGGCCGTTTGCAAGGCGATATTTACGCAATTATCAATTATCCGTTTGCTGCGGTGAATGCCGACCTGAACAATCCGAAAAACTGGTGTGACGTGATGCTCCTGCACATGAACACTAAATACTGTCATGCGGCAAAGGGGCCATCGGGCACCGTTCTGAACGTTAATATCGGCAAGAAAACGCCTGAAGACCTGGCCGATGCGGCACGTGTCGAATTCATCTACAGTGTGGCTGCGGCGACCCCGGAGTATTTCGAAATCAATCTCAATGCCAGGGAGGGTCCACTAGGGACCAGCGATTTCATTATCCAGTTGGAAGCCGTGGCGCTCCCGAACGCCAAAACGTTTTTGCATCTGACGTATTCCTACGCCATCAATAGGTCCGGACGTTTATCCCTGCAGGCGTATCTCGGGACGATCGGCAGCCGTAAAGTGGGGTTCACCGTGATCGGCAAAAGGGCCGATGGTCAGCCTGACTATATTCGTGGGGTGCGTGGCCTGATGGAGCGCAACACGATGCGTTATTACCTTGCAATCGATAGCTTCCTCGGGGCGACCCGTACGGCGTCGTCCGGCCGATTCGAAAAACAGTTACAGAGCTGGTTTACAGCAGCCGAACGCTATCCGCGGCAGTTGCATGAGATGGATCGGCGCGCTTATGTCGAGATGAAACGTGCCGAATATGTTCGGCAGCAGGCTGTGTATTAGCGCCTGGGTCAGATTACCTCTGTGACCCATTTTCGTTCAGGTTCACGGCAGCATAAATAGCGGCTGCACTGTGTGCGCCACCGTACCGACTGAAAATTTGGAGGGGACTAAGCTAGACTCAAATTCGGGGCTTTCGTCAGCAAGCTCGGTTTGTTACTACATTGTTTGCCCTGCAGTTTAGCGCTTGAGCGGTGGGGCGGATGGTGAGGTTCCGATTGGAAATTTCTCCAACCGGTTTACGCGTGAAAGGAATTTGAAATGAATTGGGATATTGCAGCAGGCAACTGGAAGCAGTTTAAGGGCAAGGTAAAGGCACAGTGGGGTCAACTAACCGACGATCACCTTGATCAGATTGACGGCAAACGTATTGAGTTGGCAGGCAAGATTCAGGAGACCTACGGCATCACGAAGGACGAAGCCGAGTTGCAGATCAAAAAATTTGAAGAGAACAACAAGGACACCCATTCCTGACACGTTTCATTCCCCAACCGCTTCCGTCATACGATGGTCTGCGCAGGGGAAGGGCATCGGTGCGCAGGCAGGATTGTTAGCAACAGGAGAATCAACATGAAGCGTTTATTCATTGCAGCAGCATTCACGCTCGCCGCAGCCTCTCCGGCACTCGCGGCCGATGTCGGCTTGTCGATCAGTATCGGCGACCCCGGATTCTATGGTCGCATCGACATCGGCGACTACCCCCAGCCGCGACTGATATATCGGGAGCCGCGCTTGATTCAGCGGGTCGCGCCAAGAGAGCCGATCTACCTGCGTGTGCCACCTGGCCATGCAAAGAACTGGCGCAAACACTGCGGAAAGTACGATGCCTGCGGCGAGCGGGTCTATTTTGTGCAGGACAGCTGGTATAACCA
>JBKJIS010000197.1:0-18818 GCA_046598305.1 Thiobacillus sp.
GCGCCGGTTGCACTGGCCACGGCCACAGACCTGGCGCCAGCCGGTCTGCCCGACGCGCCCGACACCGAGGCAGCCGAGCTGTATGCAGATAGCGCCAAACCCAAGTACCTGAACTAAGACAGCCGGGGACTAAGCGCAATACTGTCGTTTAAGGCCGTTCGCCCTGAGCTTGTCGAAGGGTCGCCAACATAGGCCAGGCTTCGACAAGCTCAGCCCGAACGGTTTTGGGGTTAACTGACCAGCACACGGCCTAAGCGGCTTTCTGCCCCTCCAGCGAGAACCCGGCAACCTGTTTGTAGTGCTCTGAAATCTCGCGCAGCTCCTGCTGGCTGATCAACTCGTCGATATTGGCAAAGGGTTTTCCGCCGCTGAGTTCATCCACCTTCATGTTGATGAAGTCCGGTGGTACTGATCGATTGGTCAGCACAATGTTTGCTGTCGGGGCCAAGCGCAGTTGTTCATACGCCAGCAGTGCGGCACGCGCATCAGCGCCGGCGGGTGCCGCCAGCTGCTCAGCCAGCACCCGCGCATCGATCAAGGCCTGGGCCGAGCCGTTGGAGCCGCGCGGGTACATCGGGTGCGCGGCGTCACCCATGAAGGTCACGCGGCCAAAAGTCCATTGCGGCACCGGGTCCTTGTCGACCATCGGGTACTCGAGGATCTGCTCGGCATTGGCAATCAGCGCGGGCACATCGAGCCAGGGGAAACGCCAGTCCTTGTAAATGCCGGCGAAGTCTGCGGCCTGGCCTGGTCGGTTCCAGTCGTTCATGGTGTCGGCCTCGCGCTGGATCTCGGCCATCCAGTTGATCAGCTGGTTGCCCTCGTCATCGACCTTGTCAACAATCGGGTAAATCACCATTTTCCCGGTTTCAATCGAGCCCACCCGCATATAGCTCTTGCCGCTGAGAATCGGCTTGTGCCGGGTCACGCCGCGCCAGGTATTGATGCCCGCAAAAGCCATTTTTTCGTCGGGATAGAACTGGCGGCGTATGACCGAATGAACGCCGTCGCAGGCCACCACGATATCGGCCCGCACCGGCTCACGCGCGGCGCCGGTGCTGGTGTCGATGAAATGCAGCGTGGCGCCGCTCTCGTCCTGATCGACGCTCACACAGCGGTGGTTGGTGTGAATATGCCCGGGCCCGAGCTTTTGCAGCGCCTCTTCAAAAAGAATCCGATGCAGCTTGCCGCGGTGGATGCCGAGTTCGGGCAGCACGTAGCCGGCATGGCGTCCGCGTGGCTCCTTGTAAATGAACTGCCCATAGCGGTTGAAAAACACGCTTTCGAGGTTCTCGATGGCCACGGCCTCGAGCTTGTCCTGCACGCCAAGCGCTGCGAGTTCGCGCATGGCATGGGGCAACAGCGTGATGCCGACGCCGAGCTCCTTGACTTCCGGAACCGTCTCATAGACATCGCAGCTGATGCCCTGGCGCTTGAGCGACAGCGCAAAACCCAAACCGGCGATGCCGCCGCCAATGACCGCAATTTTCATGTTCACGCTATCGTTCAAAAGTGTTGCTTCGATTATATCGTTAGCATACACACAATCGACCACTGCTCATGAACAAACGCAAACGCCGCAGCGCCCTGCGGCGAAACCCGGCTCTCCCGGGTTTTTTCGACCAGCGCCTAGTCGACCGTGATGGCGTTGCGCTTGATCACGGCGCCCCAGCGCTGGTAGTCCTTGCCGACCACGGTGGCCAGTTCGTTCGGGGTCGATGACGCGGCATCGAGCCCGGCACGCGACAGCACCGTACGCACTTCGGGCAGGTTCATGATGGTAGCGATTTCGGTATTCAAGCGGTTGACCACCGAGGTCGGTGTCTTGCCTGGCGCAAAAAACGCGTACCACATGTCAACGTTGACGCCCTTCACGCCCATCTCCTGAATCGTGGCAACGCTGGGTGCGATGGGGTGGCGCTTGGTCCCGCCGACGGCCAGCGCCGTCAATTTGCCGGAACTCACAAAACCCTGGGCTACGTGAACCGGCAAAAACCCGACCATCAGTTCGCCCGCGAGCAAGTCCTGCACGTAACCTGCCGTGCCTTTGTAGGGGACGTGCAGCATGAAGAGCTGCGTCTCGCTCTTGAACAGTTCCATGGCCATGTGATGCGGCGTCCCGATGCCGGGGGAGCCGTAGGTGATGAAACCGGGCTTGGCTTTTGCCTGGGCGATCAGCTCCGGCATGGACTTGATGCCGGTCTTGGGATTGGCCACCAGCATCAGGGTGCCATAAGCCGCCATGGAAACCGACGAGAAATCATCGACCGGATTGAAAGGAACGTTTTTGTAGAGCTGCGACGCCATCAGCATGGTGTTGGCGCCCATCAACAGGGTGTAACCGTCGGCAGGCGCTTTGGCCACATTGTCAGCGCCAATGTTTCCGCTCGCGCCCGGAACGTTTTGCACCACGACCGGCTGGCCCAGCCGCTCGCTGAGCCGCGGTGAGACTGTCCGGGCAATCGTGTCCATACCGGTGCCGGGCGTGAAAGGTACGATGATCTTGATGGTCTGGCCAGGCCACACTTGCGCCTGGGAAGCCATAGCAAAAAATATCAGAGCCCCGGTTAAAACGACACGTATATCAATAAATTTCATGATTGTCTGCGTATTCCGGCGAACGTGGCCCTGATTCTAGCATCGTGACCGGGCATTCCGGTGAACGTGACCGGGGCCGGTGTTGCGCGCGCTCTCTGGCTTGTCATGTAGAAACCGAGCAAGCTAACAAAACCCGGATCCGGATCGGGGCCGGCCGATATCTTACGGTAGATGTTGAACATCTCCTTGGGTGGGTGCAAAAGCCTCTTCGGTGGCAATACGTTGGTAATCGGATACGGTTTGGTCATGTCTCTTCTCCTTGTTTAATTTCCGGTTATTACAGTTACGACGATGCCGCATTGCGTGATGCGGTGTCAGGCCGACTTTTCGGCTTCGAGTTTCTTCAGCATTTTGCTGCGCACCAGATTCCAGAAGCGCCCGTATTCCTGCCATACGACATTGGCCGCGACTTCCTTGTCATCCATGAAAGTGATTTCACCGTCGGCCCCAGCCAGCATCTCGGCCTGGAACTGCATGCGCGCATTCTGTTCCAGATAAACGCTGCGCCCGATGGCAACCTGCAGGGTTTCACCGACGACGACCGCACCGTGACCGCGCATCAAGGCGGCGGGATGGCCCGCCAGTTTTCTGGCCAGCGACGCGCCGAGATAGGTATCACGCACCAGCATATCGGTGCCTTCCTTCGCCTCGCGAATTTCCCAGTTGGGCACGCCCAGGCCAATGAAGGCCGACATGTGGAAGATCGGTTGCAGCACCGTATGGGCACAGGAAAACGGGATCACCGAGGGCGAGTGGTTGTGCACCACGGCCATGACTTCGGGGCGTACCTTGTAGACCTCGCCGTGAATGAAGCGCTCGTTGACCGGGCTGCGGCCTTGCGCATTGACCGGTTCGCTGTTCATGTCGAACTCCATCATGTCCGCTTCCGTCACCAACTCGGGCGCCACCGAACGCGCCATCCAGAAGCGTTCGGGATTGGTGGGTGAACGAACGCTGATATGCCCGTAGGCGTCGATGATGCCGTGCTCGGCAAGGATGCGATAGGCAATGACTAAATCCTGAAAAAGGTTCATGGGGAGTCTCTTGTAAAAGTTTTTTGGTTTGATTAGTCAGCAACGATCTTGCCACGCGTAACCACCTGCGACCACAGCTTGATTTCGCTACGCAGCAGGGTATCGAGTCTCTCGGGCTTGCCACCCACCGGATCAACTCCTTGCTTCGCCATCGCCTCCTTCACTTCGGGAAGCGTCAGAAGATGGTTGATTTCCGCATTCATCTTGGCTACCACGGCCGGTGGTGTGCCGGCCGGCGCAAGCACCCCATACCAAGTTTCCACCACCATGTTGCGGTAGCCCTGTTCAAGCAACGTCGGCACCTGCGGAAACGTCGGAGCGCGTTCGCGTCCCATGACGGCGAGCATGCGCAGCTTGCCGCTTTGGGTCAGCACAGTTGCGCTTTGCAAGGACACCACGCTGGCCTGCACATGGCCAGCAGCGAGGTCGTTCAAGACGCCGGCGCTGCCTTTGTAGGGCACATGAAGCATGTTGGTGCCGGTTTCCTGTTTGAACAATTCCATGGCCAGGTGCTGCGAGCCGCCTGCGCCGGGCGATGCGTAGTTCACTGCACCCGGCTGCTTTTTAAGTTGCTCGACAAACTCGCTCACGTTATTGGCGGGAAACTTGTTGTTGACGACTAAGGTCATCGCGCTCGTACCCAGCAGGGAAACCGGGACAAAGCTCTTGATCGGGTCGTAGGGCAGCTTCGGATTGATGGCGACCACTTAGGGCAGCTTCGGATTGATGGCGGCCAGAGTGCCATAAGTGGTCGCGGCAAACAGGAAGGTATAGCCATCCGGCGCTGTTTTGGCGGCGTGATCGGTTCCGATCATGCCGCTGGCACCCGCCTTGTTGTCCACCACGACCGGCACGTTCCAGCGCTGCGCTATTTTCGGCCCGAGCAGGCGCGCCAGCATGTCGCCTGTGGTGCCCGGGGTGTAGGGCACGATGAACTGGATGGCACGGGAAGGATAGTCTTGTGCATGGGCCAATGAAGGCACCACGCACGCGCATACCAAGCTGATGATTGCAAATATTTTCATGTTCAATGTCCTGTTGCCACGGCCGCAACGAGTGCCGCATCGTCTGGTGCTAGTTGTCCACGCCAGACGATATGCATGTCGGGGCGCAGGAGGATGAGATCGAACCCGTAGAGATCGCGGGCAACTTTGTCGGGTATGTCCAGCACCGTCAGCGGCGCGCCGAAGGCACGGAGAGCTTGCTCCAGTCCTGCCGTGTCGGCCTGCGTGCGGCCGAGCTTGAGCAGCGTGTAGCCCTCGACCGGCAAACGGTCCTGCATCGCCGTGCCGTCGTCAAGCCAGACATGGGGCAGGCGCGCACCGGGCCAGGTGCTGGGCACGTACTCGCGGAACAAGTGCTCCGGCCCGCCGGGAATGTCCATGATGATGGGTGAATCGACATAGCGATAGCCCATTTCCGCGCCGATCATCTCGTTTGTCTTGCGCTGCTCAACAGCGGCTACATTGGCGAGAATCTCGCGGTTCTGACGGCCTGCGGGCGTGTTCTCAGCGATGTTCGAGCGATACATCGAACGCCATTTGCGACGCCCGATCGACGCATAGCGCGAAGCCCCGACATTGCGCTCGCCAACCTGGCGCCGCTCATGTTCGTAGGAGCCCAGAATATTTGGGCCACCCCAGCCTTGTAGGGTCGCGGCCAGTTTCCACGACAGATCGAATGCATCGCCAACGCCGGTGTTCATGCCGAGCCCGCCAGTCGGAATGACGAGATGCGCGGCGTCGCCCGAGATGAACACGCGCTTGTCACGATAACGGTCTGCGAGAAGCAGATTCTGCCGCCACGGAGCGCAGGACAGCATCTCGTATTTGACGGGGAAGCCGACCGTTTTTTCAAACTGCGTCTTCATCTCCTCGTCGGAACCGACGACCGAATGAAGCGTCCAGTGAACGGTCGAATCCTGCATGATCAGGAACGTCGCCTTGTCATCGGCCACATGGTAGTGGCGCCCCCTTCCCGGACCGTTGCCTGCCGGAATGCGATCAAACAATTCATCGCAGCGAAACAGCGCCTGACGCAATTCCATCAGCCCGCCTTCGCCGCGCAGTTTGATGCCGAGCTGTTTACGCACCGGGCTTGCGCCGCCGTCGCATCCAACCAGATAGGCGGCACGGATCGTTTCGGTTTTCCCGCCGGTCTTCACCGTGACGGTGACCCCGCCTTCGTCTTGTTCGAAGGAAATGAATTCGGTTCCGAAACGCACACTCACCGACGGCAGGCTTTCAGCGACAGACTTCAGAAGCGGCTCGAGCGTATATTGCGAGATGAGCTGGTAAGGCTCAAGTGGGCCGCTGCCGTCATTGGTGACGCGGCAATCAGCCTTGGCCTCATCGACTGACGGATAGCGCAGGCGCAGCAGCGGAGGCTCATTCATGCTGAGAACCACATAGACGTCCATCGGGCAATCGCCGCGCAGGCCCGCTTTTCGGATAGGGTCCGCAAGGCCGATGCGCCGATACATCTCCATGGTGCGCGCGTTGGCGCGTTCCATTTTGGGGAGGAACTGCGGCGCGTCCTTCTGTTCGATCAGCGTGCATTTGACGCCGCGCTTGCCGAGATCGATCGCAAGCGTCAAGCCGACCGGACCGGCACCGACGATGAGAACGTCAGTTTGATTCATAACTTTTGTTTCCTGACGAAAATACGAGAGCGTTTCTGTAGAGAAGTCGTCCAACCATTTTCATGGTGCTGATCCGACGCCTATTTACTTGCGGATCATCGATCCAATTGTGTTGCGTCAGGTGTTGAGCTGCTGCTCCAGGCCGTGCAACACCTGGTAGCAGGGCAGCACCTGGGCCACACTGGCGTTGGGCTCGCGGCCTTCCTTGATGGCGGCGAAGAATTCGCGGTCTTGTAGCTCGATGCCGTTCATGGACACATCCACCTGGCTCACGTCAATGGTTTCTTCTTTGCCGTTAAACAAATCGTCGTAACGCGCCAAATACGTGGCGGTGTCGCCGATGTAGCGGAAGAAAGCGCCAAGCGGGCCATCGTTGTTGAACGACAAGCTCAGCGTGCAGATGGCGCCGTTGGCCGCCTTGAGCTGGATGCTCATGTCCATCGCAATGCCCATCATAGGGTGAATCGGACCTTGGATGGCGTTGGCCTTCACGATGGGGCTGCCGCACTGATAGGCGAACAGGTCCACCGTGTGGGCAGCGTGATGCCACAGCAGGTGGTCGGTCCAGCTACGGGCTTGGCCCAGGGCGTTCATGTTGGTGCGGCGGAAGAAATAGGTCTGCACATCCATCTGCTGAATATTGAACCTGCCAGCGGCAATCTCTTTGTGCACGTACTGGTGGCTGGGGTTGAAGCGGCGGGTGTGGCCACACATGGCCACCAGGCCCGTCTTCCTCTGCATGGCCACCACTTCTTCGGCACCTTTAAGGGTGTCGGCCAGTGGATTTTCAACTTGCACATGTTTGCCGGCTCTCAGGCAGGCCAAGGCCTGCTCGGCATGCATTTGCGTCGGCGTGCACAGGATGACTGCGTCCACTTCGGGCAGGGCCAGGCTGGCAGACAGCTCGGTCGTCACATGCTTGATGCCGTACTTGGCGGCCACTTCCTTTGTTTTCTCCAGATCGCGGCTGATCAGCGAAACGACTTCAACGCCGACTATGTTCTTGATACCATCGAGGTGCTTAATGCCGAATGCACCAGCGCCCGCCAAGGCGACTTTGATTGTATTGCTCATCAAAAAATATCCTTCTCAATAGCAAAGGTCCCATCGGGTTGTCGACCAGAACACGGCCAATGCCTGATCAATGACAATGACTCTTCGATTGATTCTGAAGTCGTTTTTCTGCGGCTACTGACAACCTGTTTGCTCATCGTAAATTTCCTTTACCCAGCTGGAGCGTCAAAATTCAGCACGCGCCGCTGACCAACAATGGCAAACGCAGCCAAGATTTTGGTATGCGCAAAAATCAGTCGGCAGCATGCACCTCCAAGGACATAATTACACAGGGCTTTTCAGCAAACAACAAACAAATAATTCATATAGATTTATTCTAAATATAGATAAATGAAATGAAAACCGCGCTTCGAACGAAAAGGCTAGGACACTTCGGCCGCGTGATAGCCGCAGCCTCCGAGTTGGCCCTCGTCCCTGCCGGAATTGCCAAACTGCAGCGCGTGCCGGGCAAGTTAGCACTGGGGAACGAGATACCCAGGAGGCCGTGAAATCTGCCCCCGGGAAAAGTGGATTACACGGTCGCACATTCACGGCCTCAGGACACGGCCCGTCTCATGGCGTGATGACCGAACGCGGTGTACGGTGGTGACGAGCGGCTTCTGATGAGCATCCATCAACCGTGGGCTGAGCGGCCTGGCGACGGCAATCGACGCGCCTGTGCGCTGGTCAACTACCGCAAGCGCGTGAAGGCAGCGTGCTTCCCCGCCTTCCGCGCGCATCAACTGGGAATTCCAGCAGGACCAGGCCGCACTACAGAACCATGCTCACCGCGAGCAATCGAAGCTATATTACGAACGGACCATACCTACTAATCCGGGAGAAAGATCAAGGCGTCATGAATATTTCCCTTAAGCAGTTGCGCGCTTTCGTTACTGTCGCCGACTGCCAAAGTTTCACGAAGGCGGCAAATACTTTGCATTTGACCCAGTCGGCGTTGAGCGTGCTCGTCAAGGAACTGGAGGACGAAGTTGGCTTTCGGCTCCTAGATCGAACAACGCGTCAGGTAGTGCTTTCGGATTCTGGACGCGACTTCTACCAACTGGCGCATAAGCTGCTCGAAGAGTTTCAGGCAGTTATCCGCGATGCATCGGATATCGCGATGCTCAGGCGCGGCGTAGTTCGTGTTGGGGCTACCGAGGCAATAGCTTGCTCACTTATAGTGCCTGCGATCGCCGCGTTTGATCGTGTCCGACCTGGCATTAACGTGCGGCTTGTAAATACGTTGGTGTCGTCGATGTTTAATGCACTTCGCAGTGGCGAAGTCGACTATGTGATCGGCCCAGATTCGGTCCAGGATTCAGAGTTCGATTCTGCTTTGCAGATGGAGCCTCTTGTCAAGAGTCCCTTTCTCATCTGGTGCCAGCCAAGTCACCCGCTCGCGAAGCGCAAACGGGTAACTTGGCAACAATTGTTGCGCAATGACCTCATCATCCCTGCCATGGACTTTTCCACCCACCTCATCCCGATGGTCCGCCAGCATCTCGGCAATGAGGGCGTCGACCGCGCATTGGCTGTGACAACCGTTGCGCGCCGCCAAGTTACCAACATCACGACAGCATTGAGTATGGTACAGGCGGGACTCGGGATCACGATTGCAGCCGAATATATCAGTCCACTAGCGTGCGCCTTTGGTCTTGAGGGGCGGTCTCTCGTGCAGCCCAACCTCAGTCGAGTCGTGACTTTGTACTCACGCCGGAACCGATCACTTTCACCGGCTGCAACGAGCTTTGCGGAGTTTTTTCGCAATTACTTGCGCGATACTGGTCTTTAGCCAACTCACAGCCCACACGTAGGCCTCCATGAGTGACATGCAGAACTGGTTGAGATAGTAGCCCAGGCGCGACTGCTCGGCATCAAAAAAGTGGTGCCGGGAACGTGGAGGTATGGTTGTTCGAGTGACATGATCAGCCCTTTGTTTTGTCCGCCCAGTACAGGCGCTTGGGGTTGTCCACCAGCAATTTGCGCTGTAGCTCTAGCGTGGTAGCGATGTGCGGAATGAAATCCACCAGAAGGCCGTCGTCTGGCATGTGGTCCTTCAAGTTCGGGTGCGGCCAATCGGTGCCCCAAAGCACTCGGTCGGGAAAGGTCTCCACGATGCGCCTTGCGAATGGGATTACGTCCAGGTAGGCGTTTTGCTCTCCACTCAAGGCCTTGGGCCCCGTCACTGAGAGCCGCTCCGGACATGTCACCTTGCTCCACACATTGGGGTGCTCACGCATGAACTTCACGAACAACTCGAACTCGGGGCCGTCCACTGGCTTGCTTACATCAGGGCGGCCCAGGTGGTCCACCACCACGGTGGTGGGCAGCGCGGTGAAGAAGTCCCACAGCTCGGGCAGGTCCACTGCCTCAAAGTAAATCACCACATGCCAGCCCAGTGGCTTGATGCGGTTGGCGATCTCGATCAGCTCGTCCTTGGGCGTGAAGTCCACGAGACGCTTGACGAAGTTAAAGCGCACGCCGCGCACACCGGCCGCGTGCAGGTCTTGCAGTTCCTGGTCTGTCACCGAGCGTCTGACCGTGGCCACGCCGCGCGCCTTGCCGTTGGAGTTGCCCAGCGCATCGACCATCGCTCGGTTGTCCGCGCCGTTGCAGGTAGCCTGCACGATCACGTTTTTGTCAAAGCCCAGATGATCGCGCAAGGCGAACAGCTGTTCTTTGGAGGCATCGCACGGCGTGTATTTGCGCTCGGGCGCGTAGGGAAACTGGGCACCGGGGCCGAACACGTGGCAGTGTGCATCGACTGCACCGGCAGGCAGCTTGAAGCGGGGTTTGCTCGGGCCGGCGTACCAGTCAAGCCAGCCGGGGGTTTTAGTAAACGCTTCGGTAATCGGAGTAGTCATGATGTCGTTTCTTCAGAAGCCTGTCTTATTGGGTTTGAGCAGGTAGCGATTTGCATAAGCTGCATTTTGGTACTGACTGCCTTTTTTGTTAAGCTAGCAGAGCTGCTAACAGTTATTTCAAATTGGCATAGTTAACAATCAACTATTCACCAAACCATTGCCGGGTGACGCGTAGAACAAGCCTTGTTTGGACTTCGCCCAAGTGACAAATTCCTGCAGATTTTTTGCCGGCACATCCTTGTGAACTACCAGCACAAAAGAAGTCGATGCAACTTGGGTGATCGGCGTGAAGCTGTTGATTACATCGAAGTCGACTGTTTTGTAAACAAGTGGCAAGGTGACCGTCGTGGCCGGAACAATGAGCAACGTGCCGGGATCGGTGGACTTGGCAACAAAACCCATGCCGATCATGCCTGATGCACCGGCCTTATTGTCGACGACATAGTTCATGTCCAGCTTGGCCTGCACGACCGGCCCAATGGCACGCGCGATAGTGTCCGGGGTGGTCCCGGGCGTGAGCGGCACGACCATGCGGATCAGCTTTTGCTGCGCTTTGGTGACGGTCATCCATAAAAGTCCTGCGGCTCCCGTGGCGCCCAAGATGGTTCTGCGTAGTAACGTCATTTATTGTCTCCGTTGTTGTCATTAGTGATGGCGGATCGTTGGGCAACTCTCTGTGGCCGACTTGCCCAGTCATTTCTTATTTACTTGAGCTTGAACAGTATGCAATGGACTATCCGTACCAGCACGAAGTAGGCGAGGTGATCTCTCTCGATGGGATGTCCCAGTCCCCCCGAAGACAAGAAGAGGTTTTTTCACCAACGCCGAGACTGCGTTCCGGCTGAAGGATTGATGCCTGCTCCACGCCGCGTCTGCCGGCACATAGGTATCGCTCACACGACGACCCGCACACGGGCGAGGATGAGAAGATCGGCGTTTCGAAGTTCACGTGCAACTTCCCTTGCCTCCCCGGCAGAGTCGGGGAGCCCTCCTCGACAGGTTAGAAGTTGTGACTTATGCCCAGCGATACCTGCGTAATGTCGGCACCGTGAGCAGGAGCACCGGCCGACAGGTTGCTGAATATCGCCGACTTGCCGTTCTTGAGCCTCGATGAGATGAGATAAAAGTAGGTACGCTTTGAAAGGGTGTAGGAAGCACCCAGGTTGAGTTGTTCCGCCTCGAGCCCATCCGTGCTGCAGAGCGCACCGCCTACCAGCGAACAGACGCCCTGGCTGGCGCGAGCGTAAGAGGTGGCCAGCGTGACAGCGCCGATTTTATGCTGGAGACCAATCAGCCATGCGCGGTTTTTGTAGGACGCAAACCTGCCGACGGCGCCCCCGCTTTCCTGGTAGGTTTTCCAAGCGTAATCAAACTCGACGGTTGTGTCCTTGAAGCTGTACTTGGCCGTTGCCCTGGTGGATAGGTCGCGCGAGCTGGCGGCCTGATTCGCGAAATTGGAACGCGAAGCAGGTGAATTCAGCGATCCACCGAAGCGGTCTTGGTGTATTTCATGCGCCAAGGCCAGATAGAGGTTATTGAGCGTATAGGTCCCCGCATACGATTGCAAATACGCGTTCCGAGTGGCCGTTTTTTCTTCGTCAGGTGCGTACTGCGCCATGAAGCGAAGGCCGCCCAGCACGGGGGAGTCGTAGGCGATGCTGTTCGGATTACGTAGGTGAAAGCTCGACGACAGGCTGGTCCCGGATCCCATGCGGGTCATCAGATTCACGTTGCTAACGTGGTTGCGTGCACTGACCCCGAGGAAACTGAGCGTATCGCCGGCCCGCTTGTACGGCGTATCGATATTTCCCAACCACAATGTGCCGACGCTCCCTGAAAGACCAACGTGGGTATTTCGATTCGCAAACTGGCTGGTCCCGGAATCGACTGCCACATTTCCCTCTATCTGCCAGAAAGCCCTCAAACCGCCTCCGAGCGATTCAGTGCCGCGAAACCCCATCCAGGAGTCCGAGGCTGCAAGCTCGGTCCTGCTGAAATTGATGCCGGTGGCCGGGGTGCTGAGCGTGCTGACCGGAGTTCCGGTCGGAGTGGCGCCTGACGTATTGACGTGGGAAAGCTGCGGATAGAGCTTTCCGTAAATCACAACGCTGTCCTGCGCGATGGACGCGCCCGAAAGCAATAGGGCGCCGGCCGCAATAACGGCCAACCGATTCATTCTTTTCACCATTTGTTGTCTCCTCAAGTTTCTTAGGAAATGTTAAAAAATCACCGACGCCTGCCAAACAAGTCCGCCGTTGCCGGAGCTTAAAGCTCCCTGATTGAAGTCAAACGCGGTCTGTTCTACCGTGAGCTGCCCCTCCTACATGAGATAACTGCCTTCTAATCAAGTGAAAAACCCGTGCCTCGGTATCCGATACCAAACGATCGCCAAGACAGGGGCCTTTCACCTACGGTCCGCTCCTACAGATCTAGAACCAGCTTTGGTGACTTGCAACGTGACACACAAGGAAGAATCACGTCTCCCCTGGCCTTTTCCTCATGGTTGAGAAACACATCCCTGTGGTCCGGGGTTCCGGAAAGCACCCCGGTCAGGCACGTTCCACACACGCCCTGCTCGCAGGAGACTGTGATCTGGACCCCGTGTTGAGCGAGCACATCGACAATGCTCTGCCCCTCCGGAATGACATAGGTACCTCCGGTGCGTGCCAGGGTCACCTCGAATGCATCCTGAGGACCGGCCAATGACATTGGATCGGCCACAAAGTACTCGAGGTGAACCGCTTGTGGAGGCCAAGTAGCAGCTGCCGTGGCTTCGACCTGATCCATAAAAAATCTCGGGCCGCACAAATAAAGATGCGCACCCTCTGGCCGACTCCATAACAATTTGCGCAGATAGGCTCGTACCGCGTCCGGTTCGAGCGCATAGTGAAATACGACTTTACCTTTGAATTCCGGACTGGACAAAATCTCATGAAATGCCGTGTGTTTGATCGAACGGCTGAAGTAATTCATCTCAAAGTCGGCACCTGCTGCCAGCAGATGCCGCGCCATACTGAGCAGAGGAGTTATGCCAATACCCCCACCCAAAAGTACGTGACGCTTGGCTTCCGGAATGAGTGAAAAGTTATTGCGTGGCATACCAATTAACAGGGTATCGCCCACCTTGATTTGCTCATGCATTGCGCGGGAGCCACCGCGGGACGCAGCTTCCTTTTTCACGGCAATGAGATAACTTTGGGTGTTGTCCGGGCTATTACATAGAGAGTATTGCCGGATGATGCCATCGGCAATATGAACATCAATGTGCGAGCCTGGGATAAAAGACGGCAACAGCTTACCGTCCGCGCTAACCAGCTCAAACGATTTAATGTCGATCGCCTCGTCATCAATTTTACTAACGTGGACAAGCAATGTCTTCGATTCCAATTGACGCATCCTTTAAAAAATATATTCGCGCGAATCCCGCGCACTGCGGTCCTGCGCCGGCCCAAGGGTCTTGTAGCGAAAACCCCCAGCAGGCAGGTCCATGTGAGAACGAAACGCTTCAGCCATTGCCTCCTCGGTCAGCCCAATGGCTATGCAAACGATGAAGCTGCGAACCTTGCTGTCGGGCCAGGACGGCAGCCGATCAACCGGAAAGATTGTTTGCTGCACCGCCTGGACGACAATTGGGCAGGGCTCATCAGCAACGGCTATCAATCCCTTGATTCGCAATATACTGTCGCCGTGCCGGGAAAGGGTGGTTCGAAGCGCAAGCTCAAACTCTTCCCACTGCCATGGCCGGTTGAAATGCAGCGCCATCGTCTGAACGCGGTCATGGTGCAAGCGGCCGGCTTGTCCACGACCGAAAAGCAGGGCAGGCGCGACTCCTTGCTTGACCCGCGGAACCAGCTTCATGCCGCCGCGTACCGTTGCGTCAAGACGTTCTGTTGAATACGGCGGGAAACCCTGCAGGAACCCGGGCGGCAATTGCCCCGCCACGGTCCGTTGGATCAGCGCCAGGGGATTAACCGCCCGCAATTCGGTTTCCAGTTTTTGGATGCCGCTTTCCTCTGCGATATCCGTCTTTGTCACCAGCAAAACATCGGCAGATGCTGCCTGCGCCAACGACTCCGGATGTCGCTCCAGTTGGCCTTCGCCCAACACGGCGTCGACCGTGCAGAGCACACAGTCGAGGGCATAACGCTCGGCGACCAGGCCGTGGGAAAGCAGCGCTTCTATGATTGGCCTGGGGTCGGCGAGGCCGGTCGTTTCGATCACCACCCGGCCAAAGCTGGGGATCTGGCGCTGCAGCCTTTTCCAGAAAAGTTCTTCGAGAACGCCAACCAGATCATCGCGGACACTGCAGCAAATACAACCGTTCTCCAGTACCAGCACCGCGTCGCTTGCGCCCCACATGAGATGATGGTCCAGTCCGACCGCGCCCAGTTCATTGACTAAAACGACCGTGTCGGCCCAGCTCGGCAAGGTCAGCACCTGGCGCAACAGGGTCGTCTTCCCGCTGCCAAGAAAACCCGTCAGCAACGTGATGGGAATTTTCTTGATCACGGAAGCCTTCCTCCCCGTGCTATCGAAAGTGGACGCCTGGTTTAACATCTTTGATTACCTGACAAAAATAACAGGCGTCACACTGACATCCAGTGCCTGGCCGTTCATTGCCAAGGATCCACGCAGCAGTGAATCGCATCCCGTTCACCTTCGCCGCCAACGGTATGCAAGGCATTTTCCACATTGTTCAAGCCGAAGGTATGCGTACACATTTTCTCCAGCGGATAGCGGCCAGACGCAATGATCTGCATTGCCATCTCGACTGCCTGATAACTGTGTCCGCGCATCCCCTTGAGCGTGAGGTTCTTGCGGAATAACAGGTCGCTGTCGAATTCGGGAACAGGACGCCCTTTTCTTCCGCACAACAATACCCTGCCACCCTTGCGCGCAAGCTGGATCGCCGACACCACAGTGGAAGGACCTCCCGAGGCACAATCGATGACGAGGTCTGCCATATGTCCGCCCGTATGATCGGCCACCGACTCGAGCAAATCAAATTGCTCGATATCGATGGTTTGATGCGCGCCCAATTCCCGTGCCAGGGCGAGCCGATGGCGATCTGCAGATAGACCGGTGACAATGATGCAACCAGCTCCCGCCTCTTTCGCGGCAACAACACAGGCGAGCCCCTGCTGCCCCGGCCCCTGGATCACCACCGATTCCCCGATCGCCACGCGGCCTTGCAGGCAAGCCCACTCCAAGCCATTGCCCATCGGCAGCGCAAGCGTAGCCAGGGCAGCTGGAACCTGAGCAGGGACCTTGTGAAACACTGCATTTGGGTGAAGATACTGGTACTGACTGTATCCGCCCCACAGAGAAGGCGCCACACCGATCGGGGTTGAGCCGTATCGAATCCCGTTCCCGAGCAGCGTATCGGTCGCGTCGCACAGGCGAAATTCACCGGTGCGGCAGTAATTGCAATGCCCGCAAGGGAGATACTCCTCCAACGCAACGCGATCCCCCTCCTGCACGCCCCATCGGGCGCCAGCACTGGCGCCGATGGCGGACACAAAACCAACCGTCTCGTGACCGAGAATGAGCGGCCCCTTGCTCTTCGGATAGTTAAGAAAATAGGGCCAATCACTGCCGCACACCCCAGTTTTTTCCACCTTCAGCAGACCACCGTCGGCAGGAATGGCCGGGAAGTCGAACTCCCTGACTTCCGTTCGTTTGTTCTCCAACGCCACCGAAGCCTGTACTTTGCCGTGCATGCAATGCTCCTTAAATTGACGTATGGGCTACGCCCGACTTCGCTTTGAAAATTTCTTCGACCTGCGACAGGGGAACGTCGGAGGCTGCAACGAAAGAAGCAGACCGTACATGGTGAGAAGCAGGGTCGAGAGCGGGCGGTTCGCCGCCATTCGGCAGGGCTTCCGCAGCCGCCATCAGACGCCGGCGGGCCTGGACAATCGCCATGTCCGTCGCGACCAAACGCTCCATCGCCCGATCCACAATGGGCCCCATGCTTTCTTGCAGAGAGGCGTCCTGCATGCCAATCCCCACTACCCCGCTGTAATAGCGGCCGCTCTTCTGGCCCTCACGGTCCATCAGGTAATCGTTGTCCTTGTTCGCGACAGTCTTATACGTGCCGGGAATGAGCTCGGCATACATGCCCTGCCCGTTTTGCATCGCATGCAGTTCAGCCTCGGTCAAGGGCCGGGTTGGATGATGCGTCATGCTCCACGCAAAGCAGTTCTCATCATCGATAGGAACCCAGGCGTGGCCATGAACTCCGTGGTCGCCATAGGGTGGAATCATCGTGTACCAAGGCATGATCCATTGCGTAACTCGCCAGTAGCTTTGTCCTGGCTCAGCCTCACGCCGGGCCCCGATCACCATCCCCCCGGGGGAGTTGGCGACCTCGAACTTAGGCCGCAAGTCCGCCTGATACTGCGCGCCCTGGGTTCCTTTGTGCAGAGGGTCGGTATGCAGTTCGCCACTGTGCAGTGAAGACACATGGCTACCGTCGATGCCGCCCTCCATTGCCTGAAGATAGTTATTTTCCTGAAGGCGCTTGCTGACGTACCGGTGCGAATCCGGGACTAACGCCCACTCGAACTCCGGCAGGGGCGGCTGCAGCTCCGGCGGGCCCATATATGTCCAGACTACCCCCCCGCGTTCGATACAGGGATATGCCGTGAGCTTGACCTTATTACAGAAAGTACTTCCGGTGGGCTCCGATGGGATATCGACACATTGGCCGTTCACGTCGTATTTCCACCCGTGATACGGGCACCGCAGGCCATTTTCTTCGTTGCGGCCAAACCATAGCGACACGCGCCGATGCGCACAAAATTCGTCCATCAGGCCGACCTTGCCTTCGGTATCCCGAAACGCGATGAGTTGCTCCGATAACAGTTTTACGCGAACAGGAGGGCAATCTGGTCCCGGGATCTCTTCCGACAGAAGTGCCGGAATCCAGTAGCGCCGGAAGAGATTACCCATTGGCGTATTTTTTCCAGTTTGGGTCAAAAGTTTGTTTTGCTCATTTGTAGCCATAGTTGCTTCTCCTAAGATAAATTCGGCTCCATTTAGTCGGCCGTGATGTTGCCTTTTTTTACTACCTGGGTCCACATTTTGATTTCGCTACGAACCAGCGCATCTAACTGTTCGGGCTTACCTCCCTGCGGATCCACACCCATCTTCGCCATTGATTCCTTCACTTCCGGAAGTGCGAGCAGGCTGTTGATTTCAGAATTCATTGTGGCGATCACGGCGGGAGGCGTGCCGGCAGGTGCCGTCACGCCAAACCATGCTTCGCCAACCATGGGTACGCCTGCCTCCGCCAGTGTGGGCACTTGCGGGAATTGGGCCACGCGCTGGGTCCCCATTACGGCCAGCATTCGGATTTGTCCGTTTTGCACGAGTGGCAAGGCCGTCTGCAAGACAACGACGCCGGCTTCCACATGACCTGCGGCGAGGTCGTTGAGGGCGCCACCGGTTCCCTTGTACGGAATATGAGTCAGATAAAGGCCGGTTTGCTGCTTGAACAGTTCCATGGTCAGGTGATGCACGCTGCCCAGGCCCGGTGACGCATAGTTCAATCTGCCTGGTGGTTGTTTCTTGACGTAGCCAATGAACTCGCGCACAGTTTTTGCGGGAACGCTGTTGGTGACGACCAGGACCAAAGGACTCGAGCCCAACAGCACTACCGAAGAAAAACTCTTGATCGGATCGTAGGGAAGTTTGGGGCGCAGTGCCGGCAAGGTACTGAAGGCTGTGGCGGAGAACAGAAAGGTATACCCGTCCGGCTTCGCTTTCGCTCCGGCCTCGATGCCAATCATGCCGCCGGCGCCCACCCTGTTTTCGACGACCACGGGCACGTTCCAGCGCTGCGATAGTCTTGGACCGAGCAACCGTGCCAACTGATCACCCGTTGTGCCGGCGGTGGAAGGTACGATGAACTGAATCGTGCGAGAAGGGTAATCCTGCGCGTGGGAGAGCACAGGCAACACGGCGGCGCACACCATGCTCATCGAAGCTAATAGGTTTGTAAGTTTCATGTTCAGGTCTCCGTACTTTAAAAGTTGTTTGTCCGCGCTTAGCGGATCTGCGCTCGGCCTTTGCACCTTGCGCTGGATTGAACACAAACGCAGCACAATTGCATGGCCTCATGACAGCAGCTGTCGTTCTGCTGCCAATTCAGGTGATCTTGAAAACTGTCTCGGCGTTGGTCTGGAAAAACTTCTTCTTGTCTTCAGCCGTCATCGTCATGTCATCCATGGCGATGACCTCGTCAAGCTGATACTGATAGGGGTAATCCATCGCGTACATGACCCGATCCACGCCCAGGACCTGCTGCGAAAACTTGATCGCTGGCTCCCAGGCCACCCCGCTGTTGGTAATGTAGAAGTTCTCACGCAGGTAGTCGCTGGGTTTTTTCTTGATCGGTTTCATGCTGTCATAGCGCTGGGAGAGCACGGTCGCGCGATGCATGTAGTCCAGACGATAGATCCAGAACGGCAGCGCTTCGCCCATGTGGCCAATGATCATCTTGAGTTTGGGGAAACGGTCAAATACGCCAGACGTGATGATGCGCAGCGCGTGCAGGCCTGTCGTATTTGACCGTTTCCCCAAACTCAAGATGATCATTGGCCACATGGGCGAAGCGCTGCCGTT
>JBKJIS010000207.1:0-15708 GCA_046598305.1 Thiobacillus sp.
TCGCCGCGGTTCGCTGTCCGGCATCCTGCGTGTCAAAGGCGTGCAAGGGCATATCGCCTACCCGCACCTGGCCAAGAATCCCATCCATCTGGCAGCGCCCGCGATTGCCGAGCTTGCAGACACCATGTGGGACGAGGGCAATAGCTACTTTCCCCCCACAACCTGGCAGATCTCGAATATTCATTCGGGTACCGGCGCGACCAACATTATTCCGGGCGTAATCGAAATCACGTTTAATTTCCGGTTTTCTACGGCCAGCACAGCCGAAGGCCTGATGGATGCGGTGCAGGAAATTCTGGAAAGCCATGGTCTGGACTTCGAAATCGACTGGACTTTATCCGGTAAACCCTTTCTTACCCCACGCGGTCCGCTGTGCGAGAAACTGAGTGAGGCGATCCGCGAAGTAACCGGCATCACGCCTGAATTATCGACTACGGGCGGCACCTCGGACGGCCGCTTTATCGCTGAAATCAGTCGCGAAGTGGTCGAATTTGGCCCCCTCAACATGAGTATCCACAAGCTGAACGAGCATGTGGCCGTGGAAAACATTGAACCGCTGGCGGAAATTTATCAAAAGACGCTAGAAAAACTGCTGACCTGATCACGCTCTAGGGCACCTTGAACCCATGAACCATTTCGACGACACCGAATCCCTCATTACCGTACGCGACTGGCTGCGCTTTGCCGTCTCGCGCTTTAACGAAGCCAAGCTGTGTTTTGGCCACGGTTCAGATAACGCGTTTGATGAAGCCGCCTATCTGATCCTGCATACCCTGCATTTACCGCTCGACCGGCTCGATCCCTTTCTTGATGCCAGCCTCACCCATGGTGAATCGGAACAGGTGCAGGCGGTGATCGAGCGGCGGGTCAAAGAACGCGTACCTGCCGCTTATCTCACCCATGAAGCCTGGTTGGGCGAACACCGTTTCTACGTCGACGAGCGGGTGATTGTGCCGCGTTCCTTCATCGCTGAACTGTTGCATGAGAATCTGGCACCGTGGGTCGAGCATCCGGACGAGGTCACACGTGCGCTCGACCTATGTACCGGCTCGGGCTGTCTGGCCATACTTGCAGCCTTGGCGTTCCCCAATGCCCAGGTCGATGCAGTCGATTTATCCAAGGATGCACTGGATGTGGCTACGCGCAATATTGACGATTACACATTGCAGGATCGGATTACTTGCATCACATCGGATTTGTTTACGGCACTGAAAGGCCGTACCTATGACGTGATTGTCAGCAATCCCCCCTATGTAAACGCTGAATCGGTGGCAGAGCTGCCGCAGGAATATCAGGCGGAACCGTCACTTGCGCTGGGTTCCGGTGAAGATGGGTTAGATGCGACCCGGCAGATTCTGGCCGAAGCCAAGTCCCATCTCAACCCCGGCGGCCTGCTGGTGGTGGAAATCGGTCACAACCGCGACGTGCTCGAAGCGGCTTACCCCGCCCTACCCTTTACCTGGCTCGATACTGAGCGTGGCGACCAGTTCGTCTTCATGCTGCGGCGCGAAGATCTGCCTTGACGGCACCAGAAAATCGGCTGTGCGCTCACCCCGAGCAAAGGCATTGACGCTTGCGGTCACGCTGACTGCAATTTCACGCAAGGATTCGTGGGTGAAAAAGGCTTGATGTGGGGTGATTAGCGCGCGCGGCTGCGCAAGCAATCGTTCCAGCAGGGGATCATCGTAGCCACATGCCGAGCAGTCTCGAAAAAATACACAGCTTTCGTTCTCGTAAACATCAGCGCCATACGCGCCGAGCTGGCCTGACTTCAAGGCTTCCAGCACCGCAAGGGTATCCACCACGCCACCACGCGCTGTATTAATCAGGATTTGTCCAACCGCCACCTTGTCTAAGCAAGCCGCGTTCACCAGATGCAGCGTCTCTGGGGTGAGCGGGCAATGAAGCGAAACCACGTGTGCTTCGCGCCACAGCACCTCAAGCGGCACTGCTTCCACGCCTTCTATTTTGAAGTCACTACGTGAATACGCGATCACCCGACAGCCGAACCCACGCATGATTCGGGCGAATGCCTGGCCGATTCGACCCATGCCGATAATGCCGACCGTTTTGCCATACAGGCGGAAGCCCAGCAAGCCATCAAGTTTGAAGTTATTGTGACTGACCTGTTCGAGTGCTTGCGGAAGATTTCGCGCGATAGCCAGTAACAAGACCACCGCATGCTCCGCAACCGACTCTGGGCTATACCCGGGCACGTGCGCCACACTTAGACCCAGTTGACGTGCGGCATCGAGGTCAATGTTATCCACCCCTGCCGCACGCTGGACGACAAGCCGAACCCCTAAGGCCGCCAATTCGCCCAAAGCTGCTGCATCGAGTGTATCGCCGACAAAACTCAAGATCCCATCGCAACCCCGAAGTGCTTTCAAGTCAGAGGGAAATGACAATGTATTAAGGGCTTGTACCCTATGCCCGGAAGCCTCGAGCGCAGGGCGAAGATACAACTCATCATGTGGCTGGGTACTGGAAATAGCGAGTTTCAAGGCTTCCGGCATATAGGGTTCAAACTGAAAAATGATATGTTTATAATAGACAGCTTGCGGCCATTCATCTAAAAACTCGGCCGCCTCGAACCCAACTTCCAACTTTGATCCGGTGCTCAAAAAATCGCGCTGGTGCCTACTCAAGCGGCCACAAAACCTCACTGACCATCAGCACATCAAGCTCAAATATGTCCTGCGCTACAACCTCAAAAACGTACGCGCCTACCTGTTCAAGGAATACTTCCAGCAATTCTGGGAGTACGAGTCGCCGGCTTGGGCGGGCAAGTTTCTGGATCAGTGGTGCAAAGAGGTCATGCGTTCACGTATCGATCCACTCAAAAATTTTGTCGGCACCGTGCGCAAGCATCGCGAGCTGCTACTCAACTATTTCAGGGCCCGCAAGGCGTTCTCCAGCGGCATCGTCGAGGGCCTAAACAACAAAGCCAAAGTCACTATGAGAAAAGCGTACGGATTTCGCACCTTTAAAATGACGGAACTCGCGCTATATCATGTGCTTGGCAAACTTCCCGAGACAAAACTCGCCCACAGTTTTTACTGACGAACCCATTTTTAATATGCTTGCAACGCTGCGAAAACTTACTTTGTGTTGCTTGTTTTGAAACCAAATGGCAAGTAAGCAGGACACCAGCTGAAGATGGCGGTCAGTATCAAGACAAACCCAACTATGCCTGCGGCGGGAACCATATAGCTGTCACTACCCGGAAAACTCGACATCGCATAATAAATCAGTCCACCCCCTACCACTGCACGGATCAGACGATCCAATTCCCCTACGTTTTTAGTCATGGTTTTTCCTTTTTGATTAATTAGAACGTGTTCGATCATTCCCCCCGCGGCGCCCATCATGTCGAAGCACGGGCACCGGGGCGAAGCCTAACGCTTTTCGATGCGCGCGTTTCAATCGGCTCTCAGCTAATCAACGGCACAATCAGTAGCGCCACGATGTTGATGATCTTGATCAGCGGATTAACGGCCGGGCCTGCAGTGTCCTTGTAGGGATCGCCGACCGTGTCGCCCGTAACGGCTGCTTTATGCGCCTCTGAGCCTTTGCCGCCAAAGTTGCCTTCCTCAATGTATTTCTTGGCGTTGTCCCACGCACCGCCGCCGGTGGTCATGGAAATGGCGACGAAGATACCGGTAACGATGGTGCCAACCAGCACGCCCCCCAGCGCTTGCGCACCGAGGGTCAAGCCGACGATCACCGGAACCGCGACCGGCAACAGCGACGGAATAATCATTTCCTTGATCGCAGACTTGGTCAGCATGTCGACGCAGGTGCCGTATTCCGGCTTGGCGGTGCCTTCCATGATGCCGGGAATCTCCTTGAACTGACGGCGTACTTCCACCACCACGGAACTGGCCGCGCGACCCACCGCTTCCATGCCCATCGCAGCAAACAGATAAGGCACCATGCCGCCGATGAACAGGCCAATGATGACCATGTGGTTGGACAGGTCGAAGGTCATGGCGACCGCAGTGGGGTCAAGCGCCAAGGCTTTAGCGTTCAGGGCGTAGGTGTAATCCGCGAACAGCACCAGCGCCGCCAGACCGGCGGAGCCGATGGCATAGCCCTTGGTCACCGCCTTGGTGGTGTTGCCCACCGCGTCGAGCGGGTCGGTGATGTTGCGGATGCTGTCATCCAGCCCGGCCATTTCGGCAATGCCACCGGCGTTGTCGGTAATCGGACCATAAGCGTCAAGGGCCACGATGATGCCGGCCATCGACAACATGGAGGTCGCAGCGATGGCGATGCCGTACAAGCCGCCCAATTCATGCGCACCCCAGATCGCCAGACACACGGCCAGCACCGGCGCAGCGGTTGATTTCATCGACACGCCAAGACCTGCGATGACGTTGGTGCCGTGGCCGGTGGTCGACGCTTCAGCGATATGACGCACCGGGCTGAACTCGGTTGCGGTGTAGTACTCGGTGATCCACACCATGGCGGCGGTTAATCCCAAACCGATCAACGAAGCCAGATACAGATTCATCGACGACACCAGGACGCCGTCGATCATCACGCCCTCGCCCAGCATCCAGGTGGTGATGGGGTAGAAGGCAATCGCGGCCAGCACGCCGGACACGATAAGACCACGATACAGCGCATTCATGATCTTGCCACCTTCACGCGCGGTGACGAAAAAGGTGCCTGCGATGGAAGCCAGTATCGAGAACCCACCCAACGCCAGCGGATAAATCACCGCTTCAGGCGAGCCCGTAATCAGCAGGCCACCCAGCAACATGGTGGCGATGATCGTGACCGCATAGGTTTCGAACAGGTCGGCCGCCATACCGGCGCAGTCGCCCACGTTATCGCCGACGTTATCGGCAATCACAGCCGGGTTGCGCGGGTCATCTTCAGGAATACCGGCTTCGACCTTACCCACCAGGTCGGCACCGACGTCAGCGCCCTTGGTGAAGATACCGCCGCCTAGACGGGCGAAGATTGAAATCAGCGAGCCACCGAAGGCCAGACCCACTAACGCGTGCGTCGCCTTGGCGGTATCTTCGCCCATCACCAGGGTGAGGAAAGCGTAATAGCCCGCCACGCCCAGCAGACCCAGACCCACCACCAGCATGCCGGTAATCGCGCCGCCCTTGAAGGCAACGTTCAGCGCAGCGTTGAGGCCATTCTTGGCGGCTTCGGCAGTACGCACGTTGGCGCGCACCGAGACGTTCATGCCAATGTAACCGGTGAGGCCGGAGAGAATCGCGCCCAACGCAAAGCCGACGGCAGTTTGCCAGCCTAACGCAAAGAAGATGGCGACCAGCAGAATGACGCCAACAATACCGATGGTGGTGTATTGCCGGTTCAAATAAGCGGATGCACCCTCCTGCACCGCCGCTGCGATTTCGCGCATGCGGTCGTTGCCGGTGGGCAAGCCTAGAATCCATTTGATTGACACAATCCCGTAGAGCAATGCAAGCACTGCTGCCACAAGCGCAAATATCAGACCTTCATTCATTATTTCCCCTCCAAGAGACATAAAAAACGGCAGCCTCAGCTGCCGTTAACCCTACTTGCCCATCGCCAGGCCACCCTCAAAGCGAGTGCCCGGTTCAAACCCAAAAATATCATCGAGCTTCAATTCCCGGATGAGTTGATCAACCGCGCCCTGCCCATGCTCGCGTTGCACTTCGGACAAAATCAGCTTGGCAGAATTTCCATTATAAAAGCCGCCGAAATCAGCCTGTACCATGAGCAATTGCCTTGCGCGGTCGAGTGTCATCTTCTCGGTATCTCCCTGATTTCCAATCCCCTTGTATGCTTAAATCTTGAACGTCGGCAGTTTCTTTGCTACCGCAATGTTCTTCAGTGTCACATACACCGGCAGGCCATCCTTGCCGTATTTCGGATAATCCTCACCCTGAATCAACGGCGTCAGGTATCGCTTGCACTTGGCGGTGATGCCGAAGCCATCTTTGGTGATGAAATCGCGCGGCATGAATTTTTCGACGTTGGCAACCTTGGACAGCGGCGCCATGCCGATTTTGTACTTGTAGGGCACATCCGACAGACGATCAATCGTCGGCATCACCGAATTATGGCCCTTGATCGCGAGCTCGACCGCTTTTTGGCCCAATTCATAGGCCTGCTTGACGTCGGTTTTGGACGCGACATGACGTGCAGCACGCTGCAGGTAATCGGCAACGGCCCAGTGGAACTTGTGGCCGTGCGCGTCCTTGATCATGTTGGCGACCACCGGTGCGGCCCCCCCCAACTGGGCGTGGCCAAACGCATCGCGTGTGCCCTGCTCGGCGAGGAAGGTGCCGTCGGGGTAGTGACAACCTTCAGACACCACCACGGTGCAGTAGCCGTGTTCCTTCACCAGTTTGTTGACACGGGCGAGGAATTTCTTCTGGTCAAATTCGATTTCCGGGAACAGGATGACGACCGGAATGCCGTGGTCTTCAACCAGTCCGCCTGCAGCCGCGATCCACCCGGCGTGACGGCCCATCACTTCGAGCACGAACACCTTGGTCGAAGTCTTGGCCATCGAGCGCACGTCGTAGCTGGCTTCCAGCGTCGACACGGCGATGTATTTGGCGACCGAACCAAAGCCCGGGCAGCAGTCGGTGATCGGCAGGTCGTTATCGACCGTCTTTGGCACGTGGATGGCCTGGATCGGATAGCCCATCTGCTCGGACAACTGGCTGATCTTGAAGCAGGTGTCGGCCGAATCGCCGCCGCCGTTGTAGAAGAAGTAGCCGATGTTGTGCGCCTTGAACACTTCGATCAGGCGCGCATATTCACGCTTGTTGGCTTCCAGCGATTTCAGCTTGAAGCGGCAGGAACCGAAGGCGCCCGACGGCGTGGAGCGCAGTGCGGCAATCGCGCTGGCGGATTCCTTGGTGGTATCGATCAGGTCTTCGGTCAGCGCGCCGATGATGCCGTTGCGACCGGCGTAGACCTTGCCGATCTTGTCTTTGTGCTTGCGCGCGGTTTCTATCACGCCGCATGCGGATGCGTTGATGACCGCGGTCACGCCACCGGACTGGGCGTAGAAGGCGTTCATTTTTTTCGCGGCAGGTTTCTTGACTACTGCTTTTTTGGCTGCGGGTTTGATTGCCATGCTGTTGTCTCCTCTTTATTTTTGATGGGCCGCGTATCGGCCAATTACTTAACAAAAAGCCAGCGCCGGATCGTCAATCTGGGCTGGCTTGTTTAATTCAACTGTTGCCGGACGGTTCTGCTTCGGACAATCGCCTGGCTTCCTCGTCGGCCTGCATTTTCAGCAGGGTCGTTACACAGTCACCGATGTCGTCGTACTCTTCGCGCCCGGTCGCAAAACGGTCGCGGATGCGATAGAAAAACATGCTGCGATAACGCGAGTCTCCGGTTTTGGAAAGAACGAAATGGCAGCCCTGCTCGTTCCAGTAAAAACCCGGGCACAGTGTCAATTCACGATTATCGATATACAACCGAATCTCGGTTTCGACATCCTGGACCACGACTTCCCTTTTGTACCGTTCATTGACCGACTGCTGGACTATCCAGCGCTCGGTATCGGTCATGGGGGAAATCATCTGCGGCATCGTTAAGGTACTCCGGATCAGCCCAGTGCAGCAAAAATCGAATCGCGAATGCCATCGACCTTGCCGACACCTGCAACCTTCACATACTTGGGTGCGCCGGCTTCACCGCGTGCGGCCCAGTCACCGTAATACTTCACCAGCGGCTCGGTCTGTGCATGGTAAACATCGAGGCGCTTTATCACCGTCTCCTCGGTGTCGTCGTCGCGCTGGATCAGGTCTTCACCGGTGATGTCATCCTTGCCAGCCACCCTGGGCGGATTGAACACCACGTGATAGGTTCGGCCCGAGGCCAAGTGCACGCGACGGCCCGACATGCGATTGACGATTTCTTCGTCGGCGACATCAATTTCGACCACGTAATCAATCGGTACGCCAGCAGCCTTCATCGCTTCAGCCTGCGGAATGGTGCGAGGGAATCCGTCGAACAGATAGCCGTTTTTGCAGTCGGCGTCGAGAAGGCGTGCTTTCACCATGCCGATGATGATGTCGTCAGACACCAGACCGCCTGCATCCATGATGGCCTTGGCCTGCATGCCAAGCTCGGACCCTGCCTTGATTTGTGCACGCAGCATGTCGCCGGTGGAAATCTGGGGGATGCCGAATTGTTCCTTGATGTAATTAGCTTGTGTGCCCTTGCCCGCGCCGGGGCCTCCCAACAGAATCATACGCATTGCAGTCTCCCTAGGTATTTGGATTGGAAAAAACCTGAATAGACTAAGCCAAGCTTTACCGAAGCAACACTTAAAAAATTTTATTCAGGGATTCACCCCACTCAAATCAGCCTGCCGAAAACAGCTGTCGCACGCGCTCCAGGTCTTCTGGCGTATCGACTCCCGGTGCGGGTTCAGTCGGCGTAATCCCAAGGCTGATGCGGTGTCCGTGCCATAGCACCCGGAGTTGCTCAAGCATTTCATAGCGCTCCAGCGGGGAAGCCGCCAGGCTGGAATAGGTGCGCAAAAACCCTGCACGGTAAGCGTACAAACCAATATGCCGCAGGGCGCCGAGCTCGTGTGGCATGGCTGCTTGCGCGGCAAACGCATCACGCGGCCAGGGAATCGGTGCGCGGCTGAAGTACACCGCATAGCCGGCTTCATCAGCCACCACTTTAACGATGTTGGGATTGATGAAGTCGGCGTGATCGTGAATCGGATGCGCCAGCGTCGCCATCACCGCATCACTATGCAACACCAACTGACGTGCAGCTTCGCGGATCAACTCCGGTTCGATCAGGGGTTCATCGCCCTGTACATTGACTACCAGCGTGTCGTCTGACCAACCCAGGGTTTCGGCCACTTCAACCAGACGCTCGGTGCCAGACTGGTGATCCGGGGAAGTCATCAAGGCCTGATAACCCGCAGCCTCGACAGCCCGCTGCACGCGAATATCGTCAGTCGCAACGACGACAGATTCAGCACCAGACTGCAAGGCGCGCTCCAATACCCGTATCACCATGGGGCGCCCGCCGATATCTGCCAAGGGCTTGCCTGGCAAACGGCTGGAAGCAAAGCGCGCAGGGATGACGACACGGAAATGCATCGTTACTTATTGCCGTGAATTTCATCAGGCCCCAGTGGACGCGCCTCTTCGGGGAGCATGACCGGAATGTCGTCGCGGATAGGATAGGCTATCCGGCAGGCTCGGCACGTCAGTTCAAGCACGGGTTTTTTCCACTCAAGTGGACCTTTGCAGACCGGGCACACAAGGATTTCAAGTAGTTTTGGGTTCATCGTGAAGCGTCCTGTAAGGTTGAGATGCTTTGGCTGTGTCAGCCTGTTACGACTTGCTTTTGAAGCGTGTGCCCAGCCAGTCAATGAATCCGCTTTCAGGACTGACTTCAAGCGCAATCGCCCACCAATCTTGCCCTGCAAAACCCTTGCATTTTACCGCGTCTTTTTCAGTCATTAACACTGCGCCGCCAACGGGCAGGTCAACTTCTTTAAACGCGTAATGATCCGCAAAGATACGGGGAGTAAACCGAATTTTCCGGGCCTCCAACATATCAAAAAACCCCTGAGGGTGGCCAATTCCGGTTATAGCGAGCCAGTCACGTAAGGGTAAATCACTCAACGCCAGTTTCTCATGCTGCGCACATAGGCGATAGGCCTGCCTAGCAGTGTAATCGGCACGCCAGGTCGGCACCGGGATGGTAGCGGTGGGCGGACTATCACCCCGCACGACCTGGATCACCGCATCCACACTGTGCAAGCGCGCTTTCGGTTCACGTAAGGGTCCGGCCGGCAGCGGCCAGCCATTACCCAAACCGGTTGCCGCATCCACAACCGCCAGTTCGAGATCACGGTGTAGACGGTAATGCTGTAAGCCATCATCGGCGACGATCAAGTCCACTTGGTGGTGCGCAATCAGCATGCGCGCAGCCGCTACCCGGTCACGCCCCACCACTACGGGAGCGCTGGTTTTAACACGGATCAGCAACGGCTCATCCCCCACTTCTGCCGCCAGACTGTCGGGGTTCACCTCGACGCAGCCGCGCGCTGAACCGCCATAACCCCGGCTGACCACGCCTGGCCGATAGCCCTGCGACCGCAACCAGTTCACCAGCCAGATCACCAAGGGGGTTTTACCACTACCGCCCGCAGTTATATTGCCGACGATGATTACCGGTACGCCCACCGAAATCGCCTTGAGCCAGCCTCGCCGATAAGCCTGTCGACGCAGCCCTGACACGACCGAAAACAACAAGGCCAAGGGCAAAAGCAGCACCGTGAGCACGCCGGTTCGCGCCCAGAAATGCTGAGGAGAAAACACTAGGGTGCCGTTTGGGTGGCGAAAGTGATACGGGAGAGCCCAACCCGGCGCGCCGCTTCCATCACGTTCACCACAGATTGATGCGAGGCACGCGCATCCGCGTTGATAACCACCACCGGCTCGGTTTGATCGCCGGCCGCTTGCTTCAGTGCAGCGGCTATTTGGTCAACTGTGGCCTCACCAATGGTCGCGTCATTGATCTGATAGCGGCCACTTTCGGCTACCGCCACTTCAATCTGCCTGGGTTGATTGGGCGTCTGCTCAGCACTGCTGGTCGGCAGGTTGATCTTGAGTTCGGCAAAACGTGCATAGGTGGTCGTCACCGAGAGGAAAATCACGATAACGAGCAGGATGTCGATGAACGGAATCAGGTTGATTTCCGGGTAGTCTTCACGGCGACCGCGACGAAAATTCATGGCTTACTTCCGGTCTCCGTGGACGATCTCCACCAGTTTGATCGCCTGCTGCTCCATGTCGACCACCAGCGACTCTACTTTGCTGCGGAAATAACGGTAGAAAATCATGGCGGGGATGGCCACAATCAGACCGAATGCGGTGTTGTACAAGGCAATCGAAATACCATGGGCCAACTGGCCAGGGTTGGTTCCTACAGATGTTTGAGCACCGAATATTTCGATCATGCCGATAACCGTACCAAACAAACCCAGTAGGGGTGCCATGCTGGCAATAGTGCCGAGGGATGTCAGGAAGCGATCGAGTTCATGCGTCACCGCGCGTCCGGACTCCTCAATAGATTCCTTCATGATTTCGCGTGAGCTATGGGCATTTTTCAGTGCAACCGCAAAGATCCGTCCCAACGGTGAACCATCAGACAGCGTGGTGATCAGTTCGGGGGTGACGCCGCGTTCCTGATAGGTTTTGACTGTGTCCAGCAACAAACTGGTCGGGGCCACTTCCTGGTTCCGCAAACTGTAGGCACGTTCGATGATAATGGCCACGGCGACAACCGACGCCAGGATCAACGGCCAGATCGGCCAACCGGCCGCCTCAATAATAGCAAGCACTGGATACAACTCCATGAGTAGACAACAACCGAAATGTAGCGCTCACCTGCCGGTTTGGGCAAGCACCAATTATTTTAAGTCGATTGTGTCAGTATTGTTAAGTTCTCCACAAATGGTGTGGATAAGTCTGTGTGAAACCCCCTCCCGAACGCTCTAAACACCCGCCCACAAAGGGAAAAGCATTTTGGCCCAAAAAGTAACCAATGTACATAATCCTTTGTTATCAATAAGTTACAAAACAGATGCCCACGTCAATAGAGATTTAAAATATTTTTTATAAAGAAATGACAGCTGTGCATGAAGCGTGCCTGCGCTAACCCGTTATTCTCCAGCCCATGGACTTGCTCGACCACGACCCCGAACCCTCTTCCAGCCTGCCGGTGCTCACTGTAAGCGAGCTCAACCGCATGGCGCGCCGCGCGCTCGAATCGCAATTGCCCCTGCTGTGGGTCGAAGGTGAGGTTTCCAATTTTCTCCGTGCGGCTTCCGGCCACTGGTATTTTTCCCTGAAGGATGCCAACGCGCAGGTTCGCTGTGTGATGTTCCGCGGCCGCAACCAGTTTTCCGATTTCACCCCGGCCAATGGCGACCATGTTGAAATCCGCGCCCTGCCCTCCTTATATGAAGCGCGCGGTGAATTCCAGCTGGGCGCCGAATCCATTCGTCGCGCCGGCGCCGGGCGTTTGTACGAAGCCTTTCTCAAGCTGCGTGCCAAGCTCGAGGCAGAAGGCTTGTTCAATCCGCTCACCAAACGTGCGTTGCCCCGCTTCCCACGCTGCATCGGCATCGTGACGTCGCCTCAGGCAGCAGCCTTGCATGACGTCCTGACTGCGCTGGCTCGGCGTATGCCAGGGCTAGCTGTCATTCTTTATCCCACGCCGGTGCAAGGCGCCGGTGCGGGTGCCCGGATTGCTGCAGCCATTCGGGCCGCCGGTGCACGCGCCGAATGTGATGTCCTGCTGGTGTGCCGTGGTGGCGGCTCGCTGGAAGACTTGTGGGCATTCAACGATGAAGCGGTGGCGCGGGCGATTGCCGCGAGCCCGATGCCGGTGGTGAGTGGTGTCGGCCATGAAACCGATTTCACCCTGGCCGACTTTGCCGCCGACCTGCGTGCACCCACCCCCACTGCTGCGGCTGAGCTGGCCAGCCCGGTGCGCGAGGAGCTGCTGCAGCAATTAGGGCGGCTGGCCCACCAGCTACACCGCCACCTCGCCCGCACCCAACACAATGAAACCCAGCGCCTCGATTACCTGGCACGCCGGCTGATCCATCCCGCCGAACACTTGCGCCGCCAGCAGATTGAAGTAAGTCAGATAGCGCAGCGCCTGCACAGCGCCACGCGGTCCCGCCTGACGCGGGAACACCTCCGGGTGACCCATTTGAGCCAGCGGCTGGTGAACCCTCTGCACGTCATTCAACGTGAGCAGCACGTGTTGGAAGCACTTAGCGCTCGTGCGCAACGCGCCGTTCAAAGCGGCTTGGTGCAGCGCCAGCTCAATCTGGCACGCCTTAACAGCAGTCTTGGCCACCTCAGTCCGGAAGGCGTGCTGGCGCGCGGCTACAGTATCGTACATCTGGAAAATGGCGCTCTGGTTCAGGATGCCACCACCCTCAAATCAGGCGACCCTATTGGAATCCGTTTGCACCGAGGGCAGGTCAGCGCCACGGTTAAGTCAGTCAGCCAGGATTAAGGGTTCAGGTGCCGCACAACCTGATCAAAGGCTTGCGCATCCAGATCGTCGGCCAGCGCATCCAGTGCCACGGCATCAGGCCAGGAGCGCAGCCAGGTCAGCTGACGTTTGGCAAGTTGACGCGTCGCAGCCAAACCCTGCTCACGCAGCCCCACCCGATCAATGGCACCCTCCAAAAAAGCCCACGCCTGGCGATAGCCCACAGCACGCATGGCAGGCAGGTCAGCCGTGAGGGTATAGGTCTGGCGTAGCGCCGCCACTTCATCGAGCAAGCCTTCGGCGAGCATGGCATCGAATCGTGTGGCGATGCGTTGATGCAAGACAGCACGGTCTGCCGGGATCAGGGCGAGTTGCAGCACATGATAAGGCAGCGCCGATTGCGCCTGGTCGAGCTGTGCCGACATGGGTTTTCCGGTCAGCTGGTAGACCTCCAGTGCACGACCAATTCGCTGGGAATCATTGGGTGACAAGCGTTTGGCCGTCAACGGATCGATATGCGCCAGCTCAACGTGCAAAGCAGGCCAGCCCCGGCTTGCCGCTTCGATGTCCAGTTTTTTCCGCAGGGCCGGGTCGGCCTGCGGCAAGTCGTCCAAGCCCTGTAGCAACGCCCGGAAGTACAGCATGGTGCCGCCAACCAGCAACGGCACCTTGCCACGCGCGGTGATCTCGGCCATCAAGTGCTGTGCATCCGCGCAGAACGCGGCTGCCGAATAGGATGCTGTCGGATCGCGAATATCCAGCAGATGATGCGGTGCCCGCGCCAGGGTGGCGGCATCGGGTTTGGCCGTGCCGATGTTCATGTCGCGATAGATCAGCGCCGAATCGACGCTGATGATCTCCAGCGGAAAGCGTTCAACCAGGCTTACCGCAAGCGCAGTTTTGCCCGAGGCGGTTGGACCCATCAGAAATAGGGCGGGGGGATAAATGGATACGGACATGGTCCAGGATTATCCCTTACCTTGCAGCTTGCCGTTGCCTCACCATGCCTATGATGCGCGAGGATACTGGCGAAATTGGCTAGCATTTTCGAGTAATGGTAATCCCCCCGACGGCTGCTGATTCACTGCCCGCGACGCTGATGTTTAATCCGTGCCTATCCGGTTTACGCCCACGCCCGCCCATGGGCCACGAATACCACGACAAACGCGGTTTGAAAAACGGTGCGGCTAGCCTGAATACGATCCAGTGCGGCCATAATGAAAACGTCGGCCAAAAAAATGCCCGACTCTTTTGAGTCGGGCTGAGTATCCACCTTGGAGGGAGGATTGGAGGAGACAACACTGACGGCCGTTGCGGCAACATCAGCGTTATAAGTAGTTTCTAATATAACGTTATACCTGTCAACACATTCTTTCAAATTCTTTCAAATAAATGCCTGATTAAGTATTGTGTATCTCTGGTGCCACATAATCCCAGGAATGGCAGTTGACCGCGCTTCACCTTTCGGAATGCCGCATGAATACTGACTTCTCTGCCTTCGATGAACTTCACCTTTTGGGTGAGAACGCTACGCACCCGCTGGCATTTATGCCCTCTCGGGTACGTCTGGTCGGGCGCCTGCCGTTTCCAGGAAAATTCAGTAGATCACATTCACCGCTTCGGGCTTGAGCCAACCGCCCAGCGACTCCAGCAAGCGGTCATCCAGGCGGACACGCCACTCTTCACCCAACCGTACTTTGCAGCGTGCATTGGGGGTGTGATATTCCACCCACACCGGGCAGCCGCCAACCTGGGCTTTGTAGGGTGCCAGCAATTCGGCCAGTTTGCGGCCACTGCCGGGTTGGGTGCTGCACTGGCCGTTGCAGGCCAAACGCAGCCCCTGTGCAAAGCGGGTACGCGCGCCAGCCAGGTCGTAAATCTGCTCTGCCGTCACCCTCAGGCCACCGGAATAATCATCACGATTCACCTTGCCCTCAATCACCAGCAAGGTGTCATCCTTCAGAAGGTGGCGTTGCTGCTCGTACAACTCGTTGAAAATCACCACTTCCACCTGCGCAGTCGCGTCGTCCAGCAGCAAAATCATCATTTTGCCGCGCCGCGTCATCTGAGTGCGCACAGAAACCACGATACCGGCCAGCATCACCAGATCGCGTGAGGGCTCCAGGCTATCCAGCTGCCTTTTGGCGAAGCTGGAGACTTCGGCCAGATAGGAGGTGAACGGATGGCCGCTGAAAAAATAGCCGAGGGCCGATTTTTCCTGCATCAACTGTTCCTGCTCCGACCAATGCGGCACGTCGATCAGGTCTTCGCCGCCTTCGAGCGCTTCGCCGAACAGCCCCACCTGGCCGCCGCTGCGCGCGACACGGTCAGCGGTTTCCAGGGCGGCGCCGACTGAAGCCAGCAGGCTGGCGCGATGATCATTGATCCGGTCAAACGCGCCGGCCTTGACCAGGGCTTCGAGCGTGCGACGATTCAGGTAGCGTTTGTCGACCCGCCGCGCCAGATCAAACAAGCCAACATACGGACCGTTAGCCACACGTTCGACGACGATCGCACCAATCGCGGCCTCTCCACTGCCTTTTATCGCACCCAGACCATAACGAATTTCGGCTTTACTGACGGGTTCGAAGCGATAACCGGACTGGTTGATGTCCGGCGGCAACATAGTCAGCCCATTGGCGCGACAATCCTCATAAAAAATCCGCACCTTGTCGGTATCCGACA
>JBKJIS010000006.1:0-6492 GCA_046598305.1 Thiobacillus sp.
TTTTGGCGGAGTTGGTAGGGAGGGTTAGGCGCGAATTTTGCGCCGTAACCCACCGTTCGGACACCAAAAGCCGTGGGTTACGCTGCGCTCCACCCACCCTACTCACCTGTTCTAAGTGGCACTGCCATGACTTACGGCTTAAACTTGTGACATGAGTGTCAGAGTCAATTAAATTTCTTTAAATGCATAACCTGCCTCTGCCATCCGCAGGTCACGGCAACAGAAGCTGCTGCTTGCCGATATGCTCGGACTGCTGCGCGCTGACGCCCGCTCTGGCCGCGAACTCTGGCCACGCCTTCACGGCCTCACGCACCTGGCTGATGACCTTCGGCGCGGAGCCAATGGCAAACCGGTCCGCCACTGCCAATAGGTCGTCTTCTGTAAAGCCCTTGAACTTGCCGTTCACGGACATCAGGTGCTGATTTGTCCACTCTCCGTCAGGATTGTGGGCAAAGGTGACGTCGTAAGCTGGCGAGAGCTCCCAGGCGGTACCTTGGCGAAGGCGGAAGGAGTGGTTCTTCGTATGGTCGTCGCAGTTGCGTCCCATCACGTTGAGCACCATCCGTCGAAAGGCTTCTTCTTTCTGCTCGTACGCCAGGTTCAGCGCAGACATCGTGGTGAAGAGCTGGGAATAGGAGTTTGTCCCTTTTTTCTTGTAGTCGAGATGGTTAAGCGAGCACAGGGTTTGCATGTGATGCCGTGTATTGGCGCCTTCCCTGTCGAATCGGCGCGTCATGAAGTGCGCGCGGCCATTCTCCTCGAGCAGACGGCACTCGGACATTGAAATTTTCGCGGCCTTTGCCATCAGGTAATACGCGTACTCGATGCGGCCGTAGCCGCCCGGCTCACCGAGCTCTTTGTCTTTACCCATGCCGTCGAACTTGAGGAGCCAGTGCTCGAAGCCTTCGGGGGCATTGAGCTGCCCCGAACGGATTTCATGTGTCTGCGGATTCCAGGCAATAACGGCTTTCGCCCGTGCGCCTCCGGCGGAGGTGCCGACGTCGAGGATGCTGCGAAGCGCCGCGTTGGCGTGGTCGTCGTCTTCGATGCTGCCGCTGACCACCTTGCGGGCTTCGGTCACCAGTTTGCTCAGTTCGATGGACGTTAGCTTCGTCTTTGCAGGCCCGCGCGCCGGCTTGAACGTCAGTGCGCCCATGGCACGATTGTTCATGTACGCCAAGCGGTCGAGCGCAGTGACTTCTGTCACCGGGATGCCGTGGTCTGCCATGTAGCGGTTGATGAGCGCGTTGCCAAAGTCGTCGGGCAGCGCATCGCTCAGCAGCGCAGGAAGTCGCTTGTAGGTCTCGGTGGGCAGGTCCGTAAAGATGAACGCATCACCGTTGTTTAGGGGCATCTGCAGTGGAGCAGGTTGAATACCGCTCTTTAAAAATGCCGGCGCGTAGGCAAACGCGTAATAGCCATAGGCGGGGTCCAGCATGACCGCTCCCATGAGATGGTCCCACAGGAAAACCTCCACCCGGTCGACGTGCTTGTAAGCCACCGTTTTGTTTTGGGCAGCTTTGTTTTGGGCAGCTTTCTTCTGGGTGCGCATCAGGCAATCGATCCCCTACTGTTATAGGGAAATGTCAGTGGCACGGCGCCGTGCGCGCTGGCGCGGTTTGGCGTGCCGGACGGCGTTCATCGGGTTCACGGTGGCCACGGGCGCAATCGTATTGAGCCAGTCTTCGCGGCCCAGCGCGCGGAGCACCTGCACCAGTGTGCTGAGCGAGGAGCCCTCCCCGTATTCCAGGCTCTGGAGCGCTCGCGTGCTCACGCCAGCACGCTCAGCCAACACGCGTTGCCCGATGTTACGGCTCAGCCGAAGCGTCTTCAGGCTCTCGCCGATGCGCTGCTCAAGCTCTTCTGACGTCTGGTTCGTTGACATAATAACGCTCATTTAACACGCTCAATTCTGCATATAATAAACATTAGTTAACTTTGTACGCGATATGTTGCATATTATAGATACTAATTTAAATAAATGCAACATAAGGTAACAAGGCGTATATATCCGCGCACAAAACTTTAAAAAAATACTTTATACGCAAAATTGGTTGTCTTACACCGTTATACATTATTGGCGTGGTTTAAAAAGCGCTATTTTTGATTACACAGGCGCAGGAAGTTCAGCCCAATAAGTGGAGCAAATCTGACTTCGAATGGTGCCTGAAAAGGCAGTGTTTGGCTCTTCAGCAAAGCTATCAAGCTCATTGAATCCGGATAAAGCCCAGCAGTTCGAGCCAATGCGGACGGGCTTTGCCAGCCAGTAGTTGCGCCGCACTTGTGCCAACACGCTCATGGCGACGACTGCGCAAAGCGAGGGGCCACATCTCAATGCCTTAACCTAGAAACCTCAGTTGGACGCGCCCGATGGTGTTTATGCTCTTTTCGGGTACGTTTGGGCGGGTGGCTGGCGCATACGACTCCACACGGGCTTCAGCCCGGAGTGGATCGGAGTCCCCTTGTGGGCAACGAGGAGCGACAAAGGCAGGCGCACGACCAGACGTATCAGCGGGTGCGTAGCGCTCTCACCCGCCAGGTGATGGCTCGAAGGCAGTCAAGCTAGTATTCATGCGGCATTCCCAACGGTTAAGTGCGGTCAACTGAGGTTTTTAGGTTAATCAAGCCGAATGGGGTGGCTTGATGCGTGCTTGATTGCAGCGGCAGCGATGGGTTTGTTCACTACCCGGATCGCTCGACCCAGCCCGATCCCATGGCCGCGCGCTGCAAACGATCGCGGGCCGCCTCCCATTCTGGGGTGGCGGGAAGCACCTCGATCAGGATACTTGCACCCCCCTGCGCATCGGCCTCTCGCAGCCGCGCGTACAAATCGTGTCCAAACGCGGCCGCCTCTTCTGGCAGCCTCATCCAGCGGCAATTGACGGCCGATAGCGGCGCCCGGCGCGCCAGCACGGTAACCGTGCCTGCCCGGGCAAGCCGGGTGGCTTCGGATTCAAGCAAAGCGGATTCAAGCAGACGCAGCGGGGTGGCGGGCGCGTAGTGCGCCGCCAGGCTGCCCGGTGCCTTGGGCGCGTCGGCGCTGGGCACCTCGTCCAGCGGGCCGATGATCGCTGCCAGCCTGTCCGCCGTGACTGCCCCCGGACGCAGCACCTGGGGACGGGGGCCGCTCAGGTCGAGGATGGTCGATTCCAGCCCTATAGTACAAACGCCCCCATCAATGACCGCCGCGATGCGGCCCTCCAGTTCAGACAGCACATGCTCAGCGCAGGTTGGGCTGATGCGTCCAAATTGATTGGCGGAAGGCGCGGCAATGCCGCCACCGAAAGTGCGCAGCAGTGCCTGCGCGACCGGATGCCCCGGCACCCGCAGGCCGATAGTGTCAAGGCCACCACTGGCGGCATCCGCCACGCCCGATGCGCGTTTCAAAATCAAGGTGAGCGGGCCTGGCCAGAATTGCGCAGCTAACGCCCACGCTGTCTCGGGTATGTCGCGAGCCCACTGCGTCAGTTCATCTGCGGAGGCAATATGCACAATCAGCGGATGGTCGGCAGGCCGCCCCTTGGCGGCAAAAATTTTCGCCACGGCCGCATCATTCATCGCATCCGCGCCTAGTCCATAAACAGTTTCGGTGGGGAATGCGACCAGCCCACCTGCACGCAAAATGTCGGCCGCACGCGCGAGTTCGGCAGGCTCGTCGCCAATAAATCGACGTGTCGAGCCGCCAACATGCGGGGGCATGTCAGCCTTCCGTGATCCGACGGGCTTGCTTGTTAAGATTTTCGATGGCTTGCACCGCCGCGCTTTGCGCTGTCTCGGCCTCGGCTTCAGAACCCATCATGGTCAAGCGTCCAAAGTTACCGAACGGCTTAACGTCCACCAGCGTAACGTGCGCGGCTTTTTCCGCTTCATTGGCGGCATAGACGGCATAGCCCGCAGGCTCGACTTCGAGAATGAACATGGCCTTCCCCGGAAGAATCATCGAGCCCTTGCGCAACTGGCGGTTGATGAGTGTGGTGTGATCCGGAGTCATGCCGCAGATGACCTCGTTCCAGTGGATTTTGCACGCCATGCGCGTATCCATGGTGGTATTCAACTGCCGCAAAATGGTATTGCCGGCTTCCATGACTTCGCTCTGGTTACGGTAGTGGATTTCCATTGAGCCAAAGGTACGTTCCACCACCTGCTCGCCGAGGTGAACATTGGTCTCCTTGAGCGCGATGTCGGACAGTCGGTGTACCGCCATACCGGGTGAAACCTCGACCCACAGGCAGGCATCGCCGGGAACCGGCAAAAATCCCTGCGAAGAGGTGGCGAGATAGGACGCGAGCTGCGGTTGCAGCGCGTCCATGAAGACGAAAGTGCGCAGGCTGATATGCATGGTTCTGTCGCTCAACGGGTCAGGCCCATGTACAGCATTGGTAATTTTTCCGGCAGGCGTTCAACTTTGTCCAGCACGGTAAAGTTCTTGGCGCCGAAAATGCTTGCCACGTATTGATCGGCGTGCGGGTCGAGACTCAACGCATAAACGGTGATGCCATCCCGCGCCAATTCTTCGACCGCACGTTTGGTATCGAACCGCAGGTATTGCGGATCACGTACATCATTATCGGCAGGCTCACCATCGGTGATGATGAACAGGATTTTCTTGCTCTCGGGCTGCAGCTTGAGTTGTTCGCCAGCATGGCGCAGCGCGGCACCCATGCGGGTGGAATACGATCCCTTGAGGCCCGCCAGACGCGCTTTCACCAGGTCGTTGTACGGCTGATCAAAATCCTTGAAGCGATAGTAATGAACATCGTGACGGCCATCGGAGCAAAACCCATGCAATGCGAACGGATCGCCAATACGATCAAGGGCATCAGACAGCAACACCGTCGCGGCGCGTGACAAATCCATGATGCTGTAGTCATGGCCGCGCACCTTGTCGTTGGAAGACTCCGACATATCAAGCAGGACCATCACCGCAAGATCCCGCACGTTGCGCTTATAGCGCATCATGATGCGGGTGTCAGGTTGCAGACCCATGCGAATATCGATCATGGCGCTTATTGCTGCGTTGATGTCGAGCTCGTCGCCGTCTTCTTGCCGCCGAATGCGCTGCATCGCCTGCGGAATCATCGATTCAATCAGGTATTTAAGACGTGAGATCACCGGCTTGTTATCGGTGACGATTTTTTCGATCACTGCAAGTTCACCCAGCGGCGGACGGCGTTCCAGCACCGTGGCCCAGCTCGGACGTTCGAGCTGAATCTGATAATCCCACTCATGGTAATGATAAGGATCTGAAATCGGTGGGCGGCCTTCCAGCTCGTTGATGGTCACGCCTTCCTCGTCGAGGTAGAACGGCGTTTCGAGGACCCAGATTTCTTCTGCGTCATCACTTGCGTACTCATTGTTCAGCTCATTGACCATTTCCATCAAAGAGACTTTTTTGCGCGTCTGCTGGCCGCCCCAGGTGGCTTCCAGTGCGGCATCGACGTCGTATTCTTCCGATTCCCACACCGTGCGGTTATCGTCACGATAAATGGCGCGCAACACGTCGGTGCGAACGTTGAATTCCGGAAGCGGAATCAACGCCAGTGTATGCGTTAATGCAATCCCGATATTCCAGCTGATCTGGTTGCTGGCCAGATCGGCCTCAGCCCGGAACAGGTTCACGCCTTCCTGAACCCAGGGATGCGGATCGGCTGACTCAAGGTCAAGCAGCGCGCGCGCCAGCCGATTCAGCAGGTCACCAACACATTTTGGCTCGTTGGTATCAAGCGAAGGATGAAGTGCCAGCCAGGAAAAACGCATGCCCGGGAAATCACGACAGGCCAGTTCTTCCACACGCGCATCTTCAATTGTTTCGATGATCGCCATCTGCGTGGTACTCAGCATTTGCATCGACAGTGGCGCGCCCGTGTGAACCAGATGCGCAGCGCAATGGTTGGCCGCGGCACGGTAAATTTCAAGTCCTGGGATGATTGCTTCGTCAGGCGTATCGTCGCCAAACGGCTTGTAGTCGTCGAACGCATCTGCAATATAGATGACGAAGCGTTCGATATAAGGCTTCATGCCCTCACGACTTTCATAATCACCCGAAGTGGGGCGCAGAAAGAAATCCCGGCCCCACATGGCGCGCAAATATATATTCAGCCGCCTTTGCACATCCACGAACAACGTGCCCTTGCGCTGCTGCTGCAGTACACCCATCGAGTCGGGCGTACTCAAAGAAAAGTAAGCAGCTTGTCCTTCAAAATCGGTCTTGTACGCATGTGCGCCCCACTGCACCCAGCGACGCAAGCCGCCCAGTGTCAGCTGGGAGAGCAAGCGCTCCAGGTTTTCCAGCATCGGCCGGAGGCCACGCGGCGCCTGTGCAAGCACAATCTCCAACACGTTGAGGTAGGCGCGAAACAGATTCTCATCAGCCAAACGCTGCGCCGCGAGGGGGGCCGTGGCCACAATCAGCGTCAAAATATAGCCCGATGTTTTGGACGCCATGGTCATCAGGAAATTGACGACATCGGGCAACACTTCTTCACCAATGGC
>JBKJIS010000190.1:0-2966 GCA_046598305.1 Thiobacillus sp.
TGGCGATGGCGTGTTCCGCACATTGCGTACGCAAGCTGGACAGCCGCTTTGGTGGCCGGATCATTTTGCCAAGCTGGCTGCAGATTGTGCAGCGCTGGCACTGGATTGTCCGGACGAGAATCTGTTGCTGCGAGAAGTATGCCGGGTAGCAGAAGCCGGAGACGGCATCGTTAAAATCATTCTCACGCGCGGCGTCGGTGCACGGGGCTATGCACCTTCTCCGGGTCAGGCAACTACACGACTTGTTTTGTCGGCGCCACTTCCCTCACATGCCTGTCCCGATGCGCCTGTCGATATCACGGCGCGTTGGTGCACGATCAAACTGGCACGGCAGCCTCGCTTGGCAGGGATCAAACATTTGAACCGGCTGGAAAATGTACTGGCACGGGCGGAATGGGATGATCCCGCCATTTTCGAGGGGCTGCTGTGTGACAACAGCGGCTCGGTAATCGGCGGTGTAATGAGCAATGTGTTTTGGGTCAAGGCGGGCGAATTGTTTACGCCAGGCTTGCATGAATGTGGTGTAGCCGGCGTGACGCGATCACGCTTGTTGCGCGCAGCAGCACACCTTGGTTTGCGCACACATATCGGCCGCTGGTTGCCTGACGCTATACTCGATGCCGATGAAGTGATGATCTGCAATAGTGTGATTGGCATACGCCGGGTGGCGAAGCTGGATGACGTAACGTGGCCGCCTGCCGGCTGGGCAACTACTTTGAATAATGCCTTGTATGAAAACCTTGATTAAGCGTGTGCTTGTGTTGGCAGTCCTGTTTGCGCTGGTAAGTGCGGGTGGGTTGATCTGGTATGGCAATCAGGCGTTGCGCTTTGAGCCGCTGCCGAAAATTGTGAATGTGCCGACTGGAACCCATTTGCGAAGCTTGGGCGCGATTCTCGAGCGCGAAGGCGTCATCGGTAATGCACAGGTGTTCTGGCTGATGGGGCGCGTCATGGGCAAGGGCGGCACCCTCAAGGCGGGTGCCTATTCGCTCGACAAGCCACTTACGCCGCTGGAACTGCTGGACAAGATTGAACGGGGTGAAATATTCCAGGCGACTGTACGCTTCATCGAAGGCTGGAATTGGCGCGAAATTCGAGCGGTTCTTGCCGCACAGCCCCTGTTGATCAACGAAAGTGCCAGCATGAGCAATGCTGAGCTGCTGCGCGCGATCGGTGCGGAAGAAACACACCCAGAAGGTCTGCTGTTTCCTGATACCTACTTTTTTGCGCCGCATACATCTGACATCAAGGTACTGCGACGCGCGTACCGCTTGCAGCATGAGAAGTTGATGGCTGCCTGGGAAAAGCGCGCAGCCGGGCTTCCCTACCGCACCCCCTATGAAGCGCTTATCATGGCGTCGATAGTGGAGAAGGAAACCGGCGCAGCGTTCGAGCGGCCACAGATCGCAGGCGTTTTCCTCAACCGGATCAGACTGGGGATGCGCCTGCAAACTGACCCCACCGTGATCTATGGGGTGGGTGAGCGCTTCGACGGTAATCTGCGAAAAATCGATCTACAAACCGACACACCCTATAACACCTACACCCGTGCTGGCTTGCCGCCCACTCCCATTGCGATGCCGAGTGAGGCTGCCATTCTGGCGACGCTCAACCCGGCAAAAACCGAAGCACTTTATTTCGTTTCGCGCGGTGATGGAACGCATGTTTTTTCCAGTAACCTGGATGCCCATAATCAGGCAGTCCATCGGTTCCAGCGATAATCCTAAAAACCTCAGTTGACCGCGCCTAACCTTCAGGAATGCCGTATGAATACTAGCTTCACTGCCTTCGATAGCCATCACCTGGAGGGTGAGAGCGCTACGCACCCGCTGGTGCGTCTGGTCGAGCGCCTGCCTTTGTACCCGCAAGGGGTAGGCCGGATTCGTAAAGCCGCTAAAGCGGCAACGACTCCGCTCTCGCTCCTCGTTGCAGGCCCCGGCCTGCCGCCTCGTCGCTTCGCAGCAGGCACCCGCCCAAACGCACCATCGGGCGCGTCCAACTGAAGTTTCTAGGATCATCGCTTTACTCCGCACAGGCGCGTCCAGCCTTCTTCCATGACCGGCGGTTGCAGATCAAACCATTGCCGGTAGATGTCCATCACGTCCCCGGCCTGTGCGCTGAGTATGCCACTCAGCACTATCCGGCCGCCTGGCCGAGTTGCCCCAGCCAACAGCGGAGCGAGCACCTTGAGCGGGTTGGTGAGGATATTGGCCACGACGATGTCAGCTTGCTGCTTGGGCGCTGCGTCTGGCAAGTAAAATTTTGCGGCCACATGATTGGCCGCTGCATTGTCGCGACTGGATTGCACTGCCTGAGCCTCAACGTCCACGCCGATGGCGCTGGAAGCGCCCAACTTGAGTGCGGCGATGGCGAGGATGCCGGAACCGCAGCCGTAATCCAGCACGCTCTCACCGCCCTTGATATTGTCGTCTAGCCAGCGCAGGCACAAACGGGTGGTGGGATGGCTGCCAGTGCCGAAGGCCAGACCGGGGTCGAGTGTGATATTGATGGCTGCGGGATCCGACGGCGTGTGCCAGGTGGGCACGATCCACAGCCGCGGCGAGATGCGGATGGGGTTGAACTGCGCCTGGGTCAGACGCACCCAGTCGTTGTCCGCCAGGGTTGCAATGCTATACGCGGGCGGCTGATCCAATCCTATGGCGTGCGCCGCTTGCCGCATGATGGCGTCTATATTCGTATCATCGGAAAACAGGGCGGTGATGCGATTGTGTGGCCAGCACTGAGCAACAGTTTCGCCCGGCTCACCGAACATGGCCTGCTCCTGCGGCGTGTCGGCATCGGCGTCGTGCAGGTCCACCGATAACGCGCCCAGTTGCAGCAGGGCCTCACTCAGGGAGTCCGCGTGCTGCGCATCGGCAGTGACTGTCAGCGTAAGCCACGCCATATGGACACCTCTAAAAATTCAGCAACATCAAACTGTTGTATTGTGGGAAAAATTTCTTGCT
>JBKJIS010000046.1:0-15353 GCA_046598305.1 Thiobacillus sp.
GGTATCACGACCAATCCAGCCGCGCGTACGGCTGCAACCAGCCGCGCGCCGGGATCGGAGACTGCCGGGGTACCGGCATCCGACACATAAGCGACGGCTTCACCCGCCACAATCCACGCGATCACCTTGTTGGCGGCCTCGCGTTCGTTATGCTCGCGAATCGACACCATGGGCTTGGAGATTTTGAAGTGTGCGAGCAGCTGCCCCGACACTCGGGTGTCTTCAGCAGCCACACGGTCCGCACTTCTCAAGATATCCAGCGCACGCAGGGTGATATCCCCGAGGTTTCCGATGGGGGTGGCGACCACATAGAGCGCAGGCGGCAGACGGGTATGATGGGCAGATTCATTCATGGACCGTCATTGTCGCAGATGGACACCTCTAAAAATCCAGATTTCATCCCAACTGCTGCGTTGCGGGAAAAATTTCTTGCTTACATATAAACATATGCGGCGCTGCGAAATTTTTCCCGCGCCTTGCATTTGGGCGAACTCTGAATTTTTAGAGGTGTCCAGATGTTGAAAACCCTGCTTGGGCAATCCGCTGAAAAACGGGCTGAAATCTTCCTCGAATCCAACGGACTGATACTGGTTGCGCGAAATTGGCGCTGTCGATTCGGCGAGATCGACCTCATCATGCAGGACGGTGCGACACGGGTTTTCGTTGAAGTACGTTTGCGCAGCCGGAGCGATTTTGGCGGCGCCGCCGCCAGCGTGACGACCACCAAACAAAGAAAACTGCTCGCCGCTGCCCACCAGTATCTGACGACACTGAAAACGCTACCGCTCTGTCGCTTCGACGTGGTGGCGATGTCGGGCAACACCCATCCCGACTGGATTAAAAATGCATTCGACGATATGGGATAATTAAGGCTCAAATGTTCCATAAATTACGCACGCCCTCGCTGGTCTTTTGTTCCGCATGGAAACTTTCCTCAGTCGGGCGTATGAATAACTACGCCGCTCCTTCACAAAATTCCCCTGCGAAACAAAATCCTGCGCGATTATCGCGCGAATTTATGAAACATCCGATCTAGCCATGGCTTTATTAGACAGAATACTCGGCCACTTCACGGCCTCAGCCCAAGCCAAGCTGGACGCTGCAGACAGCCTCGCACCGCAGATTGAGCACGCAGCGCGCCTGCTGGTGCACTGTTTTACGCAAGGGGGAAAGGTGCTCGCCTGTGGTAACGGCGGCTCGGCAGCAGTTGCACAGTATTTCGCCTCAGCCATGGTCAACCGGTTCGAGCAGGAGCGTCCGGGTCTGGCGGCCATCGCGCTGACAACCGATACATCAACCTTGACTGCAATAGCAAATGATTCAAACTATGATCAGGTTTTCGCACGTCAGGTAAAGGCCTTGGGCCAGCCCGGTGATGTGCTGCTGGCAATTTCCACCAGCGGCAATTCACCCAATGTATTGCACGCCGTAGCCGCCGCGCACGCCCGCAGCATGCATGTCATTTCACTGACAGGACGAAGCGGCGGCCGGATGGCGGAACAAATGCAGGAAGACGACGTCTTCTTGTGTGTGCCCGCAGAATCCACTGCGCGTATTCAGGAAGTCCATCTGCTTGCCGTCCATTGCCTATGCGATGGAGTGGACAGCGTTTTACTAGGAGCTGAAGAATGAAGAAAATTTTACAAATCGCGTTGGCAGGTCTCGTCTTGTCACAATTGCAAGGATGCGCTACCGCCGTAGTGGGCGGGGCCGCGGCAACAGGATCTGCCGTCGCATTGGATCGCCGCACCACAGGCGTATTTGTGAGTGACCAGGAAATCGAACTGCGCGCGCAAAGCCGCTTGGGCGACGCCTTCCCAAAAAATTCCGGTAACATTTCCACCACCAGCTATAACCGTCAGGTGCTGCTGACTGGTCAGATTGTGGACGAATCCTCTCGCACGCGTGCGGGCGAAATCGTCAAAGGCGTTCCGGATGTGCGCGCTGTGTACAACGAACTCAGCGTATCGGGGGTCACTTCGCTGACGTCTAATGCAAATGATACGGCCATCACCAGCAAGGTGAAGGCGCGCATGGTGCGGGACGAAAAAGTGCCCGGCACAAAAATCAAAATTGTGACAGAAGCCGCCGTCGTTTATTTGATGGGCCTGGTCACGAAAGGCGAAGCCATGATCGCCACCGATATTGCGCGCACCACAAGTGGCGTAACCAAGGTTGTTGTTTTGTTCGAATATATCAATTGATGGCGGCCGCCTCCGCGTGGAAGGTGTTTAGCCACAATTATTTTCATCGCCCAACCTGACATGCATTCATGATTTACCACGACCTGCGGGACTTCATCGCCCAACTCGAAAAAATGGGCGAACTCAAACGCATCGCCGTGGAAGTCGATCCCAAACTTGAGATGACCGAAATCGCCGATCGCGTCCTGCGCGCAGGCGGGCCGGCATTGCTGTTTGAAAACCCCAAAGGCCATTCCATTCCGGTGTTGGCGAACTTGTTCGGCACAGTCAAACGTGTCGCGCTGGGGATGGGGGAAGACGACCCCAGCAGGCTACGCGAAGTGGGAAAATTGCTGGCCTACCTGAAGGAGCCGGAGCCTCCAAAAGGCCTGCGCGATGCCTGGGATAAATGGCCCGTGCTCAAGCAGGTGCTGAACATGGCGCCAAAGGTAGTACGCAGCGCACCCTGTCAGGAAATCGTATGGGAAGGAAATGACGTGGATCTTTCCCGGCTGCCAGTACAGCATTGCTGGCCGGGGGATGTGGCGCCACTCGTCACCTGGGGACTGACCGTCACCCGCGGTCCGCACAAGGCGCGGCAAAACCTCGGCATCTACCGTCAGCAGGTGATCGCGCCCAACAAACTCATCATGCGCTGGCTGGCGCATCGGGGGGGCGCACTGGATTTTCGCGAGCATCAACTGGCGAATCCCGGCAAGCCGTTTCCGATTGCGGTTGCATTGGGCGCCGACCCGGCGACGATACTCGGCGCCGTAACGCCGGTGCCGGATTCCCTGTCGGAATACCAGTTCGCCGGTCTGCTGCGGGGCGCCAAAACCGAAGTGGTGAAATGTCTCGGCAGCGATTTGCAGGTTCCGGCATCAAGCGAAATCGTGCTCGAAGGCGTGATCCATCCGGGCGAAACTGCGCTGGAAGGACCGTACGGCGACCACACCGGCTACTACAACGAACAGGAAACTTTCCCGGTGTTCACCATCGAGCGCATGACGATGCGGCGCGACCCGATCTACCACAGCACCTACACTGGCAAGCCACCGGACGAACCCGCGATTCTCGGCATGGCGCTGAACGAAGTGTTCGTGCCGCTGCTACAGAAGCAGTTTCCCGAGATCACCGACTTTTACCTGCCGCCAGAAGGCTGCTCTTACCGCATGGCGGTGGTGAGCATGAAGAAGAGTTACCCCGGCCACGCCAAGCGGGTGATGTTTGGGGTGTGGAGTTATCTGCGCCAATTCATGTATACCAAGTTCATTATCGTCACCGACGATGACGTCAATGTGCGCGACTGGAAAGAAGTAATCTGGGCGCTGACCACCCGCGTTGACCCGGCACGCGACACCCTGCTGGTTGAAAATACGCCGATCGATTACCTTGACTTCGCCAGCCCGGTCTCCGGACTCGGCAGCAAGATGGGGATCGACGCCACCAACAAATGGCCGGGGGAAACCGCCCGCGAGTGGGGCACGCCGATTGTGATGGATGCAGCAGTGAAGGCAAAAGTCGATGCGATGTGGCAAGACCTCGGTTTGTAGGCCTGCATGCATAACGGACAACCAGGGGGAGGCGTACGCAAAATCGATCTGCTGCAACCGCAGTAGGCCCGGTTATTTCTGGCGCTTCAGGGTCGCCTCCCAGTCTGCCGGCGGCGCCGTTTGGCCCAGTCGCACAATGCGTCCCACTTCGTTCTCATACCACCCGTTATGCTGCTTGTTGGGCTCGACTTCATAGCCCCATAGCGTGCCATCCGCATCCTGTGCCAGCCAGGCCACCCAATCAGGCATCGTTTCAAGCTTCATGGTCACGGCTGAACTGACAATTTCCCCATGCGCTGAACTCCGGGATTCATTTCGCAACGGCCTCCTGTGCCGGCACTCCACCGGCCTGAACCCATTCCAGCACCGCGCGCTGAGCCGCTTCACTGCGCCGGGCATTGGGGTGGTTGACCAGCATGACAAAGCTGACTCGCTCGCCGCCTGTGGTGACCACATAACCGGCCAATGCGCTGACATCGCGCAGGCTGCCGGTTTTGAGGTGCGCATTGCCCGCAAGCGCGCTGCCGTTAAACCGCTTCTTCAGTGTGCCGTCAATGCCAACAATCGGCAGCGCCGACTGGAATTCGGCAAACAGCGGGCTGCGATAGGCCGCGTGCAGCAATTGCGTCAATGCTGCTGCGCTAATACGCTCGATACGCGACAAACCGGCGCCGTTTTCCAGCACCAGCTTGTGCGTCGACACGCCGCGCTGCCTCAACGCTTCGGTCACCGCATCCATGCCCTTATCAAGGGTCGCGGGCGCGCCGTATTTCTCTGCCCCCAACGTCAGCAGCAGGTTGCGTGTCATCAAATTGTTGGAAAATTTGTTGAGGCGGATGAGGGCATCGGTCAGCGGCGTCGAGGCAAATTTCAGCAATGGCTCGGATGCCGGGGCTTGGCCGCTCACCGTAGTGCCGCTCAACGTGCCGCCCGCCTCGCTCCACAGCCCGCGAAAAATCAAATCGAACGTGGTTGTAGAATCAAACAGGTTCAACGACAGACTCTGCTCTCCGCAATCACGCGCATAGTGCCCGCTGATCGCCACCACCCGGCGCTCAGCGGAAAAAACAAATGGCTTGATCGCGTCCTTGCCGCCATTACACCCGGCCTTGTCCTCCAGTACCAATTGCGAAGTCAGCGCCACGCCCGGCAGCGCGACATCAGGGATGACGCGAACCTGCTCCCCCTCCGGCTTTAATCGCAAAGTAATGGCATTGAAATTGGCCACCAGCGCACCGGGCGTGGCGTTGTACATGGCCAGTGGCTCACCGTCGAATGCCCCTGGGTCCAGGGTCGGCAAATCGAAATGACTTGTATCAAGCACCAGATTGCCGCGTATATGCTGCACGCCACGCGCACGCAACGCGCGCTGAAGCAGCCACATGCGCTCCAGCGTCAGGGTGGGGTCGCCATGGCCCTTAATCACCAGATCGCCGGTTAGCACACCCTCCGCTATCGTGCCGTTCGCCCAGACATCGGTTGTCCACACATACCCCGGGCCCAGCTGATTCAGGGCCGCAAAGCTCGTCACCAGCTTCATCACCGATGCCGGGTTGAGCGCGGCTTCGGCGTTGTGGCTCAGCGTGGGTTCCGCTGCATCCAGCGGCTGCACCATCACGGCCAAATGATCGAGCGGAATGCCAGCCTGCTCCAGTGCTGAGGTGAAGGTGGCGGGAAGTCCGGCCGCGCGAGCAGAAACGACAAGGCCTGAAAGCAGCAGGCAAGAGAGAAAACGAAAGGTGATTCGGGTTGTGGGCATTCCGTCATTATGCCGAATTCCTTCCGTACGCCACGTGCAAGCCCGGCGCCGGCTCAAGTTACAGGGACTGCCTGATCGCCAGCACGGCCTGGTTGCGCAGCGATTTGAGCAGTGAAAGCTCTTTCTCGGGAATCGTGATGTCGCCGGGCTGCGGGCGGTCGGCGTAGATCAGGCCGATCGGCTTGCCTTTAACGATAATCGGGAACAACACGAAGGTGCACGCCGCAACCTGCTGTCGGTACCACGCCGGAATCCGCGTCGCAATTTTTGGATCGTCGATGTCGGTGATGAGGATGTCGGCATTGTTCTGGAGCGCGACGAGGAACGCATCCGGCTGCGCTGCCAGGGAGAAATCAAAGGCCTTGACCAGACCTTGCACGCCATCGCCAAAACCGAATTTTCCGCACATCGTGTTGTGGCGGCCATCCTTGATGCACAGCACCACATGCGCGAAACCCATGCCGGTGTACATGGCTTCGAGGATCATGCGCAGAATATCGTTGACGGAAATGCTGTCATCGATCAGTGAATTGCCAACGTCCTGCAGACCCGAGGTGAGGACGGACTGAATCTCCGCGCTGGTGCGCTGCGGCTTGTCGCTGTCTTCGCCGGGTTCCGCGTTGAGAATCGGCGCATGTTCGCGCAGCACGGCGGCATCCAGCGCGGCCTCGGCATCGGGCGCCACGCTCGGGGGCACGCCGGCTTTCGCGTCCAGCGTAGGCGCCGGGCCGGGCGTTGCGGCCATTCCCGCCCATTTCGACGCTTGCTGGGCGAAGGCGCTGTGTTTCAGGCTCACATTCACCGCCAGTGCGAACTGGGCGATGTCCAGCATCGATTTTTCCATCAGGCCGGAGAGTTGCTTCTCCGTGACCGGCACGCTGTCAGCGAAGCGCACCGTGAGCTTGGCCAGAACCTTGCCGCGATCCGCATCCGGCGTGCTGAGAATGACCTCGCACAACTCGTTGGAAAACCCCGCCAGCGCCCGCAACCGCTCAGCATCGTTCGCGCATTTGCGGATTTTCCCCTCTGGCAGTTTTTTCATGGTCTGCACAAGCTGCTCGGGAAAGCCCCAACTCCGGGCGATGCCGATCCCCAGATTCTCGAACGACAGCCCCAGCACCTGGGTCGATGCTTTCGCATCGCTCAGCGCCTCGGCCTCAACAAGCTGCCTGATCGCTGCCGTTTCCTCGGGCAAATAAAACATGGCAAGCATGCGCCCCAGATTGTGCAGCATGGCGCCGATAAACGCCTCCTCCACATCCCTCACCTGCGCCTTGCCCGCCATCTCACGCGCCAGCATGCCGGCGTACAGCACCTTGACGAATTCTTCCTTCAACTGTTGCGCGTGCGCCTTGTTTTCCAGGTTGTCGAGCAGAATCAGGCTCAGGGCGATGGACCGCACCGCATCGAAACCGAGGATCACCACCGCACGCGAAATGGTGCTGATCGAACCCCCGCCAACCTGGTTGTAGAACGCAACGTTGGCGAGCTTCAGCAGCTTGTTGGTCAGCGCAAAATCTTTGAGGATATTGTTCGATAGTTCGTTGACGCCTCCCTTCTCCGAAGAGGCAATGCGGTTGATTGCGCCGATCGCTTCAGACAAGGCCGGAAAATCGCTGCCGCTCTGCATGCGATGCAGCAGGATATCCAGCGCACTCCGCCGGGTTTCGTCACCCGATTCCTGTCGTGCGTATTCTTCACTTTTCATCATGCTTGAAACACGTCATCCTTTTTCACCTCGGGTTAAGGTAACGGCCAGTTAGGCTGCGGCTTGAGCTATTTGATTCAGCATTCGCCCCCGGTTTGCAATCGCTGAACGGCGGGGCAAGGAGAATGGAATTGTCGTGTCTGTTGGCACGCCCTTAATCGGGGGCCGCCGGAAAACTCAGCCCAAATCCGCCACGTACCAGTCCATCGCGCAGGCCAGGCCTTCGCCGATAGGGTGCGTGGGCTCGTACCCCAGCCGGGTACGGGCCTTGGAAATATCGGCGAGCGAGTGGCGCACGTCGCCGGCGCGAAAGTCCTGATAGTGTGGCTTGAATTCAGCGAGGTGAGGAAATCGTGGCGCGAGCAATGCACGGATGGATTCGAATAACTGATTCAGCGTGGTGCGATCGCCGACGGCTACGTTGTAGACCTGGTTGGCAGCATCGGCATGCTGGCTGGTGGCCGCCAGCAAATTGGCCTGGATGACGTTGTCGATGTAGCAGAAGTCACGGCTGGTTTCGCCATCGCCGTTGATGGTCACCGGCTCATTGTGAATCATCCTGGCGACCCACTTCGGGACCACAGCAGCGTAGGCGCCATCGGGATCCTGACGGCGGCCGAAGATATTGAAGTATCTGAGGCCCACGCTTTCCATGCCATAGCAGCGGCCAAACACGTCGGCATACAACTCGTTCACCAGCTTGGTCACCGCATAGGGCGACAATGGTTTGCCGATAACCTCTTCAACCTTGGGCAAGCCGGGGTGGTCGCCATAAGTCGAACTGGACGCCGCGTAAACGAAGCGCTTGACTTGGGCATCGCGCGCGGCAACCAGCATGTTGAGAAAGCCGGTGTTGTTGGCGGCGTGGGTCGACAATGGATCCTCAAGCGAGCGGGGTACCGAACCGAGCGCGGCCTGATGCAAGACATACTCGACACCTTTGCACGCGGCGTGGCAGGTGGCGAGGTCACAGATGTCGCCGCGCATGAAGCTAAACCGCGCCCAGCGTTCGGCGCCGACGCTGGCCTCTACCTGGGCCAGGTTTTTTTCGTGGCCGGTGGCAAAGTTATCGAGGCCGACCACATGCTGATCAAGCTGCAACAAGGCCTCGACCAAATTGCTGCCAATGAAGCCAGCGACACCCGTGACGAGCCAGGTTTTGGGCTCGGCGGTGAGCGCTTTTTTCAGCGCATCGAACGCCGTCATCACAAGCGCCAGAGCGCGAAGCCCGCCGCTTTAACCGTGTCCGGATCGTAAGCCGATTTAACGTCCGTAAATGCGCCGCCTTTGTTCAGTTTTGAAGTCAATTCAGCAAACGTTTTTTCCAGATACGCGCTGTGCGAAACAGCGGCGATGATGGCATCACATGGTGGCAGGTCATCCCACGCAGTAAGGCTGATGCCGTATTCATGCTCGGCTTCGCGAGACTCACCCAGCGGATCATGCACAGTCACATCACAGCCAAAAGTTTGCAGTTCGCGGATGACATCGACGACCTTGGAGTTGCGCAGATCGGGGCAGTTCTCCTTGAAAGTAAGTCCCAACACGTTGACCTTTGCACCCTTCACTTTCACACCGTTGGCGATCATCTTTTTCACCGTTTCCTGCGCGACGTAGGCACCCATGCCATCGTTGATGCGGCGCCCGGCGAGGATCACCTGTGGGTGATAACCGAGCATGTCGGCCTTGTGAGTGAGATAGTAGGGATCGACGCCGATACAGTGGCCGCCTACCAGACCTGGGCGAAACGGCAGGAAGTTCCACTTGGTTCCAGCGGCTTTCAGCACTTCGATTGTATCGATGCCGAGACGATGGAAGATCAGCGAAAGTTCATTCATCAGCGCGATATTGAGATCGCGCTGGGTATTCTCAATGACCTTGGCGGCCTCAGCCACCTTGATCGAGCTGGCACGGTGCACGCCGGCGGTAATCACACTGCTGTAAAGGTCGGCCACCTTATCTAGGGTGGCCGCGTCATCGCCCGACACCACTTTAACGATCTTGGTAATGGTGCGTTCCTTGTCGCCCGGGTTGACGCGTTCGGGTGAATAGCCGACGTGAAAATCCTGGAGCCATTTCATTCCGGACTGCTTTTCCAGAATCGGGATGCAGACCTCTTCGGTGGCACCGGGGTAGACTGTGGATTCATACACAACAGTCGCACCCTTTTTCATGTATTTGCCGACGGTGGTGCTTGAACTGATCAGCGGCGAGAAATCGGGAATATGCGCGGCGTCGACCGGAGTGGGCACCGCAACAACAATGAAGTCTGCGCGGGCCAGGTCAGCGGGATCGGTGGTCACAGTCAGCAGCGTGGCAGCCTTGAGGTCTTCCATTGAGACCTCGCCGGTAGGATCGCGAAATTGGCGATAGTGCTCGATTTTTTCAATCGAGAGGTCGTAACCGATCGTGGTCATTTTCTTACCGAACTCAACCGCCAACGGCAAGCCCACGTAGCCCAACCCAACAACCGCAACAATGCTCATGCCTGGATTCCTTTATGAATAAAAAATCTTTGGTTCTGTCTGGATTGTATCGAATTTGCGGAATGCTGCCCGGATACACCCGCCAGCCATCCGAACGCCTGGTTAGCAAGTGGCATAGCCACTGGGCGATGATTGCGCTTGTTCTCAGCTCGCCTGCCAGCGCCGATTTAGCCGACATGGTACGCAACATCAAACCTGGTGTGGTTGGGGTGGGTACCTACAACCCCACCAACAATCCGCGCTCCAGCTTGCAGGGCACCGGTTTTGTAGTACTGGATGGACGCTATGTCGTGTCGTGCGCGCACATTTTCAGCAAATTGCCGGATTCCGAAAAAAACGAAACCTACGCCGTGTTTCTTGGCCGTGATCGGCAAATGGAAGTGCGGACCGCGCAACTGATCGCAACCGACAAGGCGCGTGATCTGGCGTTGCTTAAAATTACGGGTAATCCTTTGCCCGCACTCAGGCTAGGCGACTCCACCACCGCGCGCGAAGGCTGGCAGCTGTACTTCACCGGCTACCCCATCGGCTCGGTGTTGGGGCTCAACCCGTCTACGCACCGCGCAGGCCTCGCCGCAATTATTCCCATCTTCACCCCGCTGCAAAACACCTCCCAGCTCAATGCGCGCACCCTGAAGCAGGCGCAGGACCCCTATGAAGTGTTCGCGCTCGATGCCATTGCCTACCCTGGAAACAGCGGCAGCCCGGTGTGGAACCCGGACACGGGCGAGGTGCTGGGCGTGGTCAATTCGGTTTATGTGAAGGGTGCGAAGGAAACTGCGTTGTCTGCCCCGAGCGGCATCAGCTACGCAATTCCTGCGAAATATGTAAAACAATTACTGGAAAAGGTCCTGCCGTAACGGCCTACATACCCTCGGTCAGGCTCACACCAAAACCCAAGGATTGCTGCTTGTAGTTGTAATCGACCAATGATTCTCCATAACCGTTGAAATATTGGACATAGCCTTTGAGGCGCCCATGTAGCGGAAAGCTCCAATTGAGTTTCAGCGCACCGCGGTTGTCCGATGACTTGAGGTTATTGCGTAACAACAGCGAATAAGCGTTGCGGCCACGGCGATAAACTGCCAGCACGTCACCATGACCCATGTACTCCTCGATATCCGGGTTGTCATCACTCCTGTTATTTTCCGGAATGCGTACCCAGGGCCGAATCATCACAGCCAGGTTGTCGCGTTCAAATCCGAATTGCGCGTAAACACGGTTCCAACTGCGCGATAAGGTTTCCCCTCGGCCGTTCGACTGGTGCACCATACCCAGATTGATAAAACGCCCGCGAAAACCGGCCAGTTCATAATTGGTTCGGAATACCAACATCGCTTCCGGCTCGTAGTTAGTCTCGCGAAAGGGCGAAGAGATCGTGCCGTTGTATGCCTGCCAAAAAGAGGTGATGGTGTAGCCGAGCCACAGATCGAGGTTGTCGTGACCGAACACCCCTTCCATCGCCTTGATCTTGAAGCTCAGCTGCAACTCGGTTTCGATGGAGTCGAGTCCCAGATCGGGCTGCGTAAACGGATCCTTGTACGGGGAGTTGTTAGGCGAACTGCTATATTTGATTGGCAGAAAATAATTGGGGTGATGTGGACGAAACAGGAAGGCCCCCTGCTTGGCCTCGTCATCCAGCTCCCAATGGCGCGACAGCGCTGAAAGCAACTTGGGTTCCGCAGGCGCAGCTTGCGCCACAACGGGCTGTGTATCGGACTTGTCTGCGGCCTGGGGAACCGGCTCGGGCGGAGGTGGGGCGGCCAGCCGGTCATAGCATGCCAGACGCTCTGCATCAGCCGGAATCACACCGCATCCTTCCCAGGCCGCAACCGAGGCAGCGTGCGCCTGGCCCAGCAACCCTACGCAGAGCAAAATGAGTGAAACTTGGCCAAATTGATGTCGTTCAAGTTTTATATTTTTCATATACTTCATATTCATCCTGCATTCAGTCGAGGCCCACGCTGTGGCCCGGAGGGGGTGCCATAGTATCCCAACCGAACTTGATTTTCAGGTCTGCGGCAAAGCCGGTTGCTATCGATTCCTCGCCATGCACCACAAACACCTGACGTGGCTTACCGCGAAACTGACCCAGCAACTCAGCAATGCGGTGCGTTCAGCAAGACAAAGTCGATCGTCGCCGAATTGAATGCAAACGTCTGGAGGTATTTGGCGCGTGTTTCGCGTCCCCCCTGAAACATGCCGCAATCGACCAACAAGCGCACGCCTTCGCGTTCGATCAAATAGCTGGAGCCGGTCACTGCGCGCTGCGCCGAGAAAAGTCAGTTTCATTTCATAGACTCCATTTGCGCCAGAGTCCCCAATATCGCCTGTGTCAGCGTAGTCATTTCAGTTGCCTCCGTAATGTAGGGCGGCATCACGTAGACAATATTGCCCATGGGACGGATAAACACGCCTTGCACCAGCGCCAGCCGGTGAAAGTGTGAAGCAAAATCCGCTGCGGTGTCGGCCACGTCAAACGCCCAGATCATTCCGCACTGGCGAAAATGACGTACGCGGGGATGGGCGGACACTTCGCCCAGTATCTTCGTAAATTGCGCCGATTTCTCACCATTGGCAGCAATGACCTGATCCGACTCGAAGATATCCAGCACCGCCAGCGCCGCCCGGCAGGCAAGCGGATTGCCCGTGTAGGAGTGCGAATGCAGGAAGCCTCTCGCGGTGGAATCGCCATAAAACGCAGCGTAAACCTCGTCGGTTGTCAGCACCGCTGACAACGGCAGATAGCCGCCGGTGATGCCCTTGGACAGACAGATGAAGTCCGGGCGAACGGCGGCTTGTTCACAGGCGAACATCGTTCCGGTGCGACCAAACCCCACAGCAATTTCATCGGCAATCAGATGCACACTGTATTGATCACATAACGCGCGTGCCCGCCTCAGATACACAGGGTGATACATCGCCATGCCCGCCGCTCCCTGTACCAACGGTTCGACGATGAACGCGGCGGTGGTGGCAGCATGCTCGGCCAGATGGGCTTCCAGCGCGTCGGCGCAGCGCAGGGCGAAGGCCTCCGCCGATTCCCCAGCCTCAGCCAGCCGCGCATCCGGCGTGGGCACGTGCACCGAATGCCGCAACAGCGGTTCGTAGGTTCGCTTGAATAGCGGAATATCGGTCACGGATAACGCGCCGACGGTTTCGCCGTGATAGCCGTTCTTCAGGCTGATGAAGCCGTTCTTTTCCACCTGGCCTGAGTTGCGCCAATAGTGAGCACTCATTTTCAGCGCAATTTCGGTGGCCGATGACCCGTCCGAAGCGTAAAACGCATGGCCCAGCCCGGTCAGTTTCGCCAGCCGCTCGGACAGCTCCACCACCGGCGCATGCGTGGCGCCGGCCAGCATCACATGCTCGATTTTTCCCAACTGATCGATGATGGCTGCGTTGATACGCGGGTTGCAATGGCCGAACAGATTGACCCACCAGCTGGAAATCGCGTCCAGGTAGCGCCGCCCGTCGGTATCGATCAACCACGCCCCCTCACCGCTGGCTATCGCCAGCGGTGGCACGGCTTCCAGCTGCTTCATCTGGGTACAGGGGTGCCAGACGGCGGCACGGGTTCGGTTTAATAAATCGTCCATGGACTTGAAATTGACACACTCCGCCCCTACTATTAGCACTCGATGGTGGCGAGTGCTAATTGCATCTTCGCCGCCTCCTCATTTACGGGCAGCCTGGGCTGCCCGGTTATCAACGTTACCGCAATGGAGACTTTGCAATGAAAATCCGTCCTCTGCACGACCGAGTGATTGTCAAACGCATGGAAGAAGAGCGCAAGACCGCTTCCGGCATCGTGATCCCCGACTCTGCCACTGAAAAGCCCGATCAGGGTGAAATCATGGCCGTTGGCGCTGGCAAAAAAGACGACCAGGGCAAGCTGATTCCGCTCGACGTAAAAGTCGGCGACCGCGTGCTGTTCGGCAAATATGCTGGCCAAGTGGTCAAGGTCGAAGGCGACGAACTGCTGGTGATGCGCGAAGAAGACATCATGGGTGTGGTTGAGAAGTAATCGCTTCAGCGTAAGCAAGTACTCACATCGATACCTAACCCCATTCAAATTCAGGAGTAAAACATGGCTGCAAAAGACGTACGTTTTGGCGATTCCGCCCGTCACCGCATGGTGGCAGGCGTCAACATTCTGGCTGACGCCGTTAAAGTGACCCTGGGCCCCAAAGGCCGCAACGTGGTGATCGAGCGCTCCTTTGGCGCCCCCACCATAACCAAGGACGGCGTATCGGTCGCCAAGGAAATCGAGCTGAAAGACAAGCTCGAGAACATGGGCGCGCAGATGGTCAAGGAAGTCGCTTCCAAGACCTCCGACATCGCCGGTGACGGCACCACCACGGCTACCGTGCTGGCTCAGTCCATCGTCAACGAAGGCATGAAGTTCGTTGCTGCCGGCATGAACCCGATGGACCTGAAGCGTGGCATCGACAAAGCCGTGATCGCCATCGTCGCCGAACTGAAAGCCATTTCCGTACCCTGCACCAGCAACAAGGAAATCGCCCAGGTTGGTTCGATTTCGGCCAACTCCGATTCCTCGATCGGCGACATCATCGCTGCTGCGATGGACAAAGTCGGCAAAGAAGGCGTGATCTCGGTTGAAGACAGCTCCGGCCTGGAAAATGAACTGGAAACGGTTGAAGGTATGCAGTTCGACCGCGGCTACCTGAGCCCCTACTTCATCAACAACCCCGACAAGCAAATGGCAGTGTTGGAAGATCCCTTCATCCTGCTGTTCGACAAGAAGATCTCTAACATCCGTGACCTGCTGCCCGTACTGGAGCAAGTCGCCAAGGCCGGCAAGCCGCTGATGATCGTGGCTGAAGATGTCGACGGCGAAGCGCTCGCTACCCTGGTGGTGAACAACATCCGCGGCATCCTCAAAACCTGCGCGGTCAAGGCCCCCGGCTTTGGCGACCGTCGCAAGGCGATGCTGGAAGATATGGCCATCCTCACCGGCGGCACCGTGATCGCCGAAGAAGTCGGTTTGAGCCTGGAAAAAGCCCAGCTGACCGACCTGGGCCGCGCCAAGCGCATCGAAATCAACAAGGACACCACCATCATTATCGATGGCGCCGGTGCTGCCGACATGATCAAGGGCCGCATCGCCCAGATCAACAAGCAGATCGACGAAGTCTCCAGCGACTACGACAAAGAGAAGCTGCAAGAGCGCAAGGCCAAACTGGCTGGCGGCGTGGCCATCATCAAGGTCGGCGCGGCAACCGAAGTTGAAATGAAGGAAAAGAAGGCGCGTGTTGAAGATGCGCTGCATGCCACCCGCGCTGCGGTGGAAGAAGGCATTGTCCCCGGCGGCGGCGTGGCACTGCTGCGCGCGCGTTCCGCGATCAAGGACCTCAAGGGCGACAACCACGACCAGGATGCCGGCGTGAAGATCGTGCTGCGCGCCATTGAAGAGCCGCTGCGTCAGATCGTCAAAAACTGCGGCGAAGAAGCTTCCGTCGTGGTCAACAAGGTGCTGGAAGGCAAGGGTAACTTTGGCTACAACGCCGGCAACGGCGAATACGGCGACATGGTGGCAATGGGCGTGCTCGACCCCACCAAGGTGACGCGCGTGGCACTGCAAAATGCAGCGTCGATCGCCAGCCTGATGCTGACCACCGACTGCATGGTCGCCGATCTGCC
>JBKJIS010000114.1:0-4221 GCA_046598305.1 Thiobacillus sp.
AAGATCGAGGCGGCCAGCAAGGGCACGCTGTTCCTCGACGAAATCGGCGACCTGCCGCTTTCGATGCAGGTGAAACTGCTGCGGGTGCTGCAGGAAAAGTCGCTGCAGCGCGTCGGCGGCCGCCGCGAAACGCCGATCGACGTGCGCATCGTCGCCGCCACCAATCTCGACCTGCAGCAGCAGGTGAGCACCGGGCGCTTCCGCCTCGACCTGTTTTACCGGCTCAACATCATTCCGATCCGCCTGCCCGCGCTGCGCGAGCGCCGCGAGGACATCCGCCCGCTGGTACGGCATCAGCTCAACCTCATCAGCCAGAGCTACCAGCGCAATGTGGGGCTGACGCCGGAAGCAATGGAGCGGCTGGCCGACTACGCCTGGCCGGGCAATATCCGGCAACTGCGCAATGTGCTGGAGCGGCTGGTGCTGCTGGCTGAAGGCGCGTCGATTTCGACACATGAGATCGAGCGCGTCATTCACAGCGAATCTGTCGGTTCGCCCACTGCCCCTGCACTCTACAACCCGGCTTCGGCCGCTACTGTGCGCCCTTACCTGCCCGCACAATCGCATGATCGCCCGCAGATCGAACAGGCACTGGCGCAGACCCACGGCAACAAGTCGCGCGCCGCGCAGATTCTGGGACTAACACTGCGTCAGCTCAACTACCGCATGAAGCGGCTGGAAATGGCCTGACAATGGTTAACAATTTGTTAGCGCGGGCAGTGGATGACTGAAACATGTAAGGCCATACTTGATGAATAATCAATGACTTGACGTTGCTTTTCGCAGCTGGCACAAGAATCGCAATACAAGGCTTGTCGGTTCCCGATATAACTTAACCAAGGAGTCATGCCATGTCTGAAGTCATAGCCCTGAAAACCCAAACCGTACTCGAACCCATCGATGGCGAAGGCCTAGCTGCCCTGTCCGCCAAGGGCCGCGCCAACCCGCAATCGGTCGTCACGCTAAAAGCCAGGACCGTGTGCGAAAGCAAGTTCCGCAACCTCACCTATGTGCGCAATCTTGAAGCGCATGTCATCGACGAGCCGCCGCATCTGCTGGGCGACGACACCGCACCGAATCCCTCGGAAGCGGTGCTCGCCACGCTCGGCTCCTGCCTGTCGGTTGGCCTCCACGCCAACGCGGTGGCGCGCGGCATCCATCTGACCCGGCTCGAACTCGAACTCGAAGGCGACATCAACGTGACCGCGGTGTGGGGGGTAGGCGATCTCGATCCAATGAAAAAGCTCGGTTTCACTGACGTGCGCGTCAAGGTTCATCTAGAAGGCAACGCCAGCGAGGCAGAACTGAAGGAACTGGTCGCGCATTCCAATGCTTGGTCGCCAGTGGCCAACACCCTGCGCAATCCGGTGAACGTCAGCGTCGAACTGGCCTGATCTGTCCAATTTTTTTCTGGAGCGCATCATGTCTGCTTCCGCACTCGCATCCACCATCCCGGACACGCCCGCTGAAGTGTTGCCGGGACTGGCCGATCTGATCGCCGCCGAACTGGCGCCCAAGGTTATCGACATCGACCTGAAGGGCGTCTACCCAGGCGATTTTCTCAAGCAACTCGGCGCCCTCGGCGGTCTCGGCAGCCTCACACCGATGGCCCACGGCGGTACCGCACGCGGTCTCAGGCATGCCATCCAGATAATCGAGGAAGTGTCCAAGGAATGCGTGTCGACCGGCTTTCTACTGTGGGCGGAATACGCGCTCCAGTGGTATGTGGTCAACAGTTCCAACCAGGCGCTCGCCGCCGAGATGTTGCCCATAATGGCGCGCGGCGAGGTGCTGGGCGGCACCGCGCAGTCGAACAGCATGAAGTCCTGCGTCGGCATCGAGGAGGCACGACTGAAGGCCAGGCGGGTCGACGGCGGCTACGTCGTCAACGGCGTGCTGCCGTGGGTGTCGAACATCGGTCTCGAGGATTACTTCCACATGGGCGCCACGCTACCCGACACGCCGGGGCTGGTGATCTGCCTGGTGCACGGCAGCACACCCGGCCTCACGCTGATGCAGAACGCGCACTTCATCGGCATGGAAGGCACCCACACCTTCGCCTGCCAGTTCCGCGAGATGTTCCTGCCCGACAGCCGCGTGGTGTGCCATGCGGCCGAATTCAGCGCCTTTCGCGACCGCACCAAGTCCGCCTTCATCCTGCTGCAGATGGGCATGGGGCTTGGCCTCGTCGACGCCTGCGTGAAAATGATGAAGCGTTCCGACCGCACCCACGGCCACGTCAACCGCTTCCTCGACGTGCAGGCCGACGCGCTGGAAGCCGAGCTCGACGCCGCGCGCGCTGCCACCTACGCACTAGCCGACAAAATCGAGCGCGACGGCAGCGCGCCGCACGTGAAGGAAACCCTGCAACTGCGGCTCGCCGGCAGCGAATTGAGCCTGAAGGCCGCCAACGCCGCGATGCTGCATCTGGGCGCCAAGGGCTATCTGTCGAACAACGCGGCGCAGCGGCGGCTGCGCGAGGCCTACTTCATCGCCATTGTCACCCCGGCGATCAAGCATCTGCGCAAGGAATTGCACGAATTCGACACCGCCGCGTGCGCGCTGTCGCAGCCCGAACTGGAGGAAGCATGATCCGTTTCGCGGTGTCGCTCTCTGTGGACGAGGCGGCGGAAAAACTCATCGCCGCCATCTCCGCCTATCCGATGGGGCTGGTCGCGCACGCCAACGGCCAAGCCAACTGCGCGAAAAAGGGCATCGACGTTGCGGCCGACCAGATCCTCGAAGTGTTCCGCCCCGACTACGCTGTCAAGGTGTGGGCAGTGGAAAAGGCGGCCGGCATCGACATCCCGCTGCGCATTCATTTGTATGAAGCGGACGGCCGCACCTGGGTTGCGCACCGTCCGGCCTCCCTTGTGTTCCAGCCTTACCTCAACCCGCAGCTCGATGTGCTGGGCGGCGAACTGGATGCCATTTTCAACCAACTGCTGGCTGCGCTCGACGCGTGGCGACTCCCATCATGAACCTGACGATTGCTGAACGTGCCCCTGCTCCCGTTTTTCTCAAATGGACCTGCGCCGTCTGCGACTATGTCTACGATGAAGCACTCGGCGACCCCGATCATGGCCTGCCGCCCGGCACGCGCTACGAGGCGATCCCTGACGACTGGAGCTGCCCCGACTGCGGCGTGACCAAGGCGGATTTCTACTGCTTCGACGACTGAGCCGCCTCGGCAATTTCAGTCGTCCTGGTCGCCCCGGTAAAATCCGGGGATGATCGTCGTGCGTGGCGCCTAGCCGCCTGTCGGACTTAAAGAATGGAATGTAACCGTCCAATATTTGTCTATTGTTATGGGCATCTCTAAAAACGTCCCCAATATTGATGATTACCTGTCATCCATCACGCACCTGAAACGTTAAAATTGTGGATATACAAAATCAAGTTCGCAGACGATGAAACGCACAAGGCAACCTGGTTTTTTCGACATAGCGGAACGCACAGCCAAGCTTATCCAGATGCGTGATCCCTTGGTTGGATTGAATGAGAGGATAACGCCCAGATCAAGGCAGGCGAAACGCCAGCCGAATGGCAACAACCCTCACAGAAATTCAGGCTGCGCCAAAAAGACCTTGATGCGCGCTGGACCAAGAAGAACCACGAAAAGCATTACGGCTTCAAGAACCACATCAATGCAGACCAAGCTAACAAGCTGGTGTATAGCTATGAAATCAGCGATGCTGCGGCATACGACAGTCAGGTGTTTGAACGCTACTGGACCAGACAGACGACGCAGAGGGAAAGAAGCCAGTCTGGCTGATGCCAGCATCACCAGCAAGTTGTCACCGTATTCGCTTGCAGCCCCATGCGGGCGCCGATTGCGTCGTTGCGCACCCCGGCCACGCAGCTCAGCACAAACCTGGCTCGCTCGATCAGTCGCGCCTGCTTGGTGCGACTGGCGATCAGCCTTCCAAGCTCCGTAAAATCTACCGCACTGCAGGTCATCTTCGCCGCTACACGAGCCCCCGTCACTCCGGTTTTTCGTACATCAAACCGGATAATCGTTAATTACGCTAATTAATGAAATTAAACACCAGGTCTCGGAGGGGAAGCGCGTTTTACTGAAGGAATCGACTTCGATCTTGACGCAAGCGTGTTCATGGTCGGCGAAAATGGAAAAGTCCGTTCAGACGTTGTCTTCATTTCCTATAACAATCTGCTGTCGGATTGCGGATCATCTGAACACACCGGGGTCAATCGTACCGG
>JBKJIS010000211.1:0-3310 GCA_046598305.1 Thiobacillus sp.
AGCCGGACTAAAACAAGGCGTCATGAAAATGGACGAGATCAAAATTCTGGGCATCGTGGGAAGCCTGCGCAAAGACTCCTACAATCATTTTGCACTCAAGACCGCGCAGGAACTGGTGCCGGACGGCGCGGTGCTGAGTCTGATCGACCTGCATGGCATACCGGTCTTCGATCAGGACACCGAAATGGCGATGCCAGCCGCGGTGCTTGAATTCAAACGGCAAATTCTGGCCGCCGATGCCATCCTGTTCGCCACGCCGGAGTACAACTATTCGATTGCCGGCGTGCTCAAGAACGCCATCGACTGGGCGCCAGGCCCTATGGCGAGCGCGCCTGGACGGGCAAACAGGCGGCGCTGATGGGGGATTCTACCGATAGCCTGGTAACGGCCCGGGCGCAATGCCCTCTTCGGTTAATCCTCGTCACGCTGAACATGCCCGTGGTCAATCAACCGGAAGTGATGATTGGCAATGCCGCACAGCGGTTTGACCAGGACGGCAGACTGACCGATGAGCCGGCGCGGCAGTGCATTCAAAAGCTCATGGGGCCGCCAGGACGAGCCCAGCCTGAGCTTGTCGATTCCCGCGTCCCGGCAAATGGGCCGGCTATGGCATGAGCTATCTGGTGTTGCTCAGCCAGCCTGCCGTCTACGAACAGGCGTGCGCGCTTCCAGATACCCGCACCAAGGCCATCACCGAACGTCGCCCTTGTATGACACCGTACAGAATGCGCCTGAGTCGGCGACTCGCCTTGCATTTTCATCGGGAGATTCTATAAAAAGCTACTTGGACGGTCGCCACACCGCCCCTCTGCAGCCTGTCTCTGCGCGGGGCGCTCAAGTTGGCGGGAGGCCGGCTGTGACAAAGGATGCTCGATTGGCCATTCCGCCAGTCAGGTCCCCAACCAAAGGAGTTTGACATGAATACGGATATCGATGAAGGCAACAGCAAGCCGTTCAAGGGCGGGGTAAAAGAAGGAATCCCGCCCCGCAGGGTAGTGCTGCGCGGCGCACTGGCGGTGGGTTGTGGTCTGTTGCTGCCGGCCGCACTTTTTGGCTGTGATTCAAAAAAAGGCGCGAACTCAACTGGCGCCGCCCCGGCTGACGCTCCTCCAGCCCCCAGCGCAGACACGTCCGCCCCGGCGGCGGCCGGCAAAGTGTCGCAGGCAGGCGTGCAGTACCAGACTCAGCCGAAGGGCGAACAGAAGTGCGGCAACTGTGTGAATTTCATCGCAGAGTCGAATACCTGCAAGCTGGTTGAGGGCCAGATCAGCCCCGAGGGCTGGTGCACCCTGTGGGCCCAGAAAGCTTGAGTCGTTACTTCATCAGGCTCGCGCCCGGGCCGTGCGAGCTTCCTGATACCCGCGCCAAGGCCATAACCAAACGTCACCTTATGTATGCCACCGTACAGACTGTGACTGTTCATATTACTAGCCTCGCATTTTCATTGGGCGTTTCCGTAAAACAACCCAGACGGTCGCCACACAATTAGATTTGCAGCCTCTCGCTGCGCGGATGCGTAAGGGGTGACAGACCTGCGACAAAAATAATGCTCGATTGGCAATTCCGCCACTCGTCCACCAACCGAAGGAGTTTGATATGAATTGGGATATCGTTGAAGGCAACTGGAAGCAGTTCAAGGGCAAGGTAAAAGCGCAGTGGGGCAAGCTCACCGACGACCACCTTGACGTGATTGCCGGCAAGCGCGACGTGTTGGCGGGCAATATCCAGGAGTCCTACGGCATCACGAAGGACGAAGCCGAGCAGCAGATCAAGGACTTTGAAGCGCGCAACAAGGACTACCGTCCGTAGCGTTTATCCTGACCCGACCACGCTGTGCGCTACGCCGCGCTCAGCGTCAGGTTGCCAAGGCTGGTGCTTGCTTGAAAGTATCTTATTGATGACGATCTATCGACGCGCCAACCTGCTACTTGTTCCGATTGGACGTGTTGGCATTGCCTCCGCAACCGGCACCGGTCGCGGTAGCTACGCTGGCTATTCCTCTCCCGGATGCACCTGCCCCCGCTGCAACCGCTCTGCGCACAACGTCCCACGTCGTCTCGTGGATTTACTCATGAGCATGTTCATTTCGGTCAGCCGCTACCGCTGCCGTTTGATGAACTGCGGCAGGGAAAGCAATCTGCGCGTGAAGCGGTATCCCCTGTTGACCCAGGGGCCGTGGTAAACCACACGACAGAAGAAGATGAGCAACGCTTCCGGGAAAATCAGTTGCCTTGGTTGATGCGGCTGTTGCTCGCCAGGATGGCGTTTTCCTTTACGGGGCTGGCCCTTGCCACCGTGCCGGATACGCAATCGGCTGCATCGCTCCTCGCCAAATACGTGTCCCTGGGTGAACGTCTTCCAACGCAACCTGTTTAAACGCGCGCTAACCCTCGACTCTTCCAAATCGCCCAACGATATGAAAGGCGATATCTACGGCTTGGTCGATGACCCCTTTTCTGCCGTCAGTGCGGCGCTCAACGGCCCAGATCAATGGCGTGACGTGTGATCCGGCATATTAATTTAGATAGGTATCACCAATGGCAGCAAATAATATACCGCGTCATATCGGTTTCATTCCGGATGGAAATCGTCGCTGGGCTGTAGACCACGGCCTGCCGAAAGAGGCTGGTTATGCCTTTGGTATCGATCCGGGATTGTTGTTGTACGAGAAATGCAAGGAACGCGGAATCGCGGAAATGTCCATCTATTGTTTTACCCGGGACAATACCAAGCGGCCTGCCATTCAGAAACAGGCATTCAGCGAGGCCAGCGTTGCGTTCGCTTGTGAAATTGCGCGTCGTGGCGCAGCCTTGCTGGTTATTGGTGATGAGGCCTCGGCGCAATTCCCTGATGAGTTAAAAGAATTCCGGCAGCGCCAGGGCAGTGGAATGAAAGTAAATCTACTCGTCAATTATGGCTGGGAATGGGATCTGGCCGGCCTTAAAAAGGGTGGCCTGCGCTCAGATGAAGTGTCACGTCTGGACTTGATTGTGCGCTGGGGAGGGGGGCGGCGCTTGAGCGGCTTTCTTCCGGTGCAATCCGTTTATGCGGACTTTTATGTCCGGGACGAATATTGGCCAGATTACCACCCACAGCATTTTGATGAGGCACTCGCCTGGTTTAAGAACCAGGACCAGACACTCGGCGGGTAATGCAACATTTAAAGCGTCAGAACAACAACTGAACGTCAAACAACCGCTGTACTTAACAAGTGCGTGACCGGCTTGCACCACGCTACGCACTTCGATTGAGAGGCGGAGACGCCGCACTTTAAAAAATACTATGTAACCATCCAATATTGGTCTATTTT
>JBKJIS010000229.1:0-5660 GCA_046598305.1 Thiobacillus sp.
GTTTCCTCGGCCACCTTGCCATCGGTTTCCACCGTCAGCAGATGCGCACGCACTCTTAATACCGTGCGTGCCGGCAGGCCAATAAAGGAATAGCGCCCGAAGCGTTCGCCGCCCACCACCGATTCAAGCAGGTAGGTATAGGGCGCGTTGGCGAGTTTAAGATACACCGACAGCGGCGTTTCCAGATCGCCGGGCAGTTCGTGTACCAGCGGGATCCGGTTGAAGCCCTGTCGGGCAAGGTCAAAAAAATCTTGTTCGGTCATGATGACTCCGTGAAAAAAAGAAAGGCGAAAACGAAACGTGGGAAACGCGTTTCAGTCACACCATCGCTTGGATTTCACGGGCATCTCCATGATCAGTTCGCCTTGCAGACGAGTTTGCTCGCCTCGATCAAACTCGGCACCACCGCATCCAGATCGAGTTCGCTGACCGGGTGCCCACGGTTGTAGCCGTAGGGCACGCAGAACACGGGGGAACCTGCCGCACGCGCGGCCTGGGTGTCATTGAGCGAATCGCCAATCAACAGCAGTTCGGCTGGTTTAATCTTGAAGACTTCGCAGGCGTGCAGCAAAGGCAATGGATCGGGCTTGCGGCGGGGCAGCGAATCGCCGGACAGGATCAGTTCGAAATAATCGAACAGGCCCGTGTCTTTCAGCAGCGGATGGGTAAACGCTTCAGCCTTGTTGGTGATGCAGGCCACATGCACGCCCATCGCCTTGAATGCGTCGAGGCCTTCGACCACGCCGTCGAACGGACGCGAATGCAGCGACACGTGTTCGCCGTAATGCTTCTGATACAGGGCGATGGCTTGCTCGAACAATGCGGCATCCGGCTCGGCATCCATTTCGCCGGTGAGCACGCGCTTGACCAACCGCGACACGCCATTGCCGATGTAGGTGGAAATGGTCTCCAACGACGGGCAGGGCTTGCCGAGGTCAGCCATCATCAGCTCAGCGGCATGAGCCAGGTCAGGAGCGGTATGGATCAGGGTGCCGTCGAGATCAATGACGACGGCTTTGATGGGGAGCGGGAAGTTCATAGGATTCAAAGAGGCAAGGTTTAAGAGTCAAGGTGCAAGAGAACGTTTTGTCTCTTGCACCTTGGACTCGTGTATCTGTTGTTAGACCTTCGCCAATTCGGCGCGCATTGCGGCAATCACACTGTTGTAACGCTGCGGATCGCTGTCCTTACCCGCGCCGTAAATGGCCGAGCCTGCTACAAACGTATCCACGCCTGCACGCGCCGCTTCGGCGATGTTGGCGGGGGTCACGCCGCCGTCGATCTCGATGTTTACCTTAAGGCCACGGTCGTCGATCATCTTGCGAACGGCGCGCGCCTTGTCGAGCACGTAGGGGATGAATTTCTGGCCGCCAAACCCGGGGTTGACCGACATCAACAACACCATGTCGATCTTGTCCAGCGTGTATTCCAGCACGTCCAGAGGGGTAGCCGGGTTGAACACCAGGCCTGCCTTGCAGCCATTTTCCTTGATCAGGCCGATGGTGCGGTCGACGTGCTCCGATGCTTCCGGATGGAAGGTGATGTAAGTCGCACCCGCTTTGGCAAAATCAGGGATGATGCGATCAACCGGTTTTACCATCAGGTGCACGTCGATCGGGGCGGTCACGCCATGCTTGCGCAGGGCTTCGCACACCAGCGGGCCAATGGTGAGATTGGGCACGTAATGGTTGTCCATTACGTCGAAGTGAACGATGTCGGCGCCGGCGGCGAGGACCATGTCAACTTCTTCGCCCAGCTTGGCAAAGTTGGCAGACAGGATGGACGGTGCGATGCGATACGTCATGTGAGGCTCCGGGGATATTGGGAAAACCCGGCCATTTTAGCAGCCCGCACGTCATTGCGTTACACTCAACGCATTCCAATATCGTTGAGCATTCCCGTGGCAGAAGGCACCAAGTATCACATCAGCATTAACGTCAACACGGCGTACCTGGCCGAGCAGAGCGATCCTGTGGCCGATCGTTATGTATTTGCCTATACGGTTTCCATTGCCAATACCGGAACGGTCGCTGCGCAGCTGATCTCGCGCCACTGGATTATTACCGATGCAGAAAACGTCACCCAAGAAGTCAAAGGACTGGGCGTAGTGGGCGAGCAGCCGCTGTTACAGCCGGGCGAAAGCTTCGAATACAGCAGCGGAACCGCGATGGCGACGCCAGTCGGCACCATGCAAGGCACCTACCAGATGGTGGCGGAAGACGGCATCAAGTTCGACGCCGAAATCCCCAAGTTCACGCTTTCGATGCCCCGCGTTCTGCACTGAACGGGGTAAACCTGAACTTCCCTACTTCTTCATCGTCCACCACACGATGAATATGAACAGCCCCAACGCAATCCCAGCCTCCAGCAACAACCACTCCAGACCCTGGCTATCCATTAACGTGTGCCCTCCATTGTTATACTCGACGCCTGTTTTTGATGTGAGGCATCTTCACCTGTGACGCTGTTACGCGCAAGCCCGTGGTTACTCGTGCTGTTGCTGTCGGCCTGCGCAACGCAACCGCCAACGATGCCGTCTGCGCCTCTGCCCCTACCGGTGCCGACGCCCGTGCCCCAGCCTGTTCCTGCGCCACTCCCCCCCCCTACGCCCGCACCCATTTCCACCCGTACGCCCACACCCATTCCCACCCCGGCCGCAGCCTATCCCACGCTCAAGCCGGTTGAATGGGCCGCGGTGTCATCCTGGAAAGAGGATACGGTCAGCGAAGCGTGGGGGGCTTTCCTGCAAAGTTGTTCGACGCTGATCAAGCGCTCAGCCTGGCAGGGTGTCTGTGCCGAAGCGGTGGACATGACGGAACCTGACGATGCGGCTGTTCGTGCTTTTTTTGAACACCGTTTCCAGCCTTATCAATCCACTGCGGAAGACGGCAGTGCCGAAGGTCTGGTCACGGGTTACTACGAGCCGCTATTAAAAGGCGACCGCGTACGCACCGCGCATGCACGCTTCCCGCTGCTTGCGGCACCGGACGATCTCATCGCGGTCGAACTGGCGAGTATTTATCCCGAACTCAAAAGCCTGCGCCTGCGCGGCAAGCTGGTGGGCAACAAAATCGTGCCCTACCCCACGCGCAAGGATATCGAGTCTGCCAATGGCAGGTTTAACGGCAAGCCCATTGCCTGGGCCAACGACCCGGTGGATTTGTTCTTCCTGCAGATCCAGGGATCGGGCCGCATCGAACTGCCTGACGGCGTTCATATGCGGGTCGGCTATGCGGACCAGAATGGCCATCCCTATCTGTCGATTGGCAAATTGCTGGTTGAGCGCGGCGACCTCAAGCTGGAGCAGGCTTCGATGCAGGGCATCAAGAACTGGGGTGCAAAAAACCCCGACAAGCTGCCCGAGCTGTTGGCCAGCAACCCGAGCTATGTGTTTTTCCGGGAGCTCCCGAATGGCTTGCCCGGCCCGCTGGGCGCACTCGGTGTACCGCTGACGGGTGAACGTTCTATTGCAGTCGACCCGAGATTCCTGCCGCTCGGCGCACCGGTATTCCTCTCCACTACGCAACCCAACTCGCCGCAGCCACTCAACAAGCTGGTGATGGCACAGGACACCGGTGGCGCCATTCGCGGCGGCGTGCGCGCCGACTTCTTCTGGGGGTTTGGCAATAAAGCAGGCGAACTGGCTGGCCGCATGAAACAGCGCGGCCGCATGTGGGTGTTGCTGCCTAAGGACTATCCGCTCCTCAGCGACCGACGCTGAACGTTCGTGCGCGAACAACGCAGCGCAGCGCAGCGCTTACGGTTTCCATCGTTGCAACCCGATTACCCAAGCGCTACCCGTCTGAATCTTCCAGGAGCTTTCGATGAATCCAGGCTCTACCTGTTCCATCGCTGTCGGCATTGACGGCATGACCTGCGCCATCTGTGCCACCCGCGTGGAAAAAGTCTTGAAGCAGCTACCGGGTGTGACCGATGCCACGGTGAATCTGGCGACCGAAACCGCAACCATTTCGGGCGCAACAGATGCTGCGTCAGTGCAACGTGCCATCGAAAAATCCGGGTTTAGTATGTCCACCGAATCCTTCACGCTTGATATCACGGGCATGACCTGTGCAAGCTGTTCGGCGCGGGTGGAAAAAGCATTCGATAAAACATCGGGCGTGCTGGAAGCCAGCGTGAACCTGGCGACTGAGCAGGCCACCATCAAGGTTGCCAAGGGCACAGCATTATCCACGCTGATTGCCGCAGTGGAACGCGCCGGCTATGGCGCGACGGTGCCCCAAGCTGCGGGTGCGGCTCCTGATGTTCCCACCCGCACGCTGCCCGGTTGGTGGCCAGTGGCGCTGGCCATGGTGCTTTCGCTGCCGCTGATGGTGCCGATGTTCGGCACTCTTTTCGGCGCGCACTGGATGATGCCGGGCTGGGTGCAAATGGCTCTGGCGACACCGGTGCAGTTCTGGCTCGGCGCGCGCTTCTACCGCGCGGGCTGGAAAGCCTTGCGCGCCGGAAGCGGCAACATGGACCTGCTGGTGGCGGTGGGCACCAGCGCGGCGTATGGGCTCTCCGTGTACTTACTGCTCACACGTGCGGAAGCGATGGCCCATCTGTATTTCGAAGCATCCGCCGTGGTGATCAGCCTGGTGCTGCTGGGCAAGTGGCTGGAAGCGCGCGCCAAGCACCAGACCACCGAGGCCATTCGCGCGCTGCAGGCCTTGCGCCCGGCGACCGCCCGCGTGCGCATGGAAGGCGTCGACCGTGATGTTCCAATCGAATCGATCAAGTTGGACGACCACGTAGTCATTCGCCCAGGCGAACGCGTCCCCGTCGATGGCGTCATCACGGAAGGCCACAGCCAGGTCGACGAATCGATGCTCACTGGCGAATCCATGCCAGTCGACAAACAAGTGGGGGACACAGTCACCGGTGGCGCGATCAACACGCACGGCCTGTTGATCGCGCGTACCACAGCGGTGGGGTCCGAAACTACGCTGGCACGCATCATTAGATTGGTAGAAAACGCGCAGGCGGCCAAGGCACCGATTCAACGGCTGGTGGACAAGGTAAGCGCGGTGTTCGTGCCGGTGGTGATGGTCATCGCGCTGCTGACGTTCATCGGCTGGTGGGCGTTGGGCGGCGACGCTGAGCAGGCCATTCTCAACGCGGTGGCGGTGTTGGTGATCGCTTGCCCCTGTGCGCTGGGCCTGGCCACGCCCACCGCGATCATGGCGGGCACGGGTGTCGCCGCGCGCCACGGCATTCTGATCAAGGACGCCGAAGCGCTGGAACTCGCGCACAAAATCGGCACCGTGATCTTCGATAAAACCGGCACACTCACCGACGGCACGCCGCACGTCACCGATACCCTTGCCGCCGAAAACAGCACCCAACAAGAGGTTCTGGCGATTGCCGCTGCCTTGCAAACCGGAAGTACGCACCCGCTCGCTCACGCGGTGCTGGCCGAAGCCCGGCTCGCAGGATTCACGCCCACACCAGCCGCCGCACAACAAGCGCTGCCGGGACGCGGCATTTCGGGCGAGATCGATGGCACACCCTACTGGCTCGGCAACCGCCGACTGATGCGGGACAACGCGGTTGAGACGGCTGCCCTGGCCGCCGCGGCAGACAAGCTGGAATCCGCAGGCCGCACCGTTTCGTGGCTCGCGCGCGCCAGTGAACGCCACGCCATCGGATTGCTGGCA
>JBKJIS010000289.1:0-14747 GCA_046598305.1 Thiobacillus sp.
CAAGCCGATCCGGTGGCCTATGCGTTGGATGAAATTCGGCCCGGCCTGACTGACGACCTGGACACGGACCCGGTAAAGGGATTCTGGGCCGACGACTTGATGCCGGCGCGGGTGAAGCGTGTGGGCTTTGCGCTGGAAAAGGGTGGTAAGAGCGAACAGGCGCGCGCGCCCGAAATCCAGCGCAGCTTAAGTCTGCCTCCCGACGATGCGCACGTCGCGCTGATGAAATATCTGATGACGGCGGGCCAGCGGCGCAAGAAGCAGGCGACCAAGGAGCTGGAGAAGGCGCTCGGCACCGAACTCGACACCTATCTGCGCGATCTCGACACGCTGGAAGCTGCGCTCGAACACATCACCGCTGTGCAGACTGATATCCGCATCTGGAATCTCAACCGCCATGGCCTGCTGCTCGGCCACGCGCTGCTGGCGGGCTATCAGGACGCCAAGGCGCAGCAAGGGGTGATCGACTTTACCGACGCCGAGTGGCTGGCCTGTTGGCTGCTGCAAAGTGAGGAACACGCGCCGGGGCTGGCGCTGAAGCTGGATGCGCGCTACCAGCATCTGCTGCTCGACGAGTTTCAGGACACCAATCCGCTGCAATGGCAGGCGCTGTCCACCTGGCTGACCGAGGCGCGCGCCGCCGACAGCGAAATGACGGTGTTCATGGTGGGCGATCCGAAGCAGGCGATTTACCGCTTTCGGCGCGGTGAGGCGCGGGTGTTTACCGCTGCTGCCGAATTTCTGCACACGCATTTCAATGCGCCGCTGTTCAGCACCACGATGACGCGGCGGCTGTCGCCTGCGGTGGTGCAGGCGGTCAATCCGGTGTTTGCCGGGGTGGCAGGCTTTGCCGCGCACAGCCACGCCCCCGAAAATGCAACTCGCCCCGGCGCGCTGCGCTGCCTGCCGATCCGTGTGGAAAAAACCGAATCCAGCGCTACGGGCGGATTGCGTAACCCGCTCACCACCCCGTTACCCGAAGCCGACGACCGCGCGGTGCACGTCGAGGCGGCAACCTTTGCCGAAGTGTTGCGCGACGAGGTGTTGGGACATTGGGAGGTGGTGGACAAGAACACCAAGCAAAGCCGCCCCTCGCGCGCCGGCGACGTGATGGCGCTGGTGAAAAAGCGCACCCACCTGCATCTGTACGAACGTGAACTGGAAAAGGCGGGCATCCCCTTCATCACTTCGCGCCGCGGTGGCCTGCTGCACGCGCTGGAAGCGCAAGACATGATTGCGCTGCTGGAAACCCTGTTGCTGCCACACGCTGACCTGAAGCTGGCCCACACGCTGAAAAGTCCGCTGTTTGCTTGTAGCGACGAGGATCTGCTGGCCGTGTTTGCGCCCTCACCCGCACATGAAACACGCGGCTGGGAACGATTGAACGCGCTGGCAGGGCAAGGGGATTGCTCAACCAGACTTGCGCGCGCCGCGCATCTGCTCACCCGCTGGCGCGCACGCATCGGCACGCTGCCGGTGCACGATCTGCTCGACCACATCTACTTTGAGGGCGATCTGGAAGCGCGCTACGCCGCCGCCGCGCCAGCCGCCATGCGGCCGCAAATCGCCGCCAATCTACGTGCCTTCATGCAGCTGGCGCTGACGCAGGACGGCGGCCGCTACCCGACGCTGGCGGGCTTCATCCGCGAACTGGCCTCGCTCACCGATGACGCCGACGCCGCGCCCGGCGAAGGGCTGGCGGCCGACGGCGAAAACGCGGTGCGCCTCTTGACCATCCACGGCTCCAAGGGCCTGGAAGCGCCGATTGTCTGGCTACTCGGCGGCAGCGACCATGCGCGCGCCGACAGCTATGGCGTGCTGGCGCCGTGGCCCCCGACGGCGCCGCAACCCGAACACTTCTCCCTATACGGCAAACAGGACGAGCGTGGCGCATGGCGGGAGCCCTGGTTTGCCGAAGAGACTGCGCTGGCGCAACGCGAATCCGACAACCTGCTCTACGTGGCGCTGACCCGCACTGAACAGGGGCTGATCGTCAGTGGGGCTGCTGACAAAAGCGCCTGGCTGCAACGCGTGGATGCGGCATGGCAGGGCATGGAACTGCCGCTCGATTTACCCCTTGCCGCTTCACCTGAAGTTTTGCCGATGGTAGCGGCGCTGCTGCGCATGACTTCACCGGCCATCGGGCAGCGGCTGACGCCCGCAACCGCCAACCCGGCTGCCGCGAACGGCGAGCTGTTTCATGCTTGCCTTGAACATCATGCGCCCCCGAGTGCAGCGCGCGATCTGCCCGCGCTGGCCACCCGACTGGGGGTGGCCGCCGAACTGGGTCGCATCGAAGCCGATGCGCGTGCATTGCTGGCTAAACCGCACCTGGCGCGCTTTTTCGACCCGATGCAGTATCGATCCGCGCACAACGAACTGGCGTTGCTGGATGCCGGTGGCCGCATGCAACGGCTCGACCGCGTGGTTGAATTTGACGATGCGGTGTGGATCATCGACTACAAAACAGGCGATGACAGCTTGGGCCTGCCGGACGATCTTCTGACCGAACGCCACCGCCCGCAGTTGTCGAACTACCAAACCCTGCTTGCCGGGCTGTATCCCGGCAAGCCCATACACACCGCATTGCTGCTGGCTGATGGCCGATTCATCCCTCTGCAAACACAATAAAACTGGAGTCACCCCTTGGGCAACAAACCATTTTCCGAATCCTGCGTACAAAACCGCGACCCGATCCTGGCCGTTCTACACGAGGCGTTTGCCGACCGCAGCACGGTCCTGGAAATCGGCAGCGGCACCGGCCAGCACGCCGTTGATTTTGGCGCGGCACTGCCGCATCTACGCTGGCAAACCGCTGATGTGTTTCCACACCACACGGGCATCCAGATGTGGCTCAACGACGCCGCACTGCCCAATGTGCTGCCGCCGATCGAACTGGACGTGAACCAGCAAGCCTGGCGCCATGGCCGCTATGACGCGGTGTTTTCGGCCAACACCCTGCACATCATGGGTCGGGATTCGGTTGAACAGTTTTTTTCGGGCGTCGGCGCTGTGCTGGAACCGGGCGGCGTGCTGGTGGTTTATGGTCCGTTTAACTACAACGGCGCGTTTACCTCGGAAAGCAATGCGCGTTTCGATATCTGGCTGAAGTCGCGCGACCCGGCCTCAGGCGTGCGCGACTTTGAAGCCGTGGATGCGCTGGCACGCGCACAAGGGCTGTCGCTGCAGCAGGACATCGCCATGCCAGCCAACAATCGCACCCTGGTTTGGAAACGACTGAGTTGAATTTTACTTTGCGCTGAATTCTGCATATCGCTGAATCCGGCTTTGCCTTGTGCCGGTCTTTGCTATAACAAGAGCATCGCAATGCATAGGAAAGCGCATGCGCATCGCCGAACTGATTCAACGATGGGGCAAGGAAGGACATGAGCGCACGTCCGTGCGGGCTTATACGGTTCATTTGCCGCTACGAGATGCCGCCCGCATCGAAGCGCTGCACGTCATGTACCCGGGGCGCAGCGAGTCACAGTTGATAGCCGACTTGGTTCGTGCGGCACTCGACGAACTCGAAGTGGCCATGCCGTACATCCCCGGCAAACGCATCATCGCCGAAGATGATTATGGCGACCCGATCTACGAAGATTTGGGTCCTACGCCGCAGTTTTACACACTGTCGCACGAAATACTGCGCAAACTCGTAGCGTTGCCGTTAGAAAAATAACGTGTCGGATTTGTTTACGCTTGACCCTTGGTCCACCTTCTGCCGAATATACAAGCCTCTGTTTTAACAGTTATTTTTATCTCTGGAACAACGATTGCTCCAGTGAAATGGATAAATTTCAGAATAACGGAGTTATTCCATGTACCTCGGCCCAATGCTTCTTTTTTCCGCGTTTTCCAGCTTGTTTTATGTTCCCGGCTTTATGGACATTCCATTCGCGGTGCTCACACCGAGCCAACTCCTCTCGCAATGTTTGTTTCTCATATTTGGCTTGATCGCATTGGCCGCGCTGGTATTTATGCCATTTTCGGGTATTTATGCCCTTTTCGGGTACGTTCGATTGAACACGATCCGGTATGGCCATGGCGGCCGGAATTTCGCCCTAAGGTGAACACTCTGTTTAAGCGCACACCGCAGGACGTGCCCTCAAAACGCCTGACCGGCTTAAAATAACGGTTTTCCGTTCTTCCTAGCCGCCATGCCCGTCAACCTCACCGCCCCTGACCCCGCTTCCCTGTTACCTGTCGCGGGCATCCGAATCGGCATTGCCTCTGCCGGCATCAAAAAACCCGGTAAGCGCGACCTCACCCTGATCGAACTCGCACCCGGCAGCCAGGTCGCTGGCGTGTTCACGCAGAACCGCTTTTGCGCGGCGCCGGTCATGCTATGCAAACAGCATCTGGGTCAGAATAATCAGAACGGAGGGCGCATCCGCGCACTGCTGATCAACACCGGCAACGCCAACGCCGGCACCGGTGAAGAGGGCATGACCCGCGCCCGCCAAACCTGTGAAGCGGTGGCGCAATTGATGGGCTGCGCAGCAGAAAACGTGCTGCCGTTTTCCACCGGCGTGATTCTCGAGCCATTACCCATCGACAAGATTCTGCCCGCATTGCCTGCCGCGCAGTCTGATCTGGCCGCTGATCATTGGTCGGAAGCAGCACACGCCATCATGACGACCGACATCGTGGCAAAAGGCACCTCACGTCAGGCGCTGGTGGGCGGAAAAACCATCACAGTCACCGGCATCGCCAAAGGGTCGGGCATGATCCACCCCAACATGGCAACCATGCTGGGCTATGTGGCGACCGACGCGGCGATTGCGCCCGCGCTGATGCCGCAACTGGTGAAAGATGTCGCCGATGTGTCGTTCAATTGCGTCACCGTGGATGGCGACACGTCCACCAACGACAGCTTCATCCTGATTGCCACCGGACAGGCAGGTAATGCCAAAATCAGCGATGCATCCAGCGCCGAATACGCTGCGCTGAAAGCGGCCGTCAGCGCTGTTTCAATCGAGCTTGCGCAGGCGATGGCGCGCGACGGAGAGGGCGCAACCAAGTTCATCACCGTGCAGGTCGAAGGCGGGCGCGACCACGCCGAATGCAAGCAGATTGCCTATGCCATTGCACGTTCCCCGCTGATCAAGACCGCGTTTTTCGCCAGTGACCCCAACCTCGGGCGCATTCTTGCTGCGATTGGCTACGCCGGCATCACGGATCTCGATGTGAACACCTTGCAGCTGTATCTGGGAGAGGTTTTGGTCGCCGAAAAAGGCGGGCGGGCGACGAGCTACACCGAAGCGCAAGGCGCCGCCGTGATGAAGCACGCTGACATTACCGTGCGCGTGGCGCTTAATCGTGGCGCCGTCTCTGCCACGGTGTGGACCTGCGATTTTTCTTACGACTATGTGAAGATCAACGCGGAATATCGCAGCTGATCTCTTCCCAAACCAAAGCATCGCTTTGCCGGTGACGTCTTGGCGGCAGGGGCAAACCCTTGTTGACCCGGGTTCACCGTTGCACGAGGCGAACAGACCGCATCATTCACCCAGCAATTCCGCCACGGGATGCAACTTCTCCACGTGCTGCGACACGACTTTCACGATAACGATGATGGGAATGCCCAGCAACATGCCCCAAATTCCCCACAGCCAGGTCCAGAACAGGAGCGAAACAAACACGGCGGCCATATTCATTTGGGCAAATCTACCGGTCATCCAGGTGGTGACAAAAGTGCCAACCAGGGTCGCAATCGCCAGCGACGCACCTGCCGCCACTAACCCCATGGAAAGTGCGTCGAATTGCATGAAAGCGGCCATGCCGAGCATGCCAGCGGTAATGGCGGAGCCTGCATAAGGGATGAGACGCAGTGTTGCGGCGACGACGGCCCAAGCCCCGGCGTTTTCCAGACCCATCCAATGCAGCGCGACCCAAGTAAGCAGCCCCACCACCACGTTGGTCAGTAACAGCATGAACATGTATTTCTGGATGGAATCATTGATGCCATCCAGGATATGCACCGTGATCTTCTTTCTCGACAGCGTCGGGCCCGCGAGCCGTACCAGCTTGCGTTTGAAGAGATCACCGCCGAGCAGGAAAAAGAACACCAGAAAAAAAACCATGGCCGCTTGGCCGATGATAGTGAGGACCCCTTTGGATCCCACCATAAGCGCGTTACTCAGCTTGAACGCAGGTTGGTCGATTACGACATGGGTGGTACGCGGTTTGGGCGGCGCCGACAGGTCGGCTTTACTCGCGGCTCGTTCAATCGTGTTCGCGGCAGCCTGAACATGCTTCATGTTGCTCTGCTGACCGCTGCGCATTTGGTCAAGCCCGGTGGATATCTTGCTCGCCGCTTCGGGCAATTGTGCAATGATTCTTTGAGCCTGCCCCCGCAGCGCATAGGTGCCAAAGACGAGCGCGCTGATTACGGCCAACATGACCAGGCTAGTGCCCGCGACGCGCGGTATCCTGATCCGCTCCAGCCACCCCACGAGTGGGTTCAAGGTGTACGCAAAGAGGATCCCCAGCAACAGGGTGATCAGAAACGGTTGCGCCCAGTCGAGTGCGAATATCAACGCAACGGTCGCCAAAATGGCAAGCGCTACGCCGTGTGTAGCTTCGGGCGAGTGAACGGTAAGCGGAATGGCTTCGACCCTGGCGGGGCTGGCGACAGCCTCAACCGCTGGCTCAGCTGCTGAATTCCCGACTGAAGGGGCTGGAAGGGAAGGTGAATTCATAGGGTACAGCCGCTCAAGAAGGCCGGAACGCTCGGTGCAAAAATGGGGCTAGCGCTTGCTGCCGCCAAAAACAAATAGCGCACCACCAATCAGGATGGCTCCCACACCTGCCCAGACCGGGATATTGACACGCTCCCGGTCCGTAACCGAAAACTCGATCGGCCCCAACTTGGCCTCATGTGTTTCTTTGGTGTAGCTGAACCCGCCGTATGCCAGGCCCAGTATGCCCGCCACAATCAGCGCCAATGCAATTCCTTTAACAGCGTTCATGTTTTCTCCTTACGATGCGTGGTCGACAAATTGTGCAGTGAATGCGGGTCACCAGTAAAGATAACGTGGCAGAGACCGTGGTAAATATTTCAACATCGCCCCCGCCTCCTGACAGCACATTCCGAACATTCCGAGTCAAAAATTCATACAATTAAACAGCCTGGATGGGGCATCCTAACCCATCAGTTCGGTAACGCATATAAAGACAGGTTTTGGGTGAGGGGCGCTCGGGGTTGCCAAAGGTCACTCCACCCTGACCAGACTACAACCAGTATTCTGCGAGTCGCGCCGTCCTCTCTTTCAGCCTTAACAGCCATGACCTGCGCTCCCAACTATCAAGATCGATAGCATCAGATTCTGCTAAATCATGGGCGAACATGGTATCCATTTGCCTTGAAAAATCGCGGCCGAGAATGACTGCATTGATTTCGTCATTGTGCAAAAAGCTGCGCCAATCCAGATTGGTTGAACCAATTGTCGACCAGACGCCGTCGATCGAGGCTGTCTTGGAATGCATCACCGCGCCGCGCCGCTCATAAATCCTGACACCCGCACGCAACAGCGTTGAATAATGCGAGCGCCCGGCGTGGAATACCGCCCAGGAATCGGTGTGGCTCGGCAAAACCAGCCTCACGTCGGCACCGCGCCGCGCCGCGCCGGTCAAAGTCTTGAGCAATTGAGGATCGGGAACAAAGTAAGCATTGGTGAGGTTTACACGCTGTTCCGCGTGGTCGATAGCCGATAGCAGCGTGAGATAGATCAGGCTGTGGGGGTCGGCGGAGGCGCTGCCGATGGCACGCACGATTGCGTCTCCCTGGTTGTCGAGTTTGGGGAAGTAGATTTTCTCAGCCAGCGGCTGACCTTCCTGCTTCACCCAGGTGTCGATAAACAGCTTTTGAAATTCCGCCACCACCGGCCCTTCGATCTGCAAGTGGGTGTCCCGCCACCCAATGGGCGTTGCGTCCTTCTTTCGCGCCTTCCTGGGAGAGGATCCGCTGGAATACGATTCACTGATATTGATGCCACCGATGAAAGCGATGCGGCCATCGACCACCAGCAACTTGCGGTGGTCGCGATTGTTGAGCAGCCACCCCTTCTTGTTCCTGGCCAAAGGGTTGACCGGATTGAACTCGAGCACCTGAATACCGCCGGCACTCATGCGCTCGAAAAATGCCTTGGGTGTATTCAGGCCGCCGACGCTGTCGTAGATTAGATTGACCTGAACGCCTGCGGCTTGCCTTTCCAGCAACAGCGCTGCAAACCGTTTACCAATCTCGTCGTCTTCGAAGATATAGGTTTCCAGGTTGATATGGTCACGGGCCGCGCGCATGGCCGCGAACATGGCTTGATAAGTCGAAGGCCCGTCTTGTAGCAAAACCAGCTTGTTGCCCAGCACCAGCGGACTGTCGGTGTTAATCGCCTGCTCCAGGGCCAAGTGTTTCTGCAGGATGTCGATGTTGCCGGATGCGCTCTTGAGCTCCCTGATGATGGCAGAGCTTTTTTTTGCGGAAACAGGTCCGCTTGCGCTATCGAATGCCACGGCCTGTACGCGTGGTTTGTCTATCTCGCGTTCTCGCGCGGCATCAGGGATGCTTGCGCATCCAGCCACGCTTAGCAGGCAGCAGGCAGCTACCGCCATGCGTCTGATTACCGCGGCGGAGAAAGAAAGTGGGCGCGATGGCAGCGATTGATCAAAATTCTGGCAGGGCATGTTCTCGATTATTCCGGTTCGCCTATGGCTCGCGCCGTAAAACGCTCGCGCCCGTAAGACGACCATATAATCTTATCAGATTGATGTCCCGGCTTGTCATGCTCAAAGTCTACGCAATCGGCGCCCAAGCTGCCACGCTATCAGACCATGCTGCAGCCATCTGCCGACACGTCTTGGATGCATGCCGACGCGTCTCGAACGCAATGCAGCGAACAGGAGCGAAGCACCCACCATTAAAATCGGATGACGCCGGACATAACAAAGCACAGCCACCCCACGGTCCACCACTGACAGGCGCGCACGCCACGGTTCGAGGGTGTACGCGAGGGTGGTTCGTTGCGCAGCCGATAGCGCCACCAGTTGCTGGCGACGTTCGGCCAGCCGGGCAAGTTTACGGCTCATAATCCAGACCGGAGTTGCTGCCGGTCTTTGGATAGTTCAGCCAGGCTCGCTTCAAATAACCTCGGCTTGGTTCTGACCCGATGCAGGGCAAACCACCCCAGGCCAATGCCGGCCATCAGAAAAAGTCCGGTCATGCCAGACAGCGCCAGCAGCCGGTGCGTGTCCCAGAACATGACCACAACCAGCATCGCCAATAATACGGCGCCCACACCGAGACACCCCAGCGCAACCAGCGCCAGCACCAGGAATGAGGTCAGATGCTCCCGCTCTTCAGCCACGTCCGTAGACAACAGCTCAAGCCGGGTATGAACAATGCTGACCAGACTCACTGACAACGTCTTCAGGGATTTAAACAACCCCTCCGGCGCAGCTTGCGATTCCTCAGCTATCACTTTGTTTAGCGCCGGGCAATCAACACGCCAACCAAAAATCCAACCGCTGTACCCACACCGACGGCCTGCCAGGGGTGCACATGAACATACTCATCCGTTGCCTTGGCTGCGTCGCGGGTCTTGACCAGCAGCGCTGCCTGGGCTTCACGCATTTTTTCCTTTGCCGTAGCAAGTGACGCTTCGGCCTTGGCGCGCATCGCGGCCAGAGCCTCTCCACCCTGGCCAGCGGTGGCTTTGATCAGCGCTTCCGCATCTGCAACCACGACCTTGAAGTCCTGGATCAACTGCTCTTTCGTCACGTCATTTGTGTCCGTATCATCAGACATGCTTCTAGCGTACATAGATATTTCCCTTTTTGTTCATGATTAAAAATGCCCGATTATCGGACAGCACACCCGGACTTTAGGTTCGGGGCAATTCACATTATCTTTCGATAACCGTTCAATCAAATTCATATTATGCACATCAAGCGTGAAAGCCAGAATGCACAAGACCAGTGCCAGAATTCAGATCTGGCACTGGCTCACGTCAGCTTTCGTTTACTTGAGCCGTATGTCGTTCTTGACGGATACTACGCCCTTGACGCTGCGGGTAATTTCAATTGCTCTGGGAATGTCAGCAGCGGTATGTACGAAGCCGCTCAGTTGAACCACGCCTTTGAACGTCTCGACGTTGATTTCAGAAACCTTCAGGTTGGGATCTTTGAAAATAGCCGCTTTCACCTTGGTGGTGATGACGCTGTCATCGATGTATTCGCCGGTTCCTGCATGCTTGGTTGATGACGCACAACCCACAACGGACACCAGCGTGACGGCCAGAAGCGCTGCGGAGAAATATTTGCTGAATTGGTTCATGGTTAATACTCCAAAAGTTAGTGAAGCGTGCTATTTGACGCCGACCTCTAGCCGATAGCCAACACGGTCTGCCCGGTATATTGAGTTCGATCCGGCAGGGCTCAGTGCCTTGAGCAAGTCCGTATCGATACCGTAAGGAAAGTTTAGTCACACGTACAGGCAGTGTCTGTGCGGTGACGAACATAGTACGGACGTTGTCTGGACCGATCTTCTTCAAGCTAAGAGTGACGCATAACATACCGGACAGGTTCCACTACTGTGCCGAACGGCACGCGTGCAATGTGTCCCGCCCTAGCCCTGGCGATAAGCGGATACCCTGGAAAAAGTCATTGAATTCAGCGGATAGCTAAGCATCCGCGCGCTTGTGTGCAATAGGTTTTTTGGTGAACAAGTATTCATGCAGTTCTTTTGAAAACCGCGGGTCCTTGCGCCGAATCCACTCCAGCACCATTGCTGCATGCTCTTTTTCCTCATCTCGATTGTGCTCAAGGATGGCCTTGAGTTCTACGTCTTTGCATGCATCCGCGCGTTGGTTGTACCAATCCACGGCTTCCAGTTCTTCCATCAAAGAAACAATCGCTCTATGCATGTCGCGCGTTTCAGCGGACAGCTCCTCTACAGGTTCGTGATAACCAACGCTGGACATTTATTTCCCCTAATGATTATGTGGTTCTTGTTTGGTGGCCGGGCTTTGATGCACGCAAACGTATCGTCGCGTGTACGCCAGGCTCACCTCCGGATGACCCAATTGCGTATCGACTTCTTTCCACCCTGTGGTGGCGTGGTGGCGCAACACACCTGACAGACAGCGTTCTCCATATCGTCGTTCGGCATACCACGGCCCCTGAATAAACAGGGGCCGCCGCCTCACGCGCAGAGTTTCGTTCCCTGCCGCAGCCCGTCGAACGGCAGCGGCTGACCCATACAAAGCGGGCTCATGAGCCAACCCACCAAGCGACGCGGGACTCGGTACGCTAAGCCCTTACAGCGGGGGCATGCGCATGCTGAAGCGGTATCGCCGGTTTCGGCATTGCGATCATGGACAGCTGTGGAAGATACATTCATGAGTACAGCCGCCCCTTTGGAATGTTGTCGCATTGACTCACGCATGTGAAATAACGCACGCGCAACTTCATGATCGACGGTGGAGCGGCCCCAATAGGCTTTTCCTCCTTCCATTAACTGCTTCAAGTTGCGTTTATCGGTAGCCCGATCCATCTCTAACTCCCATTTTCCAGTGCGTGCCTGACTCAATTTTCAATCAGGGTCCCTTCTTCTTACCTACCTGCACGTGTGACCCTGAAACAGCGATACGCTGCAAAAAAAACCCTGTGTTGGCAAGCCGGATGGATTGCATGGCCACTCGTTTTATCCAGAAATCACGACCTGGGCTCACCCAGCTCGTTGACGGTCACGGTGGGTCCGGGGGGGGCATTCATCTGCATGCGATGTGCCTGGCCGCGGAAGGTATAGAAAACCTCCCAATAGTCGGGACGGGCCTGGCTGGGAACGCTTTCGCAACGCTGGACATCACGGGTGTAAACCTCCTGCCCACCATTATTGCGGCCCACGTTGGCGCCCACCGCAGCCCCTGCAACTGCGCCGCCGGCCGTGGCGATATCCTGACCCCGTCCGCCCCCAACCTGATGGCCGAGAATGCCGCCGATGACGGCCCCGACGATCGCCCCGGGGACATTGACGCGACGACGCTCCTCAATAATTTGCTCGCTTTCGACCCAGCATCGCTGTTCGGGGGTGCCCAGCACGGCGCGTACTGAAGTCACGTTCGCCTCGTACAGCCTTTCGTTGTTGCGGCGACGGTAATCATAGACAGCAACCGGGGCCGGCGCGTAACGATGTTCATCGATGCGTGCGTCCCTGCTCACGGCCCGTACCGAAGAAACCCGATCGTTCAAGCCCATCGCGGCCAACGATGGGTACCGGCCCGGACGCAGGACAACGCACCGCCCGTCGAACCGGACATCCTGGCACACCTCCCAGCGGTCGCCGAGAACTTCGACCGACGAGGCGCGGTCATTGTAGCCATGGCGCGAAAAGTTGTTGATCTGTTGTTCCGTGGCGAAAGACCGGCCTTGAAAACCCTCATGTTCGTAAAAGATAATCTGGGCGTCAACCGGGGCCGGCGCGTAGTGATGCTCATCAATATGTGCGTCTCGGCTCACGGCCCTTGCCGAATAAACCCGGTCGTTCAAACCCATCGCGGCCAGCGATGGATACCGGCCTGGACGCAGGATGACGCACTGGCCGTCGAACTGGACATCCTGGCACACCTCCCAACGGTCACCGAGAACCTCGACCGACGAGGCGCGGCCATTGAAGCCATGACGCGCGAAATTTCCGACCCGCTTCTCCGTGGTGAAAGATCGGCCTTCAAAACCCTGATGTTCGTAAAACGTAATCTGGGCTGACGCTTGCGTGGCAAGCGCCACGCCCACCACCGCCAATGTGATTCTCAATATGACATTCATGACTGTTCCCTAAAATTATGGAGCGTGAAATCCATGTCGAACCGGACAATTTGATCCTGTCGTTCGGCAAACCGGAACCTTAATATGGGGCCACTTCCACCTCGGGTCTGTGCGGACCCGAACATAGCAGGGCCGCATGGCATCCTGCAGGTAGCTCGTCATCATGTGCAAAAGATCACACCTATGTTCGCCACCGCACGCAACTGCGGAGGTTATGCATGTATGCTGTTGATCTGCCGAGTGCGATATTTCAAGTCGAGCCGGTTTGTTTGCGAATTGCTCGAAGCCTTTCGCACCCACATTTTTCATTTATAAGGATTGACCATGAACCGTACGATACTGATCTCCGCAATGCTTGCTACGCTTAGCTTGGCCGCTTGTGACAGGCCCACTGTAGTCACTGTGCCGTCCACGCCGGTTGCTGTACCCGGCCCCGCAGGTCCTCAAGGAGAAACCGGTAGTCAGGGTTCTACTGGTAGCCAGGGTTCTACCGGCTACCAGGGCGCCACCGGCGAACAGGGTGCAACGGGCAATCAGGGCAAAACCGGCGCAACCGGTGATTCCACCACGGTGATCGTGGTGCCGCCTGAGCCTACCCGCTAATCCGACTCACATTTTCCAGGAGAACCCTATGGGCTTGGGAACCATACTGTTAATTGTTCTGATCCTGATGCTGATCGGTATCATTCCGGCTTGGCCACACAGCAAGGGCTGGGGATATGGTCCCAGTGGCGGCTTGGGGTTGATAGTCATCATCCTCATCATCCTGCTGCTGCTAGGTAAAATTTGACGGCTTGCGCCGTTGTGCGGTCAGACTGCTGACATGCCCGTGCGCGCTACCGATAAAGTCAATCGACCCGGCCGGTGGGCCGATCGATTGCAGCGGCCAACCCGCTTGTGTTGCGTCAGAACTCACAAAAAAAGTCGTCACAAAAAAGGTAGCGTAGGGAACAGCCTTGCGGCTGCCCCCCTCATCCACCGTACCTGCGATTTTCCCGCACACGGCTTTCCGATGTTCTTCATTCCAAGGCATGCACATTAGCTCATCCTGCATTTGTTAATGCGGCAGAGAACCGCACCCGCGCCTGAATGTTGCTGGCGTAACAACAGGTGACCTCACTATTTGGCCTTGGCAATAGCTTCCTATCGCCGCTTCGTCCTGACAGGGGTGGATGGCTCCTCGCCATGGCCACAACTGCGAAGCCAGATTTACCTGGGCAGAGAAAAATTCCTCGCGCGCATGGAGAAACTTGCGGCGGAAAAAAACAAGGAAGGTGTTCCCAAAAGCCCTCGCCAGCCGGCGAGTCCCAGAGCAGAGGCGGTGTTGCTCGCCGTAGCACAAGTATTTGGCGTTAAGGCTGAAGCCGTGCAGAGTCGTAGCCATCAGCCGGCGTTTCGGGCTTGGGTGTATCTTCTACGCCGGGCGTAGAACCTGAGTCTGCGTGAAGCGGGGAAGTGCGCGGGCGTCTCGCCTGGCCGGATTGATGCGGCAGTGCAAAGTAAAGGCCTGACCCTAATTGCTCTACTCGGGGGCAGAATTGTCGATCGTGCCGGGTCTGACGGCGTGGATCGCAATGGAATTCACTGCCCCCGAGGCCACCTTGCCGCCGCAGTTTGTGGGGCTTATCGCGAGTGGAGCGGGGATGGTCGCGGGAAGCGGATCAGCGGCTGCTCGCAACTGACAGCGTGTCGGTTTTTTTACACTCCCGCCTGATTTTTTATTTTTTTCACACCGAATTTTCAAGGAACAAAGAAAATAACATTGAATTTATTGATGTTTATTAAAAGATCTCCTGCTGGCACAAAATCTGCTTAATAACCGGCATACGAAAATTGTGCGTTGTATTAGTCAGTTCAAACCAAAGGAAAACACAAATGAATTCAAACAAAAATGTCTTGGCAGCAGCATTGCTGGGTCTGGGTAT
>JBKJIS010000026.1:0-9826 GCA_046598305.1 Thiobacillus sp.
ACCAAAATCACGCAGGTTACGAATCCGCATGGGATAAAGCACTCCGTTCAAGTGATCGACTTCGTGCTGTACCACGCGCGCATGAAAACCGCTGACGCTACGGTCGATCGGCCGGCCTGTCGCATCAAAGCCTTGATAGCGCAGCTCAGCGTGGCGCGGCACCAGTCCGCGCAACCCTGGAACGGACAGGCATCCCTCCCAGCCATCCTCCATCACGTCGGACAAAGGTGTAAGCAGCGGATTGATCAGAACAGTAAAAGGTACGGCTTCAATATTTGGATAACGCGGGTTGGGTAACAGTGGATTCACGTTGATTTCGAAGATCACCACCTGAAGGCCCACGCCAATTTGCGGTGCTGCCAGGCCCGCGCCATCGAGCGAGCGCATAGTGACGTGCATATCGACAATCAGCTGGGCCAACTCCGGCGAAGAAAAATCCTCCACCGGACGCGCAGGCGCCAGCAACCGGGGATCACCCATTTTCAGGACATCGTGGATGGCTATGGCTGTTCCAATCTTATTAAGTCGTCACCATCCAGCCAGCGCCATTCACCTGGCGCCAGGTTGGCGGGCAAATCAAAGTGGCCAATGGCCTCGCGATGCAGATTAACCACTCGGTTCCCGGTGGCCCCAATCATACGCTTGACCTGGTGATACTTACCCTCGGCGAGGGATAGTCTCAACGTATGGGTATCGATCGCCTCACATGCCAGCGCAGCAATCGGCGCCGGTTCATCGTTGAGTAACACACCGCTACGCAAGGCCTCCAGCATGGCATCGGAAAGCGGATCGGCACAGGTGGCACGGTACACCTTGGCCACCCCTTTTTTAGGCGAAATCATGCGATGGATGAACTGGCCATCATCAGAAAACAGTAACAAGCCAGTGGTGTCCTGGTCGAGTCGGCCGATGCATTGCACCCCCCGTTGTAATAATGGCGCTGGCAGCAGGGAAAACACACTGCGGTGATGGCTGGGATGGTGCGAACACTCGTATCCAACCGGTTTGTTCACCAGCACATAAGCCTTCTCACGGTAGGCCCACGTAACACCATCGACTGTGAGTTCGAGCCCAGCCTGATCCACTTCGAACTCGGGATCGTCACACACCACACCGTTGACCTCGACTTCGCCTGCCAGCACACGCACCTCACACACCTTGCGTGAGCCAAATCCTTGCGACCGCAATATACGACTGAGCTTCATGGAAACAGATTTCACCATACGCTTAAAACGTGCACAGTCCGGCTGAATCATTGGTCACCAGCTGTTCGAGCAGGTGCCGCACCTGCGACATCACTTCGCCCAGCAGGGGCTGGATCTCTTCCATTTGAATGCCGTTCGCCGATGAACCCCGCCCGGCGGCGTAGTTCACCACCGCGCCCACGGTTGCATAGCAAAGCTCGAGCTCACGGGCCAGATAAGCCTCCGGCATGCCGGTCATGCCCACCATGTCTGCGCCATCGCGCTCCATGCGATTGATTTCTGCAGCCGTTTCCAGTCGCGGCCCCTGCACCGCGCCATACACGCCACCATTACGCAAGCTGATGCCTGCACTGGTTGCAGCCTGCAGCAGGGCATCGCGCATGGCATCGCAATAGGGAAAGGTGAAATCAAGATGGGTCACAGGTTTGTCATTTGCGACAAAGAACGTGGTGGCCCGGCCATAGGTGTAGTCAATGATCTGATCGGGGATGACCAGCGAGCCGGGAATCAGCTCGGGATGGATGCCGCCAACGGTGGCCACCGACACCACGCGGTCGACGCCATGGTCCTTGAGCGCCCACAGGTTGGCACGATAGTTCACTTCGTGCGGCGGAATAGTGTGGCCGTAGCCATGGCGTGCCAGAAAAATCACTTCCTGGTCGCAGATTTGACCAAAGGTCAGCGCGCCGGATGCTTCTCCGTAAGGAGTGCGTGCCACTTTGCGATGGGTGATTTCCAGATTGGTGAGCTGGGTCAGCCCGGTGCCGCCGATGATACCTAACATGTTATTGGTCCTTTAAAGCGTAAATGGCAGGCAGATTTCGCCACAGCCCATAGGCGTCCATACCGCAGCCGAACACATATCGATTGGGCACAACCAGCCCCACAAAATCAGCCTGGATGGGCTTATTCAGTCCATTGTCCTTGTCGGTCAGCACGGCCGACCACACCCGCGCCGCCCCCATGCTCAGGAGTTTGTCGCGAATTGCAGCCAGGGTTTCCCCCTCGTCCAGAATGTCGTCCAGCACCAGCACAGTGCGGCCCACCACGTTTTGCCCAGGCAGCACGCGCCATTCCACCTCGGCGCCGGTTGTATTGCCGTGATAACGGGTGACGTGCAAATAATCAAACTCCAGTGGGAAGCGTAACTTCGGCAACAGTTGGCCGGCGAATACCACCGCACCCCCCATGACTGGGAGCACTAGCGGAAATGCCTCGGCAAGGACATGTGTAATTTCATCTGCAAGACGATCAAGCACCGCCTGCACCTCGTCCGCTGACGCAATGAGCTCGGCGTGGTCCAGCAGTTGTTGCGCTTCAAGCAGGGTCATGGCCAACCTGTGAATCGTGGAAAGCCCGCATTTTACCCGCAAGGAGTAGGCCGTGGCTGTAAGCCGCTGAAGCGGCAACACCACACGCTCTACCCGCAAGTACCCAGAGGGCATAAAGAGCAGGCCGTGGCGGTAAGCCGCTGTCCCAAGGGATACACCTTCGGACAAAGCGGCAACACCGCATACGCTTCCTGCACGCGCCCCACGGGCAAAAATAGCTGAGCATAACGACAAGGAAGCGTTCCAGACGAGCGCCGGCTCGAGTAAGCTTGGGCCATGTCACACCCCCCTCCACTCTCACTCGATTTGGCTGGCTGGCTGTCACCCGCTCGCCAACTGCCCTCGCCTAATTGCGACACGCGACCTGATGGCAAAGTCATCGAACTCATCGTTATTCACAATATCTCGCTGCCGCCAGGCGTGTTTGACGGCAATGCTGTGATCGATCTCTTCACCAACCAGCTCGACTGGGATGCGCACCCGTATTATCAAAGTATCCGTGACATCAAGGTATCGGCGCATTTTTTCATTCGCCGTGATGGCACGCTGATCCAGTTCGTGCCGTGTGGCCTGCGCGCCTGGCACGCAGGCATTTCAAGCTGGCAGGGTTGTGAGCGATGTAACGATTATTCCATCGGGATCGAGATGGAAGGCACTGACGACCTGCCGTTTACCGATGCCCAGTACGCAACCCTGACGCCCTTGGTCCGTCAATTAAAACAGGCTTATCCGATTCAGGCCGTGGTGGGGCACAGTGACATCGCCGCCGGACGTAAAACCGATCCCGGCCCCTACTTCGATTGGCAGCGGATCGACCAGAAAATGGCCTGAGCCGCGCCGCTGGCGCTTTCCGGCCGCGATGGTGAAAGTGGCGGCGACAGAACGGGTGTTTTGCGAAGCCTCCTGCTTACGTTTTGAAGCTGAATCGTTCCCCTACGGGGTTTCGACCCAGTTCTCCAACCGCAGTCCGGGCACGCGGGCGAACTCCCGCGTGTTGTGGGTGACAAGAGCCACGCCTAAAGCCAGCGCATGCGCAGCGATCTGGGTATCCAGCGGACCGATCGGTGTTCCGTTATTTTCCAGCCGATGACGCAAACCTCCGTATACCTGAGCAGCAGCCATGTCGAAGTCGGCGATTTCAAGCGGCTCCAGAAAATGTTGCAGGGCCAGAAGGTTGCGGGACGAACCGCTTTTCTCGGCGCCGAAGTAAAGCTCGGCCACGCTGATGCTGGAAATGCCGATTCCGGCGGACTCGTGGGAACGCAGTGCAGTCAGCACTTCGGCGGGGCGGTTCTTGATGGCATAGATACAGATATTGGTGTCGAGCATGTAGCGCATGGCGAGTTACCAGGATTCGCGGGAATCCGTTGATGCCGGTTGCTCCCGTTCGGGGAAGGATTCGAACTCGTCGAGCGCGGCAATCAGCCGTTCGACGGAGGGGCGCCTGCCGGGGCTGAGGATGACCCGGTCGCCATCCCGCTCGATCAGCACTTCGGTCACCCCTTCAAAACGAAACGCCTTGGGCAAACGCACCGCTTGGCTGCGGCCATTGAGGAATAGTTTTGCCGTTTGCATGGTGGCTCCCAATCGTGTTGTGATAGACGAAGTATATACCCAACAAACCAAGCCAAGACTATGAGGTGGAGTGCGGCATGAATGGGAAGCCAAAGCTGAATGCTGCGTGTATCCAACCCACGGTAAAATCTGCGTTTCGATTCAGGACTGCTCAATGCGCCTCGGTACCCCACTCTCTCCTTCCGCCACCCGCATCATGCTCTTGGGCGCGGGTGAACTTGGCAAAGAAGTCATCATTGCGCTGCAGCGACTGGGCGTGGAAGTCATCGCAGTGGATCGCTACCCCAACGCCCCCGGGCATCAGGTCGCGCATCGCGCGCATGTGATCGACATGAGCGACAGTGCAGCCTTGCGCGCACTGATCGAAGCCGAAAAGCCCCATTGGGTGGTGCCGGAGATCGAGGCCATTGCTACCGAAACTCTGCTTGAAATTGAGGCCGCCGGACTGAGCAAAGTCATCCCCACCGCCCGCGCCGCCCACCTCACCATGAACCGCGAAGGTATCCGCCGTCTGGCCGCCGAGACACTTGGGCTGCCGACCTCGCCGTATGTGTTTGCAAACAGCCTGACCGAAATGACCGCCGCAGCTACCCAATTGGGGTTTCCGGTCATCATCAAACCGGTGATGTCGTCGTCTGGCAAGGGCCAGTCACGAGTAGACGAAGCGAGCCAGTTGCCAGCCGCATGGGACTGTGCAGCCAGTGGCGGCCGGGTAGACAAAGGGCGCGTCATTGTCGAAGGCGTGATCGACTTCGATTACGAAATCACACTGCTAACCGTGCGCGCGCTGGGCACATTGGGCCAGGTGGAGACATATTTTTGCGAGCCCATCGGACATGTTCAGGTAAAAGGCGATTACGTCGAGTCATGGCAACCGCAGCCCATGTCCGACACCGCGCTGAAGCACGCACAGGCGATTGCTGCTGCCGTCACCGACAACCTCGGCGGACGCGGTCTGTTCGGCGTGGAATTGTTCGTCAAGGGCGATACCGTATGGTTTTCCGAAGTCAGCCCACGACCGCATGACACCGGCATGGTCACTATGGCGACGCAGCGGCAAAACGAATTCGAACTGCACGCACGTGCAATTCTCGGCTTGCCGGTTGACGTATCGCTGCGCGAGCCCGGCGCATCAGCAGTGATTTACGGTGGCATGGACGCCGCCGGCATTGCTTATGAAGGGGTCGATGAAGCGATGCGCATGCCAGGTATCGATCTACGGCTATTCGGCAAGCCGGAAGCTTTTGTTCGGCGGCGCATGGGCGTGGCACTTGCCACCGCTGATACCATAGCCGAAGCACGCATGCGCGCCAAAGCCGCAGCCGCAACCGTCAAACCCGTGAAAACCTGAGTATTCCAAACAAATCATGCAAACCCATTACGAACGCCTGGGTGGCGATGAAGCCCTCCGCAAAATAGTCGACCGCTTCTATGGCCTGATGGACGAAGACCCTGACTACTACGGCATTCGCAAACTGCATCCGGAAGACCTGACCGAGTCGCGTAACAAGCTCGCCTGGTTTTTAAGCGGCTGGACCGGCGGTCCACCTGAATACACCGACCGTTTCGGCCACCCCTTCCTGCGTCGTCGCCACAGTCCCTTCACCATCGGCGAATCCGAACGCGATCAATGGATGGGCTGCATGGTGCGTGCGATGCAGGACGTCGGATTAGAAGCAACCCTGCAGCAGGAACTGACTGCCGCTTTTTTTAAAACCGCAGATTTCATGCGCAATCAGCAACAATAACAAGATGAAACGACTCATAGGCTGGAGTGTGCTGTTTGCTGTGCTGGGTGCGTTTACCGTGCTGCCCTGGTTAATGCTGGAAAACAAACCGGCGATCGAACCCCCCGCCGAATTCCATCGCACTGACCTCGCATGGATCAAGTCACTGATTCAGAAACACGACCCGCGCAGCCAGACGCCGGGGGTGGTGTACAGCATCCGACTGGACGAAACCGAACTCAATCGATTGCTTAATTACGCGGTCGAACTACACCGTGTTAGCGGCATTGCTGCTGAACTGACGCCCGGTTTGGCCACGCTCACCGCCACACTCAGCATGCCCACGAACCCCTTTGGACGCTACCTCAACATCACCGCCGAAGTCGCCGATGTGCCCGGTGGAATTCGGATTCAGCGCCTGCAACTCGGCAACTTGCCCCTGCCAGGCTTCCTCGCTAACTGGGCAGCGCGCTTGGTCCATACCTGGCTACGGCGCGATCCAACCTATGCGGCCTTGGCTGACGCTTTCTCCAAGGTAAATTTTAGAGAAAACCAGGCCACCTTGGATTACCGCTGGCACCCCGATCTTCTAACCCGAATCGAACGCAAAAGCGCCGAGCTGCTAATCGCGCCAGAGGATCAGGCGCGCATGATTGCGTATGCCGGGCAACTTGAGGCGCTGGTGAAACGCTATCCGCCGGGCAGCACAGTTCCACTGGTGCAGGTCATTGCGCCGCTGTTTGCCCATGCCAATGCGCTCGGCAGAAATGCCGCCGAAGAAAACCGTGCCGTGCTCACTGCTGTCGCCGCTTATCAGTCTGGCATCAGCCTGACCCGATTGCTGGAAAGCAACAGCCAATCAATCCGCCGTGCACCGCGCGTACTGCTTTCGCTGCATGAACGGCGTGACTTTGCCGAACATTTCATCATTTCAGCCGCGCTCACCGTCAACGGCAGCAGCCGGATGGCCAACGCGATCGGCCTGATCAAGGAAGAAGAAGATGCCACCAAAGGCTCCGGGTTCAGCTTCACTGACCTCGCCGCCAATCATGCCGGAGTCAAGCTTGGGGAGATGGCTACCGGACAATCCGCTGTACGACTCCAGCAGAAACTGGCCACTGCGCGCAGCGATGCGGATTTATTGCCGGACTTTCGTAATTTGCCGGAATTCATGCCCCAGGCCGAATTCGAACGCCGATTTGGGCCGGTTGGCAGCCCCCGCTATCAAAAAATCATCGGCCGCATCGACGCGCGTCTGGCTGCCCACCCGCTGGCACAGTAAGGGCTACACAACCATGCTATAATGCTGGGTTTCCCGCAATCGGCATCCCATCATGTCCCGCAAGCTTCGCAACATCGCCATTATCGCGCACGTCGACCATGGCAAAACCACGCTGGTCGACCAGCTGCTCAAACAATCCGGCACCTTCCGCGACAACCAGGCGGTTGACGCGCGCGTGATGGACTCCAACGATCTGGAGAAGGAGCGCGGCATCACCATTCTGGCGAAGAACACCGCCATCATGTACGGCGACTACCACATCAACATCGTCGACACCCCCGGCCATGCCGACTTCGGCGGCGAAGTCGAGCGCGTACTCGGCATGGTCAACGGCGTAGTATTGCTGGTCGACGCGGTCGAAGGCCCGATGCCGCAGACGCGTTTTGTGACCAAAAAGGCGCTGGCACTGGGCTTGAAGCCGATTGTCGTAATCAACAAGGTGGACCGCCCCGGCGCCCGTCCGGACTGGGTGGTCGATCAGACCTTTGACCTGTTCGACAAGCTCGGCGCCACCGACGAGCAGCTCGACTTCCCGATCATCTACGCTTCCGGCCTCAATGGCTGGGCGTGCATGAACCTGAAAGACGCGCCGTCGCACGGCGGCACGGCGGCCGACATGACCCCGCTATTCGACACCGTGCTCGCCCACGTGCCCACCCCGCCCGGCTCGCCCGATGCCCCGTTGCAACTGCAAATCGCCGCGCTGGATTACTCGAACTATACCGGCCGCCTCGGTGTCGGCCGCGTGCTGAATGGCCGCATCAGGCCCGGCATGTCGGTGGTGGTGATGAATCACGATGACCAGGTCGGCAGCGGCCGCATCAACCAGGTGCTGGGCTTCAAGGGCCTGGACCGCGTGCCGGTGGAGGAAGCCGAAGCCGGCGACATCATCATTATTTCAGGCCTGGACGAGATCGGTATCGGCGTCACCATCTGCGACCGGGAAAACCCGGTCGGCCTGCCCATGTTGTTGATCGACGAACCCACGCTGAACATGGATTTCATGGTCAATGCATCGCCCCTGGCCGGCACCGAAGGCAAATTCGTCACCAGTCGCCAGATCCGTGACCGCCTGAAAAAAGAACTGCTGGTCAACGTCGCCTTGCGCGTCGACGAGACCGGCGACGCCGACGTGTTCCGCGTCTCCGGCCGTGGCGAACTGCACCTCACCATCCTGCTGGAAAACATGCGCCGCGAAGGCTTCGAGCTGGCCGTCGGCAAACCGCGCGTGGTGTTCAAGGAAATCAACGGCGAAAAGTGCGAGCCGTACGAAAACCTCACCATCGACCTGGAAGACGACACCCAGGGCGTGATCATGGAAGAAATCGGCCGCCGTCGCGGCGAACTCACCAACATGGAATCCGACGGCCAAGGCCGCACCCGTCTCGAATACCACATTCCCGCGCGCGGCCTGATCGGCTTCCAGTCCGACTTCATGACCATGACGCGCGGCACCGGCCTGATGAGCCACGTGTTCGACGACTACGGTCCGGTAAAACCCGACCTGCCCGGCCGCCACAACGGCGTGCTGGTCAGCCAGGACAACGGCGAAGCCGTCGCCTACGCGCTGTGGAAACTGGAAGACCGCGGCCGCATGTTCGTCTCGCCCGGCGACAAGCTGTATGAAGGCATGATCATCGGCATCCACAGCCGCGACAACGACCTGGTGGTCAACCCGATCAAGGGCAAGCAACTCACCAACGTGCGCACCTCCGGCACCGACGAAGCGGTGCGCCTGACCACGCCAATCAAGCTCACCCTCGAATCGGCCGTCGAGTTCATCGACGACGACGAACTGGTCGAGATCACGCCTAAATCGATCCGCATCCGCAAACGCCACCTGCTGGAACAAGATCGCAAGCGCGCCGGCCGCGCAGCGGCTTAAATCCCAACCCGGCTTCGCGCCGGGGCTGCATCAAATGAAAAACCCGGCCTTGCGCCGGGTTTTTTGTTTCCCGTAGAAAATGATGTATCGTTTCGCCCACTGCATAGTAGTCGCCTGCTCGGTCCGCAAGCTGTCATGCTTCAAGCGGATGCGATCACAATTTGCTCCAGCAGTTTTGGGGGCGGGAAGAAGAATCGGAAGGGTGGCGCTCATGGGCATGATCGGTGTTACCGGACAATCTGAACAATATGAATCAATAGGTTAGAACGTGATGCCAGATTATCAGCCTTGTCCAGTAAGACATTTACGCCGACATTTGTCGGCTATATTACGTTAGGGATATCATGCAGAAAATCATATTAATGCTGTTTCTGGTCGCTGTAAGCAGTAATGCAGTTGCAGAATGGGTTGTCATTGGTGTCAATGATGGCGGTAATATCTACGCTGATTCATCCACTATTTTGGAGGAGGGTGAGCAAATAAAAATATGGGCTCTGGCTGACTACGAGATGCCACGATTTTTCGGTAAGCTTAAGCCGTATAAATCAATTAAAGTGCAAACCGAATTTGACTGCAAGGAAAAGCAATCACGCGGACTTGCTTACATCATATTTTCTGGAAATATGGCCAGTGGAGAATCCGAAAATATAAGTGTGTCAGGTATAAGTGGTAGCGACACAGATCCTAAAAAATTTAGACCGGTTCAGCCTAGTGGTGCAGGCCATGCGCTGTTGAATTTTGCATGTAAGAAACGGTATTCTCGTGAACACAGACCCTAACCCTGCGTTCAAGCGGGACGCGCTAAAGCGCGCCCCTTAACT
>JBKJIS010000195.1:0-35695 GCA_046598305.1 Thiobacillus sp.
GTTTATCCGGTCGAGCGGATCGATAAAATGGAGCAGGACCGGGTCAAGCGCTTCTTTCAGCGTGGCAAGGGCGAACGCTCCGGGCTGGTGCGGGTGCGTCCGGAATTGCGCCAGATGATCACGTTCAAATCGCTTAATCTGTTGGCCCCGAGTTGGCCGGTGAGCGGAGGGTTCGACGTGATTTTCTGCCGCAATGTGATGATTTATTTCGACAAACCCACTCAAGGCAAAATTCTTGCGCGGTTTGTGCCGCTGATGAAGCCAGAAGGGCTGCTTTTCGCCGGTCATTCCGAAAACTTCATGTACGCATCCGACACCCTCAAGCTGCGTGGCAAGACCGTGTACGAACTGGATCCTCTTCATGGGGGCGCAAGAAAGTCCGCATGAATTCCGCCATAGAGGAGCAACTCGCGACCAACCTGTATTACGACCGGTCATTTGATTGCGAGGCGGCCAAGATTCTGCCCGGCGAGTATTACTACACCAAGAAGCCGATGCTCATCGTCACGGTACTCGGCTCCTGCGTGGCGGCCTGTATACGGGACCGCATCTCTGGAATCGGCGGCATGAATCATTTCATGTTACCGGATGGAAATGGAGATTCCAGCAACCCGACCTCGGCATCGATGCGTTATGGCGCCTATGCCATGGAGGTGCTTATCAACCAGCTCCTTAAGGCGGGTGCCCGGCGCGAGAATCTGGAAGCTAAAGTGTTCGGTGGCGGCAATGTGCTGCGCGGATTTACCGCCATCAACGTAGGGGAGCGCAATGCCCAGTTTGTGCGTGACTTTTTGCACGCTGAGAAAATTCGTACCGTGGCAGAGGACCTGAATGACGTGCATCCACGCAAGGTCTATTATTTTCCCGCTTCCGGAAAAGTTTTGGTCAAAAAACTCAAACAACTGAATAACTACACGTTGGTGAGACGTGAGCAAGACTACGCGAGCCGGCTCAAAACCAATGATGTGGCTGGCGACATTGATTTGTTCTGATTGCCGGATAGGGCAGTGCCCGGAAAGTAAATTGCATGAAAATAAAAGTTTTAATCGTGGATGATTCGGCGCTGATTCGTGGCGTAATGAAGGAGATCATCAATAGCCAACCGGACATGGAAGTGGTCGGCGCGGCGCCTGACCCTATCGTGGCGCGCGAGCTCATCAAACAAACCAACCCGGACGTCCTGACGCTGGATGTGGAAATGCCGAAAATGGACGGCCTGGAGTTTCTGGAGAAGCTGATGCGGCTGCGTCCGATGCCGGTGGTCATGGTGTCGTCGCTGACCGAGCGCGGCTCGGAAATCACCATGCGCGCGCTGGAACTCGGAGCGGTGGATTTCGTGACCAAGCCGAAGATGTCGATCCAGAGCGGCATGCTGGAGTATACGGACCTGATCGCGGATAAAATCCGCATCGCGTCGCGGGCCAACATCAAGCCGCGAGTCAAGGTGCAGGGGCACGCCGAAGGCACTGTGCTCGCTGCCGTGCGGAATACGTTTACCAGCAGCGAAAAGCTGATCATCATCGGTGCCTCCACCGGCGGCACCGAAGCGATCAAGGATTTTCTGGTGCAATTGCCGCCGGATTGCCCCGGCATCCTGATGACCCAGCACATGCCGGAAGGTTTTACGCGTTCGTTCGCCAACCGGCTCGACAAATTGTGCAGGATTTCGGTCAAGGAAGCTGAAGGCGGTGAGCGGATATTGCCGGGCCATGCCTATCTTGCGCCGGGGCATTCCCACCTGTCGCTGGTGCGCAGCGGGGCCAACTATATGACCCGGATCGATCAGGCCCCCCCTGTTAACCGTCACCGTCCTTCGGTCGATGTGCTATTCCATTCGGCCGCGGTCAATGCCGGCCGAAATGCGGTTGGCGTCATTCTGACCGGCATGGGCCGTGACGGAGCCGCGGGGATGCTGGAAATGAAAAAGGCCGGTGCCTACAATCTGGCGCAGGATGAGGCGTCGTGCGTGGTGTTTGGCATGCCCAAGGAAGCCATCGCCATCGGCGCCACCCATGAAGTCGGTCCGCTACACGAATTGCCAAGGCGGGTTTTGGAATTTTTCGCAAGGCAAGGCAACCGCGCAATGCGGGTTTGACTTTCATGCGAATTGGCTTTTCTGGCGGCATTTAGCTTAAGTTTGGCGTTGTATTGCCGATTCTTACCGTAACAAAACAAACCGTATTTTTGGAGTGATGTATGGCCGATCCGAACACAAAGTTTCTGGTAGTTGACGACTTTTCCACGATGCGCCGCATCGTGCGCAATCTGCTCAAGGAGCTGGGTTATGCCAACGTCGAGGAGGCCGAAGACGGCGTGGAGGCGCTGGCCAAGCTGCGCGCGGGCAATTTTGACTTCGTCGTGTCGGACTGGAACATGCCCAATATGGATGGTCTCGACATGCTGAAAAATATTCGTGCCGATGCGGCGCTGTCCAAGCTTCCGGTCTTGATGGTGACGGCCGAAGCCAAGAAAGAAAACATTATTGCTGCGGCGCAGGCCGGCGCGAACGGTTATGTAGTCAAACCCTTTACCGCCGCCACGCTGGACGAAAAGCTCGCGAAAATATTCGAAAAACTTGAAAAAGCAGGGGCCTGACGTGGATTCGCAACTCGACAACTCCGCCGTGGCCGCTACCGCTTACGATGCCGCGAGTCCCGATGTGTGTGCATCGGAGAAAATGCTGGCGCGGGTTGGCCAGATTACCCGCACCCTGCATGACAGCCTGCGCGAACTGGGTTTCGACAAGGTGCTGGAAAGAGCAGCTGCGGATATTCCCGATGTGAGAGAGCGTCTGAATTATGTGGCGCGCATGACCGAGCAAGCCGCACAGCGCGTGCTCAACGCCACCGATGCCGCCATTCCGATGCAGGAACGCATTGACGCGGGCGCCGACGAAATCCTGAATGGCTGGCAGGCCGCCTTTAAAGCGCCCTTTTCCGAAGCCAATTACCGCGACATGGCGACGATGACCATGCAATGCCTGGCCGATATGCGCAATGACACCAGCGCAACCAAGCAACAACTCCTCGAGATCATGATGGCGCAGGACTTTCAGGACCTCACCGGCCAGGTGATCCGCAAGGTGACCGATCTCGCGCATAGCATGGAGCAGCAGCTGGTGCAGATTCTGATCGACTATGCACCGCACGAAATGAAAAGGGACTCCGGCAGCGGCCTGCTCAATGGCCCGCAGATGAATCCGGCTAGCAAGAATGATGTGGTGTCCGACCAAGGACAGGTGGACGACTTGCTGGACAGTTTGGGGTTTTGATTTGCCGCAAAACCGAGAAAGATGAATAGGACCGGCGGCGGGAACCCGATTTTCAGCTTGTTTTTGAAGATACGGATAAAGTAAACAAAGAAACAACGTACCAACTCATCGGGATGCACGCCGCTACTCTCCCAAGAGCGCAAAATGTTTTTCACTCAAACGACAACACCAACTTCTTGCCCAGCGCGGCAGCAGCTTTTTCCAGTTGTTTCAGGGTGGGGTAGTGGCGAGGGTCTTCCAGTCTTTTGGCGGAAGGCCATGAGGTTTTCAGTGCGCGTGCCAGCTCGGCCAGAGACCGGTCGCCGCGTGCCAGCCGCATCAGTATCGCCGCTTGCACCTTGGCATCCGGCGCGATGTAATGCGCTCCTTTAACGCGTTGTTTGGGCGTTGGTATTTCCCGTCCCGACTCGATGTATTCTTCCAAGATCAGGGAAAGCACTTCGGCACCATTGAATTCGCACTCGTCCTTGGTTTGCCCTTGGGTGACCGCTTCGGGGATGTCAATAAAGCGCACAAAAAATCCGGCGGGTTTTTGCGGCTCAAAGATTGCGGGATAATGGATGTCCATGTTTCTTCCTTTCTTCAACTTGACGCCAGTTTGTCGCTCGATGCTGGCCAACAAACCTTTGCCAATATCGGCAGTGCCATGGACGGGAACGGATATAACCCGCCCCTCTTTTTCCATCATGTGGTGGCTGCCGCGAATGCGTTTAACTTGCCAACCCGCAGCTTTAAGCCGCTTGATGATGTCGTTGCCGTTCATACCGCCAAGCTAGATCAATTTTGATATATCGTCAAGTGCCTAAACAATTGACTCGAACGCGTTTACACCCCTCCAGGGCGTAGTGAATGGATCACCATGGCGCTGGCCTTGAGGCCATTTTGAATCATGAGCTCGAACTGGGGCGCAAAGTAGGGAAGGGTGAGGTTCAGCACGATCAGTCCCACCCCCAGGGTGATGGGAAAACCAATGGCAAAAATGTTGAGCTGGGGCGCGGAGCGGGTCAGAATACCCAGCGCCAGGTTGGTTATGAGCAGAATGGCAATGATGGGCAGTGCCAACTGCAGGCCCGTGGCAAAAATGGTGGAGCCAAAGGAAGCCACATGATAGAACCCGACAGCAGAAAGAGGCTGGGTGCTGATGGGCAGGCTCTGGAAGCTCTCGACCAGGATGCCGATTAACAGTAGATGGGCGTTGACTGCCAAGAACACCAGCGCCGCCAGCATGTTGAAGAACCGGGCAAGCACCAGTGTTTGGCCGGCACTTTGCGGATCGAAGAAGGACGCAAATCCCAGTCCCATTTGCAGGCCGACGATTTCGCCCGCGGCTTCGACCGCAGCGAAAACGACGCGCATGATGAAGCCGATCGCAATGCCGATGAGCAGTTGCTGGAGCAGGATGAACAGGCCATGCCAGGACCCCAGGCCTACATCGGGCATAGGCGGTAGGGTGGGTGAAACGATCAGGGCGATAAAAATGCCGAGGCCGATTTTGACGCGCTTGGGTACGGCACGGTGGCCGAATACCGGTGCCACCATGATGACGCCGAGAATGCGGGTGAGCGGCCAGATAAAGCTGATCAGCCAGGTGTTGAGCTGGGCATCGGTGAAGCTGATCATGGAATGTTGAGTGGTTTAACCAATAATGCCTGGCAGACCGGTCAAAACCCGCCGCATGTAATCGGTCATCACCGTCAGCATCCATGGCCCGGCAAGCGCAAATGTCACCAGCACCGCGAGAATCTTGGGGATGAATGAAAGGCTGGGATCGTTGATCTGGGTGGCAGCCTGAAACACGGCGACCATCAGACCGATCACCAGCGTAACGAGCAGAACAGGGGCCGAAACCAGAATGGTTATTTCCAGTGCAGTACGGCCAATGGTCATTACGCTTTCGGGAGTCATGACGGGTTCTCGGGCGGTTAATAAAAGCGGTGGGTTAATAAAAACTCTGCGCCAGCGAGCCCAGCAGCAGATTCCAGCCATCGACCAGTACGAACAGGATGATCTTGAACGGCAGCGACACAATGGCGGGTGAGACCATCATCATGCCCATCGCCATCAGGATGCTGGCGACGACCATGTCGATGATAAGAAACGGGATAAAGACGGCAAACCCAATCTGGAAAGCGGTTTTTAACTCGCTGGTGATATAGGCGGGAATCAACACGCGCAGCGGTACATCTGCAGCTGTTTTTGGCGCGGCCGACCCTGACATTTTAACGAACAGGGCAAGGTCGGTTTCACGGGTTTGCTTCATCATGAACGCACGCAGCGGAACAACCCCCTTGTCCAGAGCTTCCTGCATCTGGATGCGGTTTTCCGACAAGGGCTGATAGGCCTCGACGTAGATTTTGTCGAAGGTGGGGGCCATCACGAACAAGGTCAGGAACAGCGCCAGGCCGATCAGCACCTGGTTGGGTGGGGTCGATTGGGTGCCGAGCGCCATCCGCAGCAGCGACAGCACAATAATGATGCGGGTAAAGCTGGTCATCATCAGCAGCGCGGCCGGCAGGAAGGACAGCGAGGTGAGCAGCAGCAGGGTTTGCAGGCTCAGGGAATAAGTCTGGCCGCCGCCGGCAGACGGGGTGCTGGTGAAGGCGGGCAGCCCTGCGCCCTGGGCCAGCGCCAGCGAGGGCAGCAGCAGCGCAGCCAGCACGAAAAACACGCCTGCAATTGGATGCCGCTTACTTTTCACGACGCTTCTCGACCAGTTGCTGCAGCCGTGTCGCAAAACTGCCAGCGAAGGCAGGCGTGCCATGCGACGGGATTTCGCCCTTGGGCAGTGTCATCAATGCGTTGACGCTACCGGGGGCGACGCCGACCACCAGCCAGGATTCACCCACTTCCACCACCACCACACGCTCGCGCGTGCCGACCGAGACGCTGCTGATCACGCGTAGCAAGTTGGACGCGCCAACCTGGGCGACACCCAGTCGCTTGGCCAACCATGCTGCGCCAGCGATTAATAACAGCACGGCGACCAGGCCGATAAACACCTGAAGCAGACTGCCAGCGGTGGAAACGGCGGGCGCCATTTCGGCTGTGTCGGCCGCGTACGCCAGCCCAGACATGCATAGCGCTGAGCATGCAAGGATCAATGAACGAATCATTTGTTGAGTTTCTTGATGCGTTCAGCAGGCGTGATGATATCGGTCAGGCGCACACCAAACTTGTCGTTCACCACCACCACTTCGCCTTGTGCGATCAGGCAGCCGTTGACCAGAACATCCATCGGTTCGCCCGCCATGCCATCAAGTTCAACCACTGAGCCTTGCGCAAGTTGAAGCAGGTTCTTGATCGCGATCTTGGTGCGCCCGAGCTCCACGGTCAGTAGCACCGGGATATCCAGAATGAAATCAATATCTGAAGCCATCCCACTCCCGGGGGGGGTGCCGGATAATTCCTTGAAAATTTCCGGGGCAGGGTTCGCTTGCACTGCAGGTTGGGCCTGTTCGGCCATGGCAGCAGCCCAGTCGTCTTCTTCGATGGTTTGGGTGACGTCTTCAGACATGGTGTTCTCCTGTTTGCGAATCGACTGAGGCGTTCGACAATAGTTTTTCGACGCGCAAGGTGTATTGGCCGTTGAATTTTCCGTATGCGCATTCCATCACCGGGACGCCGTCAACCCGGGCTTCAACAGTTTTGGGAATTTCCAGTGGAATGACATCGCCCACTTTCATATTGACGATATCGCGCAAGCTGATATTTGCGGTCCCCAGGTTGGCGACGATTTCGACTTCCGCCATCTGGATTTGTTGGCGCAACAAACGGGTCCAGCGTTTGTCCACTGCCAGATTTTCGGATTGCAAACTGCTGGTCAACATATCCTTGATCGGTTCGATCATCGCGTACGGTATGCAAAAGTGAATTTCGCCACTCACCTGTCCGAGTTCGATCGCAAAAGTAATGGCGACCACTATCTCGTTGGGAGTAGCGATACTGGCGAACTGGGTGTTCATTTCGGAGCGGATGTACTCGAATTCAATCGGGTAGATGGGTTCCCATGACTTGGAATACGCCTCGAACACAATGTTGAGTACCCGCTGGATGATGCGATGTTCGGTTTGCGTGAAATCCCGTCCTTCAACACGGGTGTGAAAACGTCCATCACCCCCGAACAGGTTGTCGACGATGAGAAACACCAGGTCGGGATTGAAAATCATCAAGGCCGTGCCGCGCAAAGGCTTGAAATGCACCAGATTCAGGTTGGTAGGGACAACCAGGTTGCGGATGAATTCGCTGTATTTAGTGATTCTGATCGGGCCAACGGAAATCTCCACGCTACGCCGCAGAAAGTTGTAGAGACCAATCCGCAACTGCCGTGCAAAACGCTCGTTGATGATTTCAAGCGTGGGCATCCTGCCGCGCACGATACGTTCCTGCGTGGCCAGGTTGTAGGACCTCGCGACCGAGGGGTCGACTGCCGCGGCAGGCGCATCGTCAGCCTCACCCGTGACGCCTTTAAGCAGCGCATCAACTTCATCCTGAGAGAGAAAATTGTCGGCCATAAACTTTTACTGAATCACAAATGTAGTGAACAGCACATCATCAATTTTTTGCGGTTTGCCTTTGGGATAAAACGGCTGGGTTATCTGAGCCATGATTTCCTGTGCAAGAATTTTCTTGTTTTCGGTGGTTGCCAGATCCTCGGCATTTTTGCTGGATAGCAGGGCCAGTAATCGGCTGCGGACGCGCGGCATATGCAGCTTGATCTCTTCTAATTGAGCCGGGTCGGACACCTGAAGCGTGATGTCTGCCTGTAAATAATTCACGCCGCCTTGCAAATTGACGGTAAAAGTCTCGAGTGGCATGAAAACGGGGGGTTTAGGGGGTTCAGACTTGGCTACGCCGGGTGCGTTTTTGGCTTGGGTCATAAACCAGGCGCCGCCCCCTCCGCCCGCGAGCAGAACCACCATGCCAATGATGATGAACAGTTTTTTCTTCGATTTCCTGGGTGGCGCTTCATCTGCAGCCGGTGCTTGTTCAGACATTGCATTGATCCTTGTAGCTAATATTGGGTGCTCTGATGAACGTCATTATTGAAACAAATGCATGTCTTCGATAGGTCGAAAAGAGGCCGAAAACAGACGTAATTCCTTAAATACAGGGACTGCTCAGGCGAAGGTGTCGACCAGGCCACGTCCTGATTGAAGGGCTGGGGACTGATTCAGGTTCAATTCGTCCGTCGATGTCCCATTCTGGTCGGGGACGGGGTGTGCAGTCCGCTGAGAACGCTGATCGGGTGCATTTTGCTGGGGCGTGTCGGCGCTGACCGTTGCTTGTCCCAACTGAATACCGGCTTCGCCCATCATTTCTTTTAGTCGGGGGAAAGCGGATTCCAGCGCCTGGCGAACCTCAGGCTGGGCCGAGAAAAAACTGGCAGTGGCTTGCTCGTTCGAAATGTTCAGCACAATGTGCATTGGACCCATGTTGGGCGGATTGAGGGTGAGCGTGGCGGTTTGCTGCGCACCCGCTGCCATCCACACAATTTTTTCGCCTAGTGCCTGCCCCCAGGCTGCGGCGCCTACCGACGGAGCAAGATGGTTGGCTGACGCGCCGCTGGCCGCGGTGGGGCTACCAACAGACAGCTGCGGTGTTGCACGCATGATCGTGTTATTGACCAGGTCATGAGCTTGCTCGCCTGGCTTCATGGGTTCTGCTTGCAGGGCTGCAGACAGTTGCCCGGCAAAGGCCGCTTCAGCTGCCTTTGCGGGCAGCGCGACGCCAGGCTTGTTCGTCACGGTTGTTTTAGTATCGAGTGTTTCAGGATCGACTGTTTCAGGATCGAGCAGATCAGCTTTAAAGCCTTTGGAGAGCAGGTCTTTTTTGGCATCGCGCCCAGTCTGACCGTCTAACTTCCAGGCGATGGGGCGATCGGATTCTGCATCCGCCACCCCTGTTGCCGCCGATTTGGACAGGCCCAGGTTGAGTGCCAATGCCAGAAAGGTTTCGGCTGAAACGGGTAAGGCTGTGTTGTGTGCCGAATCTGCGACAGCTGCATCCTGGGGTGCTTCTGCTTTGACTGTTTCAGTAGTTTTGGCAGCTTCGGTAGTTTTGGCTTCTGCGGGATCCGGCTTGGGCGCAGAATCCTGGGCGCTGGCATCCTGCTTATCGCTGACGCGTCGGTTCTGAGCGATTTCGCTGGATAAAACCTGGCTAAACGGCTTGTCCGCGCTGGATTCCTGTGGTTTCCCTGCCGCAGACTGTGTCTGAACCGGGTTGGACGAATTGATATTTGCGAGAGACGCGTTCATGGAGTTCACCTGTGTCAGGAGAGGTTGGGCTTGTTCAGCGTGCGCCGAGCGGCATATTCGTCATTCTGTTTCTGGTCACGCCACAGTTCGAGGCGTGCTGTTTCCTTATCAGCCCGCGCTGCCAAGGTGACAAACGACATCTTTTTTTGTTCACAAACAAGCCAGGCTGCGCGTGCCTGAAGGGTGCGGTCTATTGCGTCACTGAGTACTTTTTGCTGACCGACGATGGCCTGGTCAAGTTTGTGCATGAATTCCTGGAAATTATTGAAATGCGTGGTGCTGATGCCTGCAGCCAGATTCGATTGGCAGCGCAGCGCATAGTCATCACGATATTGCAGCAACAGGTTCAGCTTTTGTTCCGCATCCTCGCTGAGTCGTAACGTCAAACCCAGGCGCTTTGCAGCGTCGTCGGACGCTTTGCCAGCGAGGTCGATCAGGGTATGGAGCGCGGAGGGGGATGCCATTCAATGTGCTTTCTCGTGAGTGAGACTTAATGGAACAAAGCCGCGAGTTCATCCAGGCTTTCCTGGATACCCGAGCGCTCGTTGATGCCTTGTTGCAGGAAAGCATCGATGCCTTCCTGCAGTTTGATGGCCTCGTCCAGCAGCGGGTCGGTGCCAGCCGCATAGGCGCCCACGTTGATCAGGTCGCGGCTGCGTTCATAGCGCGAATACAGTTTTTTCAGTCGGCGCGCGAGTTGTTGCTGCTCCGGCGTGGTGATGCTGTGCATGGCGCGACTGATGGACTGCTCGATGTTGATCGCGGGATAGTGACCGCTTTCGGCCAGCGATCGATCCAGCACGATGTGACCATCCAGAATGGCGCGGGCAGAGTCTGCAATCGGATCCTGCTGGTCATCTCCCTCGGTGAGTACCGTGTAGAAAGCAGTAATGGAACCGCCTCCCGGCTTGCCGTTTCCGGCCCGCTCCACCAGTGCCGGTAACTTGGCGAATACCGAAGGGGGATAGCCTTTGGTGGCGGGTGGTTCGCCAATCGCCAGTGCAATTTCGCGCTGCGCCATGGCATAGCGGGTGAGCGAATCCATGATCAGCAACACATGCTTGCCCTGGTCGCGAAAGTGCTCGGCGATGGTGGAGGCATAGGCCGCGCCTTGCAGCCGCACCAGCGGTGGCGTGTCTGCCGGAGCCGCTACGACGACTGCGCGTGCCAGTCCTTCTTCACCGAGAATCTGCTCGATGAATTCCTTCACCTCACGGCCGCGTTCGCCGATCAGGCCAACCACGATGACATCCGCGCTGGTGTAGCGCGCCATCATGCCCAGCAATACGCTCTTGCCGACGCCGGATCCGGCGAACAGCCCCATGCGTTGGCCGCGGCCCACCGTCAGCATGCTGTTGATTGCACGCACGCCGACATCAAGAATGTCGATGATCGGCGCACGGGACAGCGGATTGGCCGGGCGGGTGCTCAGCGGTGCCGTGGCATTCGATTGCACCGGGCCGAGGCTATCAAGCGGCCGACCGCTGCTATCGAGCACGCGGCCCAGCAGGCCGTCGCCGACCGGTAGATGGCGGCTGCGGTCACTTGGCCGGCGACGGGGGTGGTTGACCTGACCCAGGCCGGGCAGGGTGGGGATGACTTCAACCGGAAACACGCGCGCACCGGGAACGATGCCCTCGACATCGCTTTGCGGCATCAGAAACAGACGGTCGCCGGAAAATCCCACCACCTCGGCTTCCAGTTGTGATCCGTTTGGCAAGGGCACTGTGCATGCGCTGCCTACCGCCAATTTCAGCCCAACCGCCTCCATCACCAATCCAGCCACGCGGGTCACGCGGCCTGATACCAGCATCGGTTCTGCAATCGCCAACAATTCGCCGCAGTCCTGCAGATAAGCTTTCCAGCGTGTGCTGTGGGTTGGTGCGTTCATAATGAGATAGTTCTGATTTACGTCACGAGCCAGGAAGAGTCTTTGCCCAACGCGGTTGTCAGGCGCTGCCAGCGGGTAGATAGGGATGCATCGATTTGATTGTGGGCAGTGTCCACCCGGCAGCTTCCGGGTTCGAGCTGTGTATCGCTGGCGATTTGCCAGCCTGTTTTGGTGAGCTCATCGCCAATTTTGTCCTGGACCAGCACCATGTCGCCGGGGTTCAAATACAGCATGGCGGGTTGATGCAGTGCTGGCAGATAGCGAACGGCTTCCCTGACGATAGGGATGACAAGTTCGGGATTGATCGTCAGCGAGGTTTTAAGCAGTGCACGGGCAAAGTCGAGGGATAAGTCCAGGACTTGCTCAGAGATGGATTCATCTGCTTTTCCGACCTCGGTCGAAAAGGTGTCAGCAAGAGTGCGCAGCCTGTCGGTTTCGCGAGCAGCTGCTTCGCGGCCTTCGGCCAGGCCTTGCTCACGGCCTTCCGCATGGCCGGCGTTATACCCTTCCTGCCGCGCTTGCTCTTCGATCGCGACAATTTTTTCGATGGTGGGCAGGGTAATCCCGGCTGCACTTGCGTCTGTTACGGAACTCGAGTGTGTATCGAAGTTCGTCAACTCCCAAGGCTGGCAGCCAGACTGATCTTCCTTGAGGATGACACAGCTAGACATAAGCTTCTTCCCCTTTGGCGCCCAATGAGATTTGACCTTCTTCTGCCAGGCGACGGACGATGGTCAGAATTTCGCGCTGTTGCGCTTCCACCTCGGAAAGCTTCACCGGGCCTTTGGATTCGAGATCCTCACGCATCATTTCGGCGGCGCGCTGCGACATGTTCTTGAAGATTTTCTCGCGCATCTCTTCCGATGCACCCTTGAGTGCAATGATGAGCGCATCGGATTGCACTTCGCGCAGCAGCAACTGGATGCCGCGATCCTCGATTTCCATAATGTTGTCGAATACGAACATCTGGTCCATGATTTTTTGAGCCATGTCGGGGTCATAGCCTTTGAAGTGTTCCATCGCCGAAGACTCGTTTTCACCACTCATGAAGTTGAGAATGTCGGCCGCTGCACGGATACCGCCCATAGGCTGTTTCTTCATGACGTCGCTGCCTGACAATAGTTTGGTCAGCACATCGTTCAACTCACGCAGCGCGGTCGGTTGCACCCCACTTAGCGTGGCGATACGTAACAAGACGTCATTGCGCAGCCGCTCGGTAAAGCAGGTCAGCACTTCACAGGCCTGGTCGCGTTCAAGGTGAACCAGAATGGTGGAGATGGTTTGGGGGTGTTCGTTATGGATCAGATCCGCCACCGATTCGGCATCCATCCATTTCAGGCTTTCGATACCACTGGCGTCGCCACCTCCACCCAGAATCCGGCTCAACAGGGAAGAAGCCTTGTCGTCACCCAGCGCCTTGGTGAGCACGCTGCGGATATATTCGTCTGAATCCAGGCCGAGTTTCGAGCTTTGGCCAGCAATTTCGTTGAAGTCATGCAGCACATTCTCCACTGCCTCATGCTGAATGGATTTCATGCTGGTCATGGCTTCACCCAGCTTCTGCACTTCGCGCGGGCCGAGGTATTTCATCACTTCGGATGCGCCTTCCTCGCCCAGCGCGAGCATCAGGATCGCAGCCTTGGCGATGCCGCTGTTATCACTCATTGCTGCTTACCCAGGTCTTCACAATGTTGGCGACTACGCGTGGATCTTCATTGGCCATTTTTTGTGCGCGTGCCAGATTTTCCTGGTAGGTGTTCGGGGTATTGGGTAGTGCTATCAACTCGCCATTGGCAGAGAACTGCGGTCCTATGGGAGATGCTACAGAAGGGGCTGGCAGCGCAGGCGCCTCTGTGAGTTTCTTGACCATGGGTTTGAGCAGGCGAAAATACAGAATGAGCAGACCCAGTGCTATCAATAGATACTTGCCAATGTCTTTAGCCAGCTGGATGGTGTTGGGCTGTTTCCACAACGGCAGCTCGGGAATCACTTCCTGCTCAGTGGTAGCGAAGGGTGTGTTGACCACTTTGACCGAGTCTCCGCGCTCCTGGTTATATCCCATGGCTTCTTTAACCAGATTGGTGATCTGGGTGATTTCAGCTTCGCTCAACGGCTTCATCGTTACCTTGCCGGCCTTGTCGGTTGTTTTCTTGAAGTTGAGGACCACCGCAACCGACAGACGCTTCAGCCCACCACCAGCCTGCTGGACGTATTGGATGGTTTTGTCGACTTCGTAGTTAACCGTCGCATCCTTGCGAGTGTTTGTGCTTGCGTTTGCATTGGCGGCGGGCGCAGTGCCTTTGCCTTGTGCAACGATAGGTGCGGTCGCGGGTACGGGCGGCTGGTTGGACAGAGCACCAGGAACCCCACCGGCATTGGCGCCACCATTCAGTGATTCACTGGTTTGCTGGCTACGAATAACCATGGCTTCGGGTGTTTGGTTCGGCTTGTAGGATTCAACCGCCTGCTCGCTACGGGAAAAATCGACGTCTGCCGTGGCTTCTGCGCGCACGTTGCTGGAGCCGACAATGGGCGTGATGATGGATTCGATGCGCTTGACGACGTTTTGCTGCAGATCCTGCACATATTTGATTTGGCTCGGGTCCATGCCGTTGAGACTGGCCGGCTTTCCGGAGTCGGACAGCAGGGTGCCGTTCTGGTCGACGATGGTGACATTTTTGGTGGGCAGATCGGGCACGCTGCTGGCGACCAGATGCACGATGGCGCTGACCTGCTGCGGATCCAGCGCGCGGCCTGGATGCAGGTTGAGCAGCACCGAGGCAGTGGGTGCCTTCTGCTCGGACACGAAGATTGAGTCTTTGGGCATGGCCAGATGCACCCGTGCGGCCTGCACTGACGAAACGGATTCAATCGAGCGAGCCAGTTCGCCTTCCATGGCGCGCTGGAAGTTGATCCGCTCGACGAACTGGGACGACCCCAGTTTCTGGTTTTCCATCAGCTCGAATCCAACATTGCCGCCCTTGGGCAAGCCTTGCGAAGCCAGCTTCAGGCGCGCATCGTGAACCCGGTCGGCCGGAACCAGTACCGCGCCGCCGCCTTCGGCATATTTGTAGGGGATGTTCATCTTTTCGAGCTCGGCGACAATGGCACCGCCGTCCCGGTCGCTGAAATTCGAGAACAAGACTCGATACTCAGGTTTTTGTCCCCACATCCAGACCGCGCCCATGATGGCGATAATTGCCGCCACGCCCAGCATCAGCATGATTTTTCGTCCGCCTGCCGACTGGGTAAAGACCATGACATTGGCTGGAACGACCATTTGACCTGCTACCGCCATAATTTTGCTCCCATCGTTGTTGCATCATGGGCTGCCTTCCTATTTGCTGGATTCACGTTATTGCCCCCATGAGAATGTCGCTATGAGATCGAATTATCGGCATGGCGCCCGTTTTCAATCGGGGGAATAGCAGCCCGTTTCCGCCTTTTATTGACCTTATGGCTGGCACGGAGGCTGATAAGGTGAGCACGTGGAAAACCGCCTGATTAGGTGGCCGGACAAGCAAAGGAGTTCACGATGAGCATAGGAGCGATCGATACCGGCAGGATCGAAGCGATGGTGGCGCAGCTAAAGGCGGCCGCTGCACGCGCGAACCCTGCCAATGAAAATCCCTTACAAGCCAAGCAAGCTACGGGCGCGGTTGACTTTCAGTCGGCCCTCAAGTCCTCGCTCGACCAAGTCAACAGCATGCAACAGACCGCCCAGCTAACCGCCCAGCGGTTTGAAACGGGCGACACCACCGTCAGCCTCTCGGACGCGATGATTTCATTGCAAAAATCCAGTATCGCGCTGCAGCAGACCGTACAAGTACGGAACAAGCTGGTGTCCGCGTATCAGGAAATCATGAGCATGGGTGTCTAATGCCTGACGAGGGTTCGATCATGACAGGCACCGATTGTTGTTCAAGCAACAGACGCTTTATTCAACCTTGAGTGCTTTACGTAGTGCATTGGCCAAGTCTTCTGCCACAAATTTCGCCACGTAAGCATCTGCCCCCACCTTCTTGACATGCGCCTCGTTGGCCGTGCCGGTCAGCGATGAGTGGATGACCACAGGAATAGCACTGAAGCGTATATCCTGTTTGATGTTACGAGTCAGGGTGAAGCCATCCATTTCGGGCATTTCAAGATCGGTCAGCACCAGGGCGATCTTGTCCTGCACGGTCTTGCCTTCGGCTTGCGCCTTGTCGGAGATGGCCTGCAATTGATCCCAAGCCTCCTTGCCCGTTTTGCACATAATGTAGGGCAGGCCCATGGCGGTCAGGCCTTCCTCGATCATGGTGCGCGCGACGAGGGAGTCGTCTGCTGCCAGGATGACAGTGCCTGGCTTGAGCGCAACAGTGGGGCCGATAGTGTCGGGGTCGACATCCGCTTCATTCGACGGCATGACCCGACGCAGGATCGTTTCCACATCCAGCACCTGCGCCAGCCGGTCGCTGTTTTCGCCATCCAGGCGGGCGATGCTGGTGACCAGGCCGCTGGCTCCGCTGCCTTCGGCCGACAGCACCTGCCGCCAGTCCAGACGCACGATATCTTCCACCGACTCAACGGCAAAGGCCTGGGTGCTGCGCGCAAATTCGGTGATCAACAGGATGTTCAGACCGGATTTTGGGGTGCATCCGGCAACAGCCGGCAAATTGATGACCGGCAAGATCTGGCCGCGCAGATCGACCACGCCCATCATGTTGGGATGGGCGCCTGCCATCGCGGTGATCACCGGCATGGGGAGAATTTCACGTATCTTGAATACATTGATGCCGAACAGCTCGGTGCGGTCTAGTTGCGCATCGTGGCCCAGGCGAAACAGCAACAACTCCAGCTTGTTGGAACTGGTTAAATTGGTACGTTCGTCAATGTCCTGCTGGATCGTTTGCATGGTGGGTGTCTCCGTGATGCATTTCTAGGTGGAGTGTCGATGCGCTTTAAAGGCTGTCGCGTCGTACACGTTCAATATTCATGACAAAGCGTTGCAGCATGGCCGCCATGTCGTTGGGTAAATCAATAAACTTGCAGCCCAGGCGAGTCTGAAAAGCGCCGTTGAGCAGACGAATTTGTGCCGAGTTGCGAACTTCAAGCGACGTGATGATCACATCAGTGTCGGGCAACAGCAGGCGGCAAGCCGGCAGGATTTTTCCAGACTCTGTTCCAAGGCGGCCCCCGGATTCAGCAATGGCGATGCCGCCGCAGCCGATATCAACGATATGAGCGCTTATTGGATCGAGATCGTCTGTCGATGTCGACGGCACGATGCATTTGATAGGCCGGGCAATCGGCAGCGGCACCCTGAAGTGTTCGCGGCGCTGCAGGCGGACGATTGATTTTGGCACGGCAATACGTAGTGCCGGCATTTTCTCGTATTCGCACAAGGTCACCGGACCCGTCGAGAAGGTGATGGACACGCCATCGAGCTGGGTAATGAATTCAGCGCCCTTGCCTGACATCAATTCGCGATTAAGTGCATCACCCCGAGCACTGTCCAGAATAAGCGTGTTATCTACCTTGTTCACAGCAATAATCGATGTGACAACGATTTGTCGACTGCCTGGTATATCCAGATTGACCAACAGATTGCGTTTCTGAATGGCGTTCAGCAGAAACAAAATTTCAGCATTCGAGTTCAGCGCAAAACGTGACTTCACGTCGTCGCGATCCAGGGAATTGTTTTGGGCAGATATTGATGAGTTAGGCATTTTTTAGGCGCTGAGGTTCGGCATGACTGGTTTATTGGCTTCTTCCAGGTGGTAGAGCCAGGCCAGCAGTTCGGCCACAGCGATGTAGAGTTGCGGCGGGATGTGACTGTCGAGATCGATCTGCATCAGCAGCGCCAGCAGTTCACGCGATTCATGCACGTAGACGCCTGATGCCAGGGCTTTCTCAATAATAGTATCGGCCACAATGCCGCGACCTTTAGCGACCACACGCGGCGCAGCATCGCCCCCGCGATAGGCGATGGCGGCCGCAGCACGCTGTGTGTCATGCGCCGACATCGTGCTCCACCTTGAAGCTTTGAAGGGTGCACCCTGCTGCAGCCAACTGCTCAATGAGTCGTGGCTGATTGTGTTGCAGCAGGGGGGCGGTGTTGGCTTGCTCCGGCACCATCCGGATGCTGAACGCCTGGTTCGCGTCGAGCTTGATAAACACATTCAGGGTGCCGAGTTGCGGCAAGGTCAGTTTGAGATGGGATTCCCAGCCGTCTTTTTCCTTGTGTGCAAGCGCTGTGTTCGGGTCTTCTTTTTGTGGGTCGACGCCTTGTCTGATCTGCCATTCCAGCATGTGTCCCGGCCACAACTCGCCGCGCCAGGCCAATTGGGGCGACTCCAGAACCTGCAATTGTTGTGTCAGCAGCGTGTGCATGGGGTTGGCCAACTTGGGGTCGGCTGCGCCCTTGGCATCGGCTGCGCCACTGGCATCGGTCAAGGCAAGTGCCAAGGCAGAACGCGCAGATTCAACACCCTGCCGGTTTTGCGGCTCCTGCATCAGGCCGTCCAGACTATCCTGACCGGCGACCCAGTTGGCCAGATGCGATTCGTAAAACAGGCCGCTGCGAACCAGTGAAGTGCGCAGCGCCAGCGCCAATTCGGCGGGGACGGCGGTTGCCTGGGCCAGCAATGGAGCGGCCGGCGTGAGTGTAGGCAAAGCACGCTCTGGCACGCGCTGCATGATGTCGCTCAACATCCGTGCGGTATTGCTCAATTTCGGTTCGTCTGTGACAGCAGCCTCGGGTGTTTCCAGCATAAAAACGGCTTGCGGCGTGTGGCCCGCAAACCGTAATTTCAGGGTGTCGCCTGCACCTACCGTATCGGGCAGACGCATGGCCACAGTTTGCCCGCCGACTTCGACCAGTGAAACCCCATTGGTGAGGCTTTTAACCAGCCCCGTCAGCGACTGGCCGATTTTCAGGTGATCGAATGCTGCACGTGGTGCAGCCTGATCACGTTCGACCGCACCCAGCACAGGCTGGACCCCCGTCAAGCTGGATACGCCCTGCGTGGGCGGGACATCCAGAATGCGGGGCAGAAACGGAACCGGGAACATGGGGCGCTGCTCTTAGTGAGGCTTGGCTCTTAGAGCCGCTGCGATCCGTAAGCCTGAACGCTACGCTGACCTGTTTGTACCTGGTGCATGCGATTCTGTAATTCATGCAGACGCGGTTCGGTTAACGCACGAATTTTGGCGTCGTTTTGCAGGATAGTGCGAATGATTGAAACCTTGGTGCGCTGTTCGTTTTCGTTAAGCGATACCGGCGTGGCCTGCATCAAACTGCCCACATACCCCTTGCAGCGTTGTTCCAGTGCCGCCAGGTCATCCCATTCACCCTGGCTTGCTGCATTCAGCATGGTGCCGGTGAGTTGGGAGAGGGATTCATACGTGGTGATAATTTCGTTGCTGGTCATAACAGTCTCCGATTCAGGCTGCGAAAGAGTGGGAAGATTGAGGTGCTGGGTGAGTTGAATGGGCAATTTGCTTCCAGGCGTCGTGCAATTCGCGCAGCAGACCGAGCACTTCTTCAAGCGGTGCGGTCTGGTTGTTGATGTGGGAAAGCATGAGGCGTTTGTTCATGTAGACGTACAACTCATCCAGTTGCAGCGCGATATTGCCGCCTTGCTTGGAATCCAAAGAGGCGCGCAATCCCTCTAAAATGATGGTGCTGGCCTTGGAAATGGCAGCGGATTTTTTGCTCAAATCACCATCGTTCATGTACTTGATCGCCATTCGTATCGACAGTTCAGCACCTTCAAACAGCATCATGATGAGCTGGTGCGGGTTGGCTGCGACTACACCGGTTTCCAGGCCGACGTTGGCATAGGCATTGGCTGCGCTTCTAGAATTTGTGTACACGGAGTCCTCCTGGGTTATCGGTTCCGGCTGCTGCCGGGCAGGCTGGCGAGCTGCTGGGTCAGAAAATTGCTGGTTGCGTTCATGCTGCTGAGCATGGAGTCGAGCGCACTGAATTGCGCGCGAAAACGCCTTTCGATTTGTACCAGACGCGCTTCCAGCCGTTCCTGCTGTTTATCAATATTCTTGATACTGCTGTCGATACCGTTAGTGCGCGTTTTCAGGCTACCAGAATCTTGCAGCACACTGTCGAGATACTGGCTGACTTGGAAGGCGTAACCCGTACTGTAGGTGACGTTCCCACGCGAACCCGTTGCGCCGCTATTGATGCGCAGCGCCAGGCCTTCGCTGGCATTGCCGGTCGCGCCGGATAAAATCTGTCCGTTGCCGCTGGCTGTTGCACCGTTGATGGTCCCGGCGACATTGACGCCACCCGTGGTGCTAGGCGCGCCGAGCAGGGTGGCCACGGCGCTGCCGCCCGTGACGGAAGACTGCGAGGCACTGCCAAAGCGCGCCGAGGTGATGCTCAACACCCCAGCGTTGTGACTGACCAGCACGCTGCCGGAGGTGCCGGTCGCACCATTGATCTTGCTCTGGATTTCGGCGATGAGCGCGTCGAAGCTGGCGTAGGTGGCGGCGGCGAGGGTGACGCTGACGGCCGTGCCGTCGACCGTGAGATTAAGTTGGTCGCTGCCCGCAGCCACGATCAGCGAAGCCGCCTGGCTGCCCACGGTGGCGCCGCGTGTGGCCAGTTGCGACACGCTGACAGCATACGTGCCAGGCTGAGTCTTGCTGCTGCTGTCGCTGAAGCTGACCAAGCTGTCAGTCGTTTTAGCCGCTTTGGCAAACAGCGCAGCGATACCGTCAAAGTTCGTGTCGATGGCGGTATTGAGCTTGGCACTGTCGAGTGACAAGGTGCCGTCGCTACCGAAACTAACACCAATCTGCGACAGGGTGGTGAGCGCGCCGCCGCTGCCGATCGAGGTGCCGAGCAGATTGCGCATCTGCACCTGGATTCCGCGGGCAGTGGAATCGCCTTGGAGCACGCCATTTTGTGCGCCCACCCCATTAAAAGCGGTGAGTTTTTTGAGGGTGCCAGCGGCACCGTTGTAGCCATCGACAAACGCCTGCACGGAATCGGTGATGGACTTGGTGTCACGGCTGACAGTCAAGGTCAGCGTTTGGCCGACAATATTGGTCTGGGCGAGATTGAGCGTCACGCCGTCGATGGCGTTCTTGAGCGTGTTACTGGATTGCGCAACCGCGATGCCGTCTATCTTCAGTAGGGCGTCGCGCGCGGCGGCCACCTGGCCGAGGTTCTTGCCGCTGCCGGCGACAGCCGTGGGGTCGTACGCGAGCGCCGACAGGCCGCTTGCGTTGAGCGGGGTGCCGTCGTCGTCGGTGACGCCAATTTTCAGGCTGTTGGCGGCACCGCTATCGGTCGAGGTAACCACCAGCCGGTTGCCGGCGGCGCTACCGTCGTTGACGACGGTAGCGGTCACCCCGGCATTGGCGGCGTTGATCGCATCGCGGATCCCGGCCAGCGTGTTGTTGGCCGGGTCGATGACGATGCTTTTCGTCGCCTTGCCGGCATTGGCGGTAAAGCTGTTCGCCACGCTGTCATAAGTGCCGAACTGGATCGTTAGCGTGCCCGAGCCGATGACGGCATCGGTCGTGGCGTAGCCGGCAGACGCCAGCTTTTGCTGCTGCGCCAGTTGCTGCACCTCGATCTGGTAGCTGGCGGCAGTGGCCTTGCCACTGGCGGTGGCGCTGAGCACCTTGGTATCAGATGAGGTGGCGCTGAGCGCCTGAAACTTGCTACCGCTACTGAGGCCTTGCAGGGCAGTCTGAAAGCTAGCCAGCGCGCTGCGCATCTGGCCGAAGGCGGATAGCCTCTGGTTGAATGTTTGCTCGCGTACTGCCAGCGCGTTCAGCGGCTGTCGCTCGGCCGCCATCAGTTGACGGACAATGCTGTTGACGTCGAGACCCGATCCGATGCCCGGGGCTGAAAGCGCTGGAAGCGAATCTGAAGACATGCTCGACTCCTCAGGCTTCGCGGTTGATCAACAGACCCTGCATGCGGTCTATGGATTTGGATATGGCCAGCATTTCCTCGCTGGGAAACTGACGCAGGACTTCCTTGCTTGCGGTGTCGACCATCTTGACGATGGTGCGTCCGCTGTCCTCGTCGAGCGAAAACTCGACGCTGCTTGGTCGGCTGCTGGTAGAAACGGATTGCACGTACGCATTGGCCGACTGCACAGCGGCAGTAACGGCCGCCTGAGTGACGGGTTGCGCAGGCGCGAAAACGGGGTTGTCGATGGTGGCGCGCTGCGCGGGTGTAACGGGTGCGGAAGGGGGAGCCTGCCGGATCGCGGCAAGGTTAATTGAATCGCCTTTATCAATAGACATGATCATCTCCTAAATTTAAGCGGCAAAGGCGGAGCGAGGGAAAATCCCTTGCTCCGCCGCATTGCCTGACGCCGGAGCGCCTTTTCCCGCTTAACCGCGCAACAGCGAGAGCACGTTGTTCGGCAGCGAGTTGGCCTGCGCCAGCATCGCGGTACCGGCCTGCTGCAAGATCTGGCCGCGCGTCAGGTTGGCTGTTTCCGCTGCGAAGTCGGCATCCAGGATGCGGGATTTGGCAGCAGACTGGTTTTCCACAGAAATCCGCAGGTTGCCAACCACCGATTCAAAGCGGTTTTGCACGGCGCCCAAGGTCGCACGATTGTTGTTGACCGTGGTCAACGCGGTATCAATTGCGGTGATCGCTGCAGATGCATTCGACACGCTGCTGATGTCGGCCACCGAGACGGCAGTCGTAGCGGCAATGCCACTCACGGAAATGGTATCCGCAGTGGCTGTACCAGCACCGACTTGGAATACGGTGGCATCAGTACTAAATACGTTCGCACTGTTGAACTGTGTGGAACCGAGACGGGTGATTTCCTGGTTCAGCTGCGCATATTCAGCCGTCAGGTTGGTCCGGTCGCCGGCAGACAAGGTGCCGTTAGCCGATTGCACTGACAATTCACGCATACGCTGCAGTGACTCGGTCACTTTACCCAAAGCACCTTCCGCCGTTTGAGCGAAGGAGATGCCATCGTTGGCATTGCGGATGGCTACGTTAAAGCCACGGATCTGGGAGTCCATCCGGGTTGCAATCGCCAGGCCAGCAGCATCGTCCTTGGCGCTGTTGACGCGCAAACCGGAAGACAGGCGCTGGATCGAAGTGTTGAGTGCCATCTGCGAAGTGCCGAGGTTACGCTGGGCGTTGAGCGAGGCGATGTTGGTGTTGATGACTGCCATGATAGTTCTCCTTAAGTGGGTCGATGGTTCCGGCTTTTATCCCAAAATTGGGGGGGGTGCCTTCAACTTTGGTTTGCCCGTTTGGGCTGCATGAACCGCCGTTGTGTGATGAATCGTCGAGTGTTGGAGAAAGTTAAGGCCAGCTTGAAAAAAGTTGCAAAAAAAACTGCAACATCTTCATTTGGCGGGCTCCTGCGGCGCGTCGGGCGCCAGGCAAACCCGGTTCTTGCCGGTTTGCTTGGCTTCATACATGGCGCTGTCTGCGCGCCCGATCAACGACTCCTGCGATTCGCCCAATGCGCGCTCGGCAACGCCGGCGCTGAAGGTGATCAATACTTTTTCATTGTTGTCGAGAAAGTATTTTTTGGTGAGGTTGCGCTGCAGGCGGGTGATGATGATTGCCGCAGCGTCGAGCGATGTGCTCGGCATCATGATCAGGAATTCTTCGCCCCCCAGACGCGCAATCTGGTCGGTGAGGCGCAATTCTTCCTTGGCCACATTGACCAGGTGGATCAGCGCTTCATCGCCGGTTTGGTGGCCGCGTTTGTCATTCAGTGCCTTGAAGTTGTCGATGTCCAGCACAGCAATGCAGAGCTGGTCTTTATGGCGATCGGCCCGTGAGGCTTCGCGGGCGAATTCATCATCCAGTCCGCGCCGGTTGAGGCTGTGGGTGAGGGGATCTTCGCGGATCAGGGTGCTCATCTCTGCGAGCTGGGTTTCCAGCTGTTTGATGCGGCCTTCGGCTTGTTGTGCGATGTCGCGTTCATGGAGCAGCTGATCGTGGGCGCGACGGGAATTTGTCTGCGCTTCACGCGTTTCTTCCATCAGGCTTTCAAGGATGCGGTTCAGCTCCAGCACGTCTTCGGTATTGCTGATGCGCTCGATGTGGGTGGCGATCTTGCCCTGGTATTCGTCGTTTGCCGTGACCACATCACTCATGCGGCTGACGAAATGGGTCATGGTGGCTTTAAGGGTGGCGGTCGCTTCACGCAGGCCGTGCTTGACCAGCCCTTGCTTGTAGATCACTTCCTTGAGCCGTTGTTCCGCCTCCTGCAGTGAACGAATCTCGAGTGGGCCGGCGATAACGTCCTGCACCATGTCGAGCTGGCCGCGCAGCCAGGTATCGTCGTCCAGCAGTTCGCCGATGTTTTCCACCAGCAGCAGCAAAATGCGCTTCAGCGTTTCCTGCTGGTCGTGGGTGTCGGAGGATTGAATTTCGATACTGAGCCAAAGGGATTTCAGCGACGCAGCGGCCTTGCTCAATGTGGCGGCGCTATGGGCCTCATGCACGGAGATCGCGAGTTGCCGGGCTTTCTGAGCCAGTTTCGGGTTGTGTGACAGCTGGGTGACCACGCCAAACTCCAGGGTTTTGGCGAGCAAATCGCGCAATAGGACTAGATCTTCTGACTGCGGTCGTGTGTCGCCGCTATTAGCCTCGGCCTGTTGTTTGAGTTTTCGGCTGATTTGTCCAAGCTGCTTGCGGCTTTGGCCCCAGTCACCCTTGCGCACTGCCTGATCCAGGGCTTCTACGGTATCCCCCAGTTCGGGGTGGTGCAGATTGAGGTCCATCACCAGTCCAGCCAGTGCGGTGGCTGCGGTGGGCGTGTTGGTGTTGGCTGGGCTGGGCCCACCCACAATTTCGTCAAACAGGGTCTGATAGTTTTCCGGGGTAGGGGCAATCCGTCGCATGGCCAGGCGGCGCAGGGTTTCGCGCGCGACTTCGGTCGGATTGTCTACATTGATCTTGACGCTTGGTTCTGCCACGTTGCTACCCCGGCCCGGATAGGGCTTTACTATGCCCGCAAGGGGCAGGCCGTGATCAGTCCCGCAAGGGGTAGACCGCAGTTTTAATGCTGACTACAACTGCGCATTCCAGCCGGTAAACCAGCCACAATCACGTTCTGCTTTGCATTGTAGGGCGGGAGGGCGCGGGTAAAGAGCGGATTAAGGCTGAAAAAGCCCTTTAATTCCGGGTCTAGTCGGGGAATCGCCCGAAATGGCTTATAGCCTGTGAGGATAGCCCCAAGGGATACCGTCCCGACGGGACATGATTTTGCCGGTTTTGCCGGTCAATAGTCGTTCTGCTGATCAAAAAAACGGCGAAATATGAAGCACTCAGGCGGAGTTACAGCCGATTCCCTTTAAGTCCGACAGACTGCTAGGCGCGGAGTGCGCCGTTTGGCGAACCACACGAGCGATTCGCAACGACGCAGCGCGCTCAAGCCCGGCGAGTAAAATGTTCGTGTTATTGAGGAACCGGCTCTACGGCAGTAGAAAATTCACGTTGGAGGGCCGCTCATCTCATTCTCTGGCACAATTATAATGAGAGCAGTGCTGCGGGTAGCCCGCAGGCAGTTCCTTGAACATTCACATTGAGGAAGCCAAGGTGCCCACTTGAAAAAAAAGGTGCGAAAGAACACATGGCAGCAAGCCGCCGGCAAGGCAGCGAGCAAAGCGGAGATCGAATATCTGGCCGCACTTTGCGGGCAAGGGCGGCCAGCAGAAGCCGAGGCTCTGGCCCGACCTTTTACCCTACGCTATCCGCGGAACGGTGTTGGCTGGAAGGTGCTTGGGGTAGCGCTTCTGATGCAAGGGCACCCTGATGAAGCTTATCCGGCACTGATGGAGTCAGCCAAATTGGTGCCACAAGATGCTGTGGCTCAAAATAATCTAGCACTTTGCCTGAAGGAGCTGGGAAGACTCAAGGAAGCAGTCTCCGCACTGCACCAGGCACTCACTCTACGCCCCAATTATGCGGAGGCATGCTTCAATCTTGGCAGTATTTCTCTCAAATTGGGTGATTTGGCTCAAGCGCAAGTCAGTCTACAACAAGCCACCGCACTGAAACCCAATTACGCTGAAGCGTATGTCAATCTGGGAGTAACCCTTCTAAGTATGGGTCGTGTCACTGATGCCATTGACGCATTTCGCAACGCCATCAAAATTAACCCAGAACATCCAATGGCGTACAGCAATCTGCTTTTTTGCATGGGACACGACCTTTGGACAGACCCGCAGCAGCTTTTTACCGAGCATCTTGAATATGGTGAGCGGTTTGAGGCACCATTGCGTGCGAGTTGGCCCAAGCATACAAACGTGAAAGACCCTGATCGTTGCTTGCGGGTTGGCGTTGTGTCGGGGGACTTACACAACCATGCAATGGCGGGCTTTCTGACCCCCGTGCTAGAACAACTTGCTCAAAATAGCAGATTGTCGCTTCACATCTACTACACGGATACGGTGGAGGATCATGTAACCCAAAGTCTGCGGGTGCGCTTGACGCAATGGCATGACGTAGCCCCATTGAGTCAAGCCGATCTGGCAGATGCGATTCGGGGCGATGGAATCGACATCCTGCTTGACCTATCTGGCCACACATTAGGCAACCGTATGCTGACTTTTGCCCACAAACCAGCGCCGATCCAGGCCAGCTGGCTTGGTTATCTGGGCACCACCGGTTTGCAGGCAATGGACTACTACCTGTGCGACAAGTTCTGGGTGCCGCCGGGCAAGCTGGATTGGCAATTTACCGAAAAACCCGCTTACTTACCCGCGGCAGTGGTTTTTCAGCCCAGTGAGCTTGCGCCACCGGTCAACCTATTACCGGCGCTTGGGAGCGGCCACATTACCTTTGGCAGCTTTAACCGCGCCAACAAGCTCAATGCGTCGGTGATTGTCTTGTGGGTGATGCTGCTGCGTGACGTCCCCAGTGCCCGCATGGTGTTAGTAGGCATACCCCCGGAAAGCCTGGCCGAGTTGCTTCAAAGCTTTGCGCGTGAGGGCATTGAGCGCAGCCGCCTGACCTTCTATGCGCGTTGCAACATGCTCAGTTATCTGGCACTGCACCACGAGGTTGATTTTTGCCTGGATGCATTCCCGTTCGGCGGCGGTGCTACCAACGCACACGCAGCTTGGATGGGTGTGCCCACACTGTGCCTGGCGGGCGACACGCCGGCCAGCCGCTTTGGCTCCACCGAGATGAACATTCTGGGTCTGGACGGTTTTATTGCCTCCAGCGTAGACGACTACCTGGCGAAGGGCCGATACTGGGCCGAGCATGTAGATGAGCTAGCGGCCATTCGGCTTGGAATGCGTGAACGTTACAACAGCTCCGCCTTGGGCCAACCCGCACTTTTTGCTGAAAATTTCGCCGCGCTACTGCGTACCATGTGGCAGCGCTGGTGCAGTGACTTACCCGCGGCACCCATCGAAGCCAGTTCGCCAACACAAAACCTGACAATTAACGCGATGCCTGCACCTGCAGCCCCCCACGCGCCCTCAGAACAGCAACTGGCAGCGCTGATGGCTACCCAGCCAACTAAACCTGTCGTTGAAATCATCAGTGCGACCAAACTTTCAGAAGATGATTTCTGGCGCACCTCCGCATTGGGGCGCTCACTGGTGCGGCATCTCAAAGATGATGCGAGGTTGTCCGTCCATGTCGCATTTAATAACGCCCGTGGTTTATCGGAGATTTTCAACAGTCATATTGATCAAGCAGACGATGAGACGATTCTCGTCTTCGTTCACGATGATGTTTGGCTGGATGAGGTTAATTTTGCAGATACAGTCATTGCCGGGCTTGAACATTTTGATGTGATTGGGGTTGCAGGCAATCGCCGCCGTGTTGCCAATCAACCTGCTTGGGCATTTATCGATGCTCAATTCACTTGGGATGACAAATCCAATTTAAGCGGACGTGTGGCGCACGGCAAAGACGCCTTTGGCCAAATATCAAATTTTGGTGCTGTTCCAGCTGAATGCGAGCTGCTGGATGGTGTTTTTCTTGCCACCAAGAAATCCAGCTTGAAAGAACACAACGTTCGCTTTGATACCCAATTTGATTTCCATTTTTATGATATGGATTTCTGTCGCAGTGCAAGAAAAGCAGGATTAAGACTGGGCACTTGGCTGATCAATTTGACGCACCAGAGTGGCGGTGCTTTCGGTAGCCCGCACTGGAGAGAGAAGTATCAGTGCTACCTGAATAAATGGGAAACGACTTCTTCAGAGGGCGATATCGTGGCTGATGCCTTGGCGCCCGGGGGTGCCGACACTGCAGAAATATTGAAGGCAGATTTTGCGAGAGGGCAGGAATCCCCAGCGTTAAAAAATATATTAGCAAGTGAAAATAATAAAAAAACAAATCAAACACCTGTTCATGAACACCATAATGAGGATCTTTTGCGAATAATTCCAAAACAATCTGAAACACTTATTGAAATTGGTTGCAGTTCTGGCGCTTTGGCCAGAGAGTTTAAAAAAATCAACCCGGATTGCAATTATTTTGGAGTCGACATAGATTCCGAATATACGATATTGGCGGACAGATATTGCGATCGCACTACAGCAATTAATATTGAAGATGCCGGCGATGAGTTTTTCATTGAGCATAAAAATCGGGATTGCTGGATATTCGGTGACACACTGGAGCATTTTCAGGACCCATGGAAAATCCTGAGGAAAATTAGAAGTGTTATTCCAACTCAAGGCAGTATCGTTGCCTGCATACCGAATGCACAACATTGGTCGATGCAGGTCAAGCTCAGCATCGGCGATTTTCGATATCAGGACAGTGGTTTGCTGGATAGAACTCACCTGCGATGGTTTACCAGACAAACCATAATGGAATTATTTAAAGACACCGGCTTCGATGTCATCGAGTGCAGCCCAAGAATATTTAATGAACCAAACAGAGAGAAGTTTCTTCCGGTAATCGGAAATTTAGCGAAACTTGCCGGATTCAATCCTGCAATGGCAATAGAGGACTCATTGCCATTGCAGTATGTCATTAAGGCAATGCCTAAGTAGTCGGCCCTGCAAAATTCGTTTCCAAATGCGCGACTCAGGCGAGTCCAGGGGTAAACCCTTGCCGATTTGTCGGCTTTACAACCACGGCCTCCCCTTTATGCCCTTCAGGGTGCTTGCGGGTGCTCCTACTAATCAAGCAGGCCGTGCTTGATGGCGTAGTGGGTCAATTCGGAATTGTTTTTAAGCAACATTTTTTTCAGCATACGGGCGCGGTACATGCTGATGGTCTTGACGGACAAGGACAGTTTGTCAGCAATGGCCGATACGGGCAGGCCAGAAGCAATCATGCACAGGGTCTGGTACTCGCGGTTGGAAAGGCTTTCATGCGGCAAGCCTGTGCGCTCGCCACTGATTTCGTTGGCAAGCTCTTGGGCGACTTCTGCACTAATGTATTTTTTACCCGAAGCAACCAGGCGGATCGCATCGACCAATTGATCCGGCGCGCTTTGTTTGTTGAGATAGCCCGCTGCGCCGGATTTCAAAGCGCGTACTGCATATTGGGTTTCGCGGTGCATGGACAGCATGAGTACTTTGATTCCGGGATGCTCTTTTCTCAACAATTCCAGCGTTTCAAGACCGCTGCGGTCGGGCATGGAAATGTCCATCAATACTAAATCCCAAGGTTCCAGGCGTGCCATGTGCATAGCGCGACTGGAGCAGTCAGCTTCGCCGCCGACGACGATGTCGCTCACTTCGGCCAGAATTTGTTTGAGACCTTCGCGAACAATGGCGTGGTCGTCGACGATGAGTATGCGATACGGTTTAGCAGCAGCCACGGTGTAATATTTAGGCAGGGTGAATGGATTGAGATTACTTTGCAGAGCCTACCGACAAAGTGTGAAGCGGGATGCGAAGATTGAGTTCGGTGCCCCCACGCTTGGCAGGTCGTACGCTGAGTTCACCCCCTAGTGTGGTAGCGCGTTCAGTCATGCCAAGCATACCAAAACTAAGCCCGGTTTTTTTCTTGCCTTGCGGCACGATACCCTGACCATTGTCTTCGACACTGACTAAAAGATCGTTCTGACTCAAAATGATCTTTACTTTGACGCGCGTGGCGCGTGCGTGTTTGGCCACATTGGTGAGGGCTTCCTGCACGATGCGGAACACTGCGATCGTGGCATCCGGGGTCAGGGGGATATCTTTATTGGGCGCTTTAAAATCATAAGCGATTTCGGAGTTCTGGGCCATCCGTTGCAGTTGCCAGTCTATGGCCGAGACAATGCCCAGTTCGAGCATGGCAGGCCGCAAGTTGGACGCGATACGGTGTGCGGATTCAATCGTTTGGTCTACGACGTTATCGAGATAGTCGGCGCGCTGAGCCAGAACGGTTTCACCAGCAGGCAAACGTTGCTTCATCCACGACAAGCCAATTTTGATGGCGGCGAGGTTGCCGCCCAGATCATCATGTACCTCGCGGGCAAGATGCAGGCGCTCACGCTCCTTGATGGTTTCAACGTGTGCTGTCAGCGCACTGAGCTGGAACCGGGAACGCCGGATTTCCGCTTCGGCCAGTTTGCTGTGGGTGACGTTCAGCATGATTCCATCCCAAGTCTGGCCATCCGGTGTTTCACGCTGGGTGACGCGGATATTGATCCATTTGACGTCCTTCCAGGCCGCCATCCAGATGCGGCCTTCCCAGTTGAAACTCATGGGTACGCCACCTGTCGCTTCCAGCTGGGCCAGATAGTCAGGCTTGTCTTCCTTGAGGATCAGTTTGACGAAGCGATCCGGATGGGCGCGCAGGATGGGTGCCTTGATTCCAAGCAGTTGGGCCGATTGCTCGCTGACAAAGCGAAGGCTGGTTACACCGTCCTTGTCGCGGAGTACTTGATACGCCATGCCCGGAATATTCGCCACAATGGCAAGCAAGTCCGATTCTGTGTGTGCGAGCGCCTGTTGGGTGGCTTCACGCTGGCTGACATCATTGGCGATGTAGATAAATACAGGCTTTTCATGATCGACCGAATAATACAATCGGGCCTCAACCGGATAGCGGCTGCCATCTCGGCGACAACAATGCGCATTGAGTGCGGTGCGCCGTTTTTTGCCATTTCCAAGCAAAGCAAGCAACGTACTGAATGGCCGGCCATCTTCCGGGGCCAGACAATCCAGAGGGGTCATCTTTTTAAGCGTCTTGAGCGGGTATTGCAGATTAGTTGCTGCAGACGGGTTGGCCTGGAGGATTTGCAGTGTTTTTGCGTCAAAAACCAATACTTCGACGGCTGACTCCTGAAGGATCGCCTTTAACAAGGTGCCGTCATCGTCGTCTCTGAATGTAACCATGTTCCCCTCTTCGCAAAATTGATAACGATCTTGGTCGTTTTATCGCAACGTTATGGCGATTATGGCGAGTTTTTTTGGGTGTCGGGTATTTGTTGGCTGGATTAACCCGTTCGGGTTAATGCGCCGGACGGGCATCTGACTTGAAATCCAACAATTTCCCCCACAAATACTAAGCTCAAACCAGAGGAAAGATTTATGCCCAGCATCCGACCCGCTGCAGTGGCGGGGCTGTTCTATCCCGACGATTCCCAGATTCTCAAGCGCACACTTGAGAATCTGCTTGCGAATGCCACGGTGGCCGAGTTGTCGGCCCCGCCGAAAGCGCTGATTGTGCCGCACGCGGGTTATGTTTATTCCGGCGCGGTCGCCGCCAGCGCGTATGCACAGCTGGCCGGGATGCGTGACCGCATACGCCGGGTGGTGCTGCTCGGTCCCACCCACCGTGTTTATGTGCGGGGGCTGGCGCTGCCTGAAGCGCAACGATTCGCCACGCCTCTCGGCGAGGTGCCACTGGATCGCGAGGGCATGCAGCTTTTATCCGCGCTTCCACAGGTGAGCCAAAGCGCCGCAGCGCACCAGATGGAACATTCGCTGGAAGTGCAACTGCCTTTTCTGCAACAGGTGCTGGGCGATTTCCAATTGCTGCCGCTGGCGGTGGGCGAAGCCACTGCTGAAGAAGTGGCCGAGGTGCTGGAAAAAGTGTGGGGCGGCGATGAAACGCTGATCGTGATCAGTTCCGACCTGTCGCACTTTCTGCCCGATGCGCTGGCCCGTCAGGTGGACAGCGGGACGGTCGAGGCTATTTTGACATTGAATCCGCACCTCAACCACGAACAGGCCTGCGGCGCCACGCCGGTTAATGGTCTGCTACTGGCTGCGCGCAAGCATGGTCTGCACCCGGTTGTGCTGGATGTGCGCAACTCCAGCCAAACCGCCGGCGATCCCGAGCGGGTGGTAGGGTATGCGGCTTTTGCTTTTCAGGCCGAATCCAGCCTGGACCAACCGGATGCAGACAAAGGCACGACCCTGTTGAAATTGGCGCGTTCCGAGATTGCCTCGAAACTGGGGCAAACGGTGCCATCCACCAAGCAGGCTAGCTGGCTGGCCGATCCCGGAGCGAGTTTTGTCACGCTGACCCGGAAGGGCACATTGCGCGGTTGCATCGGCACCCTGGAGGCGCACCGGCCACTGGGGCTGGATGTGCGGGAAAACGCGGTGGCAGCCGCCTTTCACGATCCCCGTTTCATGCCGCTGACCCTTGCGGAATTTGAGGAAACCCGCGTCGAGGTGTCGCTGCTTTCGCCGAGCGAGCAGCTGGTCGTGGTGAACGAGGCGGATGCCCTGATCAGCCTGCGGCCTGGCATCGATGGCGTCGTGTTCGAGTACGGGCACTATCGCAGCACCTTCCTGCCGCAGGTGTGGGAGCAGTTGCCCGAGCCGGCTGAGTTTATGGCCCACCTCAAGCACAAGGCGGGCCTGCCCGTGGATTTCTGGGCAGAGCAGGTGAGGCTGTCGCGCTACACCGTCAGCAAATGGAAGGAGGGGGCACATGAGTATTCCTGAATCGCACTATCCAGCGCGCTGGTGGCATGCGCTGCCCGACGGCCGCATCCAGTGCGACCTGTGCCCGCGCGACTGCAAGCTGCACGAGGGCCAGCGGGGCCTGTGCTTTGTACGCAAGATGGAAGCCGGAAAGATGGTGCTCACCACCTACGGCCGCTCGTCCGGTTTCTGCATTGATCCGATCGAGAAAAAACCGCTGAACCACTTTTATCCGGGTTCATCGGTGTTTTCTTTTGGCACCGCCGGCTGCAACCTTGCCTGCAAGTTCTGCCAGAACTGGGATATTTCAAAATCGCGCGAAACCGATACCTTGATGGACCAGGCGGCGCCGGATGAAATCGCCGCCGCGGCCGAACAGAGCGGCTGCAAGAGCGTGGCCTTTACCTACAACGATCCGGTGATTTTCGCCGAATACGCGATGGACGTGGCCGATGCCTGCCGTGTGCGTGGCATCAAGACGGTGGCGGTTACCGCTGGCTATATTCACGATGCGCCACGCCGTGCGTTCTACGCCAAGATGGACGCGGCCAATGTCGACCTGAAAGCGTTTACCGATGACTTCTACGTCAAGCTGACCGGCGCACATTTGCAACCGGTGCTCGACACGCTGATTTATCTGAAGCGTGAAACCCATGTCTGGTTCGAGATCACCACGTTGCTGATCCCCGGAAAAAATGATTCCGACGCCGAAATCGAGGCGATGAGCCAGTGGATCATGCGCGAGCTCGGTCCCGACGTGCCGCTGCATTTCTCCGCGTTTCATCCTGACTGGAAGATGCAGGACGTGCCGCCGACGTCGGCCGCTACGCTGACGCGCGCACGCGACATCGCGCTGAAAGCCGGCCTGCATTATGTTTACACCGGCAATGTGCACGACACCACGGGCGGCACGACCTTCTGCCCGAGCTGTCATGAGAAGCTGATCGTTCGCGACTGGTATCGCATCGACCATTACAGCCTGACGGTGGATGGCCAATGTCCGCATTGCGGAACGGCCATCGCAGGGAAGTTTGGCGCATTCAGCCATCCCTTCGGCAACCGCCGCATCCCGATTGCGATGCATCGGGAGCATCGACCATGACTGCCTCCAGGCTGATCCATATACCCGCCGGCGCTGCCACCATTGAAGGCATGCTGGAAATTCCAGAGGGTGCGCTTGGGTTGGTGTTGTTCGCCCATGGTAGCGGTTCGTCGCGCCACTCGCCGCGCAACAACAGCGTGGCCGGGGTACTGCGGCAGGCGGGCGTCGGCACGCTGTTGATGGATTTGCTGACGCCGGAGGAAGACCGCGACACCACTCGCCGCTTCGACATTGCATTATTGACGCAACGCCTGATGGATGCAGCCCGTTGGGTGGTGTCCCAGCCCGAGTTGATCAAGATATCCCTTGGTTTTTTTGGCGCCAGTACTGGCGCGGCCGCCGCGCTCGAGGCCGCCGCGATTCTCGGCGATGAGGCCAAAGCCGTGGTGTCGCGCGGCGGCCGTCCGGATATGGCGAGTCCTGAGGTGCTGGCAACCGTCACTGCGCCCACACTGTTGCTGGTCGGCGGGCTGGACGACGTTGTCATCGACCTCAACCAGCAGGCCTATGATCAACTGCGATGCGAAAAGAAGCTGGTTATCGTCCCCGGTGCCACCCATCTGTTCGAGGAGCCCGGCACGTTGCAAGAAGTCGCGCGCCAGGCTGCTGATTGGTTCAAGCGCCACTTGGGCTAGGGCTCAGCCTTTTCTGAGAATGGCCTCGACTTCCGAATCATCAATTTGTGGAAAGTCGGCATAGAACTGTCCCACCGCGCGAAAGTTTTCCGGCGCTTCCAGGCATACCACCTCGTCGGCATAGGGGCGAATCTTTTCCAGCGTGTCCGGCGGCGCCACCGGCACCGCGCAGATCAGGCGCGCCGGATTTTGCGCGCGCAGCGCATGCAACGCGGAAATCATGGTGGCGCCGGTCGCCAGCCCGTCGTCCACCACGATGACGATACGGCCCGCGGGGTCGATCGATGGGCGGATCGGCGTGTACTGCGCTCGCCGCCTGCGCAGGGTTTCCATCTGGCGCGCCTTTTCCTGCTCGATGTATTCCGGCGTCGCCCCGGCCGAAGCCGCATAGTCGGCGATATACGCCCAGCCGCTTTCGTCTATCGAACCGATGGCAAACTCCGGATTGAACGGCGCGCCGAGTTTGCGCACCAGAACGACGTCCAACTCGCCCTGCAGGGCATCGGCGATGCGCCTGGCCATGGGAACGGCGCCGCGCGGAATGGCGAGAATCAGTGGGTTTTGCCCTTTGTATTCGGCCAGACTTACGGCCAGTATATCGGCAGCTTCGTTGCGGTTGCGGAACATGGCTCCCCCTGTGATTTTTGAAAATAGCAAAGAAGGCTATGGGGCTAATACCAAGTCCGACAGGCTGCTAGGCTTTACGTTCCAGTGTGATACCAGCCAACTCGATGATCACACCCAGCGCAAGCACCACCAGCCCGGCCCATATTTCGGGTGCCAGAATCATCAGCACGCCACCTAGTATTATTAGAAATATCGCCAGAACACGCCTCGAACGCTGCTTTATCAACATGGTGATGTTCCTTGAACAGTGGGTTTGTTACTCGTAGCGCAGTAACTCTTCGGCGAGCGTGTCGGCGCCAAGATGCTCGATTAGCGCGTCCGTCTCGGACAGCAGCGTATCGTCCTCGTCATCCTCCAAAACGCCGTCACCCACCAAACGTGCGCCCAGGCCGGCAAGCAGGGCGTCCTTGATCGTGGCAAGCGTAGGGGGATTTTCGCGATTGTCGTCGTTGAGAATCGACTCGATCGCGCGGGTGAGTGCTTCGCTGGCCTTCACCTGGACAAAATCGACAGCGAGCGCAGTGCCTTCGAACTCTTCGATGAGGGCATCCAGTTCATCGATGAGCGATTCGCTGACATCGAAATGATGCAGGCTCTCAGCCTCATTGAAGGCTGCGGGCAACAGATCGGCGAGAAAGCGGCGCACCGCTCTGAGCGTGACGGGTTGCACACACTCCGGATTGTTGACCCGGCTGCTGAGCAGTGCCGACAGGTTTGGACTGACGCGGCTGGCTACATCGATGGGGTTATGGATCATGGCGTTATCCTGGCTTCCGATGCGATTGGTGATGACGTGGATTATTCTGATCTTTTCATCTTTTATGTATAGCAGACGGTTCCCAGACATTACACAACCGCATTGCGTAATACCGGGAAAAGTGTGTTTCGAGGATGCCGGTATCGCTTGAATTGATTCGCCGTGAAGCGCCGGATATTGGGGGAGAGCAGTTGAGAAGTGAAGCGTTGCGAACTATTACTGTAAAAAAACCCACCGGGAAGGGTGGGTTGTGCGGGGCAGAGCTGGGTCAGGCTGCGGCAAGGTTCTCCGTGCGCATCCTGTCCAGTTTCTCGACTACCGCCTGATAGAGATCCTGGTCGGAATCGGAGTTGCGG
>JBKJIS010000274.1:0-2724 GCA_046598305.1 Thiobacillus sp.
CTTCCCTCGTCGCGTTTGGGGCAGCCTTCCGGCCGCTTGGGCGGGGGCAGCGGGCAGCGATTGATTTCATCCGCGCTGCGCTGGAAATAGCAGGTCATAGCACTGGAGGCGATGCCCAGCAGCCAGAACACGAAGAAGCCGATGGTGTAAGCGGCGATGCGTTGTTCGATCAACGGTTCGCCGCGATACAAGATCTCCAACGGGTCGAACAGGCTGGTGAAGACGATGTCGGCCACCCCTGCAACCAGGAAGGATGGCCAGAGTATGGGAATCAGTTGCTTCATCATGGCATGCTCCTCGTGGCGGGGGTCATTATTCTTCGGGGGTGTTCATTTTGCGCTTGACCCAGGCTGACATGACAAAGCCGATCCCAATGATGAACAGGATGGTGAACAGGCTCATCAGGCCAATCGGGCTGGTGAATAGCATATCAAGTACGACGTCCATTTCAGTCTCCTTTTGGTGGTGTAGTGGATTCAGCATCCGTCTTCAGTGAGATGGGCTGGCTGAACGGGGTGTGCAGCACGCCGGAAAGACGCCAGGTGGAGGCGGTATCGGCGAGCTGGGCGCGCCATTTTCCGGCCGCCATGACGGGCATCGAGGCGCGATAATGCCCGCCGCCGGCATGGCTGAGTGCGAGCGTCTGATCCTGTCCCTGACGGGTGGGATGTGCCAGGATCAGGGTCAATTTCTCGGGCCATATTTTAAGGTGCCCGGACAAGGTCAGCGCAAGCACGCCATCCCCGGCATTGAGGGTGGCCTTGAGTGCCAGGGCGCGGGCGGCGTCGTCGCGCGCCAGCGCCTGGTTGATGGTGCGCCCGACCCTGTAATAGTCGCCGACCACCAGGCCGTCGGCGCTCTGGAAGGCAAGCCATGCGGTGGTGAGCCCGGCGATGACGGCAGTGGCGGGCAGGCTGATCAGAAACCATGGCCAGGGTTCGCGATACCAGGGTTTGCTGCTTGGGATGCTGGGCCTATTCATGGCGTTATTTCCAATCCAATTTAACGGTTGAAAAACTTGGTGGCGACGTCATCCTTGATGCGAGGATTGTCGATGGCTTGTATCGTGAACGTCACTTCGGTCGAGCGACGTTTCAACTCGACCGGATCGGCAATCAGGCTCACGGGAATATCGATGGTCTGCAACGGCCGGGCGGCGATTTCACGTGCGGGGGTCACCACCCGCAGCCCCGCAATGCCATGCGCCCGGATGGTGTAGCGATGCGCCTGGTCATCCTTGTTGATGAGCTGCAGGCGATACACGTTTTCGATCATGCCATCGTCGGTTTCCTTCGATAGCGCCGCCCGGTCGCGCACCAGATCGACGCGCAACGGCACACGGGTGGCCAGACTGGTGATGAAGACGCCGCCGATGACGCCTATCAGCACGGTATAAATCAGCGTGCGGGGACGCAGCACATGCTTCAGGATATTGCTGTCGGGGTATTGCCCCTTCACTACGTTCTCGGTGGTGTAGCGAATCAGTCCGCGCGGATAGCCCATCTTGTCCATGATCTGGTCGCAGCCGTCGATGCAGGCGGCGCAGCCGATGCATTCGTATTGCAGACCATCGCGGATATCGATGCCGGTGGGACAAACCTGGACGCAGACATTGCAGTCAATACAAGTACCGAGGCCTGCTGCAACGTAATCAGTTTTCTTGCTGCGTGAACCACGCGGTTCGCCGCGCGAGTTGTCGTAGGTCACGGTCAGCGTATCGGAGTCGAACATCACGCTCTGGAAACGCGCATACGGACACATGTATTTGCACACCTGCTCGCGCATGAATCCGGCATTGCCCCAGGTGGCAAAACCGTAAAACAGGATCCAGAAGGTTTCCCACGGGCCGAGGCTGGCATGGATGATTTCACCAGCCAGGGTTTGGATCGGGGTGAAATAGCCGACGAAGGTGAAACCGGTCCATAACGCCAGCGCAAACCAGACGGCGTGTTTCAGTCCACGCTTTTTTAGTTTGTTGGTGTTCCACGGCGTCTTGTCGAGTTTCTTGCGCGCGAGGTGGTCGCCTTCCAGCCATTCTTCCACCCACATGAAGATTTCGGTGTACACGGTTTGCGGGCAGGCGTAGCCGCACCACAGCCGTCCGGCCACCGCCGTGAACAGGAACAGCGCCAGCGCCGACAGAATCAGCAGGCCGGCGAGATAAATGAAATCCTGCGGCCAGAACACCAGGCCAAAGATGTAGAACTTGCGCGCGGCCAAGTCGAACAACACCGCTTGCCGGTTATCCCATTGCAGCCAGGGCAGGCCGTAATAGAGACCCTGGGTCAGCAACACCAACGCAATCCGCCAGTTGGCAAACACCCCGTGCACTGCGCGCGGCTGGATCTTCTGCTGGATCGCAAAGAGCTGTTGCTCGATCGGAGCGTCAGCGGATGCGGGCTGCTTGTCGTCTGTCACTGCGTTTATCCGTGGAATGTCTGAGCCGCTTGAACGCACTGAGGCAATGCGCTCAAGCGGCCCGCCGGAATTGCGCCAGCGAGCACTACTTACAACTTACAACGAATTCGTGTTGAGCGGCAGGCGAGCGCGCAGCTTTTGCCTGTCCGCTCGAACGCGGGGTTGGGCCAGCCGGAGAAGTGCGCGCCCCCTGAAACGCGATTGCGCTGGCCCCGGAACACCTGCCTGACGAGCGCGATACGGCGTCACTTGGGCGGATATATGCCTTTTGCTTGCGCATCTATGATCGGCTGCCACGGACCGTAC
>JBKJIS010000070.1:0-4161 GCA_046598305.1 Thiobacillus sp.
ATGAACGCGCCATCCTGCCGCTGCCGAATTCCCGCAAAATCCATGTCGAAGGCTCGCGCCCCGATATCCAGGTAGCGATGCGCGAAATCAGCCAGTCCGATACCGCCGCCCCCTACGACGTGGAAAAGAACCCGTCGATTGTTGTCTATGACTGCTCCGGGCCGTACACCGACCCCCATGCCAGCATCGACATCAGTTCCGGCCTGCAAACGCCGCGCACGCCATGGATCATCGAGCGTGGCGACAGCGAGGAGTTATCCGGGCCGAGTTCGGCTTACGGCATTGAGCGCATGAATGACCCGAAGCTGGCCGAAATGCGTTTCAACCTCACGCGCAAGCCGCGTCGCGCATTGCCAGGCAAAAACGTGTCGCAGATGCACTACGCCAGGCAAGGCATCATCACGGCGGAGATGGAGTACGTCGCGATCCGCGAAAACTTGCGCCGCAAGGAGTATCTCGCGGAATTGAAAGCGTCCGGTCAGTCGGGAAATAAACTGGCTGATTTGATGGCCCGCCAACATCCCGGACAGTCGTTCGGCGCCAGCATTCCCGCCGAGATCACCCCCGAGTTCGTGCGAGCGGAAATTGCCCGTGGCCGCGCCATCATCCCGGTCAACATCAACCATCCGGAAATCGAGCCGATGATCATCGGCCGCAATTTCCTGGTGAAGATCAACGCCAACATCGGCAACTCGGCCACCACCTCCAGCATCTGCGAGGAAGTCGACAAGCTGACGTGGGCGATCCGCTGGGGTGCCGACAACGTGATGGACCTGTCCACCGGCAAGAATATCCACGAAACACGTGAATGGATCATCCGCAACTCGCCAGTGCCGATCGGCACCGTGCCGATCTATCAGGCGCTGGAGAAAGTGAATGGCCGCGCCGAGGATCTGACCTGGGAAATCTACCGTGACACGCTGATCGAGCAGGCCGAGCAGGGTGTCGATTACTTCACCATCCACGCCGGTGTGTTGCTGGCCTATGTGCCGATGTGTGCCAAGCGCATGACCGGCATCGTTTCGCGCGGCGGCTCGATCATGGCCAAGTGGTGCATGGCACATAACCAGGAGTCATTCCTGTACACCCATTTCGAAGACATCTGCGAGATCATGAAGGCCTATGACGTCAGCTTCAGTCTGGGCGATGGTCTGCGTCCGGGTTCGATCTTCGACGCCAATGACGAAGCGCAGTTCAGCGAGTTAAAAACGCTGGGTGAGCTGACCCAGATCGCATGGAAGCACGACGTGCAAGTCATGATCGAAGGCCCCGGTCACGTGCCGATGCACATGATCAAGGAAAACATGGAATTGCAGCTGGACAAGTGCTACGAAGCGCCGTTCTACACGCTTGGGCCGCTGACCACCGACATCGCGCCGGGCTATGACCACATCACCTCCGGCATCGGCGCGGCGATGATCGGCTGGTACGGCACCGCCATGCTGTGCTACGTCACGCCCAAGGAACACCTCGGCCTGCCGAACAAAGACGATGTCAAGACGGGTGTCATCACGTACAAGATCGCGGCCCATGCGGCCGACCTTGCCAAGGGCCACCCCGGCGCCCAAATCCGCGACAACGCCTTGTCCAAGGCACGTTTCGAGTTCCGTTGGGAAGACCAGTTCAATCTCGGTCTCGGTCTCGATCCGGACACGGCACGCGAATTTCATGATGAAACGCTACCGCAGGAAGGCGCCAAGTCCGCGCATTTTTGCACGATGTGCGGCCCCCATTTCTGCTCGATGAAAATATCGCAGGATGCGCGCACGTTTGCTGCCAACCTGGGCATTACGGAAATACAAGACCTGAAACAAGGGATGGAAGACGAAGTGGTCGAGTTAATCGAGGACGGTGCAGAAATTTAGGAAGGATTTAGCCATGTCGCCCCATCCGACTGAAGCGATCACCTGGTCCTGTAAGCTTTTCGTTGAGTGCTTAAAGAAGGCAAGAATAATAACGCACTCGAAGGTATCAAGACGGAGCAGTTGAAACGACGCATCTTCACGCTCGACTTCAAGGCTGAGGTGGTTCGACACAAGAAGGCAGAGAATCTGAGTTGGGCGGACTGTGGACGCAAGTTCGATGTCCTGCCCAAGCTGGTGCAGCATTGGGAAAAGCAATACGAAGCCGGTCAGTTGGCGGTGGCGGCAGGCTGACGCGCGGTCAGCCCTACGCCGGCCGAAATCAGCCGCCTGCGTGCCGAGCTCTCCCGAACCAAGATGGAAGTGAGCATCCTAAAAAAAGCAGCGGGGGACGAAGCGAAAGTCATTCTGTGAAGTACGCCTTCATTCATGCCGAGCTGGGCAGCTACCCGTTGTCGATTGTCTGCCGGGTGCTCGGCGTCACCCAAGCGGGCTATCACGCTTGGCAGGGGAAAGTGCCCTCACCGCGCGAGACTGCGCGCGATGGGGCCACGTGCCAAAGCCGGACGGAAATACAAAGTCACTACCGATTCAGGCCACGCGTTACCCATTGCGCCCAATTTGCTCGGACAGGATTTCAGTTGCGATGCGAGCGCCGAATCGACCTCACACGCCAAAGCGCCCGATCAGGTCTGGCTACCCGACATCGCCTATCTATGGACAGGCGAAGGCTGGCTCTATGTGTGTTGCGTGCTGGACTTGTTCACCCGGCGCATTGTGGGCGGGTCCATTGAGCCACACAGGACGCGTGAGAGGGTGCTGGCGGCGCTCAACATGGCCTACGTGAAGCGGCGACCGCCGCCCCAGGACTCATCTTCCATTCGGATCGCGGTAGCCAGTACGCCAGCGCCGATGTGCTCTAGAGTACTGATCTGTCATGATGCGCATCGGCCAACAAATCCGCACCAATCTGGTCGCTCTTATCAGCTTGCTGGTGGCGCTGTCTGCACTCGGCTAACCCGCCTTGTGGCAGGAGGTTCCCCGTAGACAATCGGACGCTGCGTGTGGCGGCATTCAGCATGCTGCAAACAGCAGAAGAACTGCAGAGCGCGGTGGATTTTGCGCATTACGATGCTGATCTCAAAGCGGGCAATCCGATCAAAGGCTAGTGTCGTGAATCAGAAATAGGGGAACAAAATGGAACGGATGGATTTTTGCGCCCGCAAGCACCCTGAACGGCATAAAGGCATAAAGGGCAGGCCGTGGTTGTCCCCGCAAGGGGGAGGCCGTGGTTGTAAAAGCCGCTGAAGCGGCAACAACCACGCACTAAAGCCGACAAGCCGGCAACAACCACGCTCCGCAGGGCAAGGCGCGAGGAGGCGACATAGCTGGCTCTATGGCAACGACGCGCAACCCGTCCGTCGGTGGTTTATTCCAGTTTGGGCGGACTGCCATGCGGAACCTGTGCCCAAGCCGTCAGGCTGTCGGGTAAAAGACCCCGTTTCATGTTGCAATATTTCTGATTCACGACACTAGGGCAAAGTGCTGTATATACGTGACCTTGGAACTATCATGCCGCCTCCGGTGCAGAAGCAGGCCCGAGATTTACAACGTACATGGGAACAAGACTGGAATGTCATGGAACAGGATAAAGCGGCAGCAATGCGACTCACACAAGCCATTGAGCGCCTGCGTGCCGAAGTGCGCGTCCTGCTGGTGAGTCTGCAATGAGTGCCATCCGCTCATCCATTTTTTTAAAAGCCCTGCGCAGCCTGCTACCGCCGGAATCCTTGCTCACCGCACCGGAAGACACGCGGCCGTTCGAATCGGATGGGCTGGCGGCGTATCGCAATACCCCCGACCTGGTGGTGTTGCCAGACAGCGAGGCACAGGTAGCCGCCATTTTGCGTTTGTGCCATGCGCACCAGGTTGCAGTGGTCACGCGGGGTGCCGGTACGGGTCTGGCTGCCGGTGCGCTACCGGTCGACGGCGCGGTGTTGCTGGTGCTGGCCCGACTCAACCAAATTAAAAACATTGATCCGCTGGCACGTACCGCCGTTGTTCAACCCGGCGTCCGCAACCTTGCCATCTCCGAGGCTGCCGCTGCTTACAATCTGTATTACGCGCCCGATCCTTCTTCGCAAATCGCCTGTTCCATCGGCGGCAACGTAGCGGAAAACTCCGGCGGGGTGCATTGCCTGAAGTACGGGCTGACGGTACACAATATTCTCAAGTTGCGCGCCTGGACCATCGACGGCCAATTGCTCGAAATCGGCAGTGACGCGCTGGATGCCCCCGG
>JBKJIS010000140.1:0-8313 GCA_046598305.1 Thiobacillus sp.
ATGAAGCGGCGTCTTTTTCCGCATGGCTGCGTTGCTCGTCGTTGCCATAGAGCCAGCTATGTCGCCTCCTCGCGCCTTGCCACGCGAAAAAATCCATCCGTTTCATTTTGTTCCCCTGTTTCTGATTCACGACACTAGGTTTCATCCTGCGAACTGACCCGCATGGCCTCGGCCAGCGACGTGACGCCCAACCGGGCCAGCGCAATGGCTTGGTCACGCAAGCCGTGGCCGCCCATGCTGGCACGCGCGGCGGCGACAAATTCGGCGGGATTATTGCGTGCCAGGCATTCCGCCAGCGCGGTATTGATTTCGAGCAGCTCATGGATGGCGCGGCGCCCGGCATAGCCGGTGCTATGGCACCGGTCGCAGCCGGGCCCTTGAACATACTCTTCCTCAGTTTGCGTCGAAGGTTGTGCCCGTCCGAGCCAAACCCGCTCCTGCGGCGTTGGGCTATGCGGCGCCTTGCAATGCCCGCATACCTTGCGCATCAGCCGTTGTGCCAGCACGCCCTGTACCGAAGTCGCCACCATGAAAGCAGGCACCCCCATGTCGAGCAGGCGCACCGGGGTGGATGCCGCGTCGTTGGTGTGCAGGGTGGACAGCACCAGGTGGCCCGTCATGGCTGCTCTGAGCGCGATTTGCGCGGTTTCCGGATCGCGCATCTCGCCGACCAGAATCACGTCCGGGTCCTGGCGCAGGATGGCGCGCAGCACGCGGGAAAAACTGAGGTCGATCTTTTCGTTGGCCTGCACCTGGTTGACGCCGGGCAGCCGGTATTCCACCGGATCCTCGACCGTGATGATCTTGGTGCCCGGATCGTTGAGCTCGCCCAGCGCGGCATAGAGGGTGGTGGTCTTGCCGCTGCCGGTGGGCCCGGTGACCAGCACCAGACCGTTGGGGCGATGCAGGATGGCGCGAAAGCGTTCGAGCATGGCGGGCGGCATCCCCAGACTGTCGAGCGTATGGGGGCTGTCGCCCTGGCTCAGTAGCCGCATCACCACCGATTCGCCATATTGCGTGGGCATGGTGGACAGGCGCACATCAAGGGTGCGGCCGCGCACCTTGACCGCGAAACGGCCATCCTGCGGCAAACGCTTTTCGGAAATATCCAGCCCGGACACGATCTTCAGGCGCAATGCCAGCGCCGGCGCAATCTTGAGATCGGCTTCGGTCTGCGGATGCAGCACGCCGTCGATGCGGAAGCGGATGACCAGCTGCTTTTCCTGCGGCTCGATGTGCACGTCGGAGGCGCTCACCTGCAGGGCGTCCTCGAACAGCGTTTGCAGCAAGCGCACCACCGGCGCATCGGCCTGCCCTTCGCCCAGCGCTTCGAGGCCGATGATGCTGGCCTCGCGCTCGCCCATGTCGCGCGCGAGTTCCTCGGTCAGGCCATGGATATCGTCGGTGCGGCGGTAGAGCCGGTCAATGGCGGCCAACAGGTCGCCTTCCGAGACAACGGCAAGCTGAATTCCTCCTTGAAAAAGTTTTGAGACTTCATCGTAGGCCGACAAATCGGTGGGATCAGCCATGCCCACGAAGATATCGCCATCTCTTCGCGCCAGCGGGATAGCCCTAAAACGCCGTGCCTGCGTTTCGGGCAACAATTGCAGGATGGCGGCATCCGGACTGAATTTTCGAAGGTCGACAAAGGGAATGTTCAGTTGCCGCGCCAGCGCCTGGGCGATGTCGTTTTCTCCGGCCATCCCGCTTTCGACAATGACCCGCCCGAGTCTGCGTCCGCTTTTTTTCTGCGCGGCCAGTGCAATATCCAGATCGGCACTGGAGATCACTTTCTGCTCGACCAGCAGATCGCCCAAACGGATTTTCTGCGCTGCGGGACGCGCGGATGCGGAAGGTGTAGAGGGCTCTGTTGACATGTTTTCTCGGGAAACCTTAAAAAGATCGCTTAAAAGTATGTGCCCATAGCGGCCTTATCAGGCATTGCCTTGAGTAAAGCGATACTATTATTGCGACAACGCTTGAGCGAGATGGCGCGTGCTTTTGCAGGTCCAGCGCAGGGGGCGACTGCGGATCGCCGTGCGTCAACGGCGCCACCAGACGATCCAACGCTTCGCTCAACCGCGGGTCCGTCTCGGTCAGACGCTTGCGGCCACCGCCCGTCTTGCGCAACCGCGAAGCGACTTCAGCATCGGATCGGCCTCTCGGGTCGCCAACTCGGCCAACCCCTTGCGTATCGTGTTCGGCGACCGAAGCGCGCGCCTACGGTTGGGGTAGCGTGAGTGCGGAGAGCGACGCCAAATGTCGGAACGCCCGTTCATCCAACACCGATGTTAACGATCGGTACTTCAATTCGATCTGTTTAAATACGGTTGCAATCCTCATCCCGCTTTAAAAACACATCGTGCAAACTTGATCAAGATTAATCTTGATCGGCGATCAGGGCTTGGTTGCGGCCGGCTTCTTTGGCGCGATAGAGCGCCAGATCTGCCTGGTGCTCTATCGTGACTGCATCGACGAGCGGTGGCGCACTCGCAATACCGGCGCTGAAAGTGGCCGAAAACTCCTTGCCGCTTGCGGAAAACCGGATCGCGGAAAAGGCTTGGCGCAATTCGTCCACTATCTTGGCCGCAGTTGGCGCATCGGCGCCGGGTAGTAGCACGACGAATTCCTCGCCCCCGTAGTGGCCAATCAGATCGGTCTGGCGCAGGCGCTGGCGCAGCAGTCGCGACAGGCTGCGCAACACCTGGTCGCCCATGGCATGGCCATAGCGGTCATTCACCAGCTTGAAATGATCTAGATCGATTATGGCATAAGAGAGCACGCCGTCATTACGCGCACACAGACTCAGTTCGCGCACCAATTGTTCCTCGATCGCGGTATGGTTGAGCAATCCGGTCATGCTGTCGCGAATCATGGTCGACGTAATGGCGCGTGCCCGGCGCGCGCGCGCCTCGACCGTAGCCAATAAATGGGTTGCTTCGATGGGCTTGAGCAGAAAATCGTCGCCGCCGACCCGCATCGCTTCCAGGTGTTTGGCGAGATCGGTCTCGACCGACAAAAAAATGATCGGTGTGCCGACATAAGCCACTTCTTGACGAATCACTGCCGCCAATTCAATGCCGGTACAGCCCGGCAGATACAGATCCATCAACACCAGCTCCGGCTGGTAATCGCCCATTGCATTGAGAATGTCGCCAGGATCGGTTAACACCCGCGTATCCATACCGGCGCGCTGCAGCAGCAAGGCGTTGTGATAAGCCAGGCTTTCGTCGTCATCCAGAATCAAGATGCGGAATGGGGCAGGGTCGTGCGGCGTCGTCAGGCGATCGATGGTTTCCAATACCGTCGCCAAATCCAAGGGTTTGATAAAATAGGCGCCGGCGCACACAGCCTCGAGCCGCGCCTGAATATCCTCGCGTTGCGAGGCAAAAATTACCGGCGGCAGCACCCCCAGCGCCATGCGCAGCTTGGCGATATTACGGATGCCGGCTAAATCGCCTTCCGGAAACATGATGTCCATGATGATGGCCAGCGGCGGCTCGGTGCGGATGGCCGACTCTAAGCCCTCGAATCCATGAAATTCACGCACCCTGTAGCCATGCAGCTCATATTGCAAACATTGTTCGTGCGCCAGATCGGTATCGTCGTCCACCACAAACAGCAGTCGCTGCTCTGGTAAGGTAGCCGAGCGCAAAATTGGCGTGGGCGCCGGCGTGCTGGCCGGGGTGGCGGTTCGGGAAGCCCCTTCCAAATCGGCTAATTGCTGCGCCCATGCCAACCAGTCCTCCGCCACGGCTGCATGCCCCGATTCGATGCAGACTTTCAAGCGCAATTCCATCGTGCGCGCGGCCTGGCTGACTTCCGCATAGCCGAAGGTGGCGCCGGAGCCGGTCAGGCTGTGCGCATGGCGATGCAGCGTACGCAAGCCCTCGGCGTCCCAGCGTTCGCGCAGCGCATCGAATCCGGCGCGGATTTGCGCGATCTTGGCCGGCAGTTCCGCGCCATAGCGCGTGCGCAGCACGGCCAGTTGCTCGAGAATCTTGTCCTGGGTTTTAGTCATGCGCACGACCCCAGATGGCGCGCACCTGGCCGGCTAGCGTCATCGGATCGAAAGGCTTGGCGATGACATCCAGCGCGCCCAGCGTGCGGTAGTGCGCGATTTCATCAGGCTGCACCTTGGCGGTCATGAAAATCACCGGCACCGCTTTGAGCGCGGCATGCTCGCGCAGCGCCGCCAGCGTGCTGGGGCCATCCATGCCCGGCATCATGACGTCCAACAAGATCAGATCCGGCGCGAAGTCTGGCCCTTCCCGCAGTGCCTGTTCGCCACCGCCGCACGATTTGAGTACGAAGCCGCCCACGATTTCGAGCGCCAGTTGCGCGATGGTGCGAATATCGTCCTCATCTTCCACATACAAAATCTTGCTCAACGGTGGGTTCATGGTGGCGTGCCTCGAATCAAGGTTTATTTCACAAATCCCGATCGCGCGCTGCAATATGGGCGCGAATCGCGCACGCCAGGCTATCGATATCGACGCGCGATTTTACAAATACCGCCGAAACCTGGCGGTAATCTTGCACGTTCACTTCCTGCGCCGAAAACACCAGAATCGGGATCGGCGGCTTAAGCTGGCCCAGACGCGGCAACAAATCCAGACCCGACCCGTCCGGCAAACCGATGTCCAGGATCACCAGGGCATACTCATTTTGATCCAGGCAGACATGCGCCTGCTTGAGTGTAGCGGCCACATCGACTTCGACCACGCCTTCGAGCAGAGTGCTTACGATGCTGGCGATATCCGCATCGTCCTCCACATGCAGCACCTTGAGCTTCCCCTTCGACAGCTTGACGGCTTCCGCGACCGCTTGCAGCAGACGGGCTTCATCGATCGGTTTTTCCAGCCAATCCAACACCGAGACTGCGGCGTCATTCAATTCCTTGCGCCCACGCTCCACCACGGCCGACACCACGACAATCGGCAACGCAAGCGATTCGGGCCGCTCGTGCAATTCGCGCACGAAAGCCACGCCGCTTTCTCCAGGTAGCAACAAGTCGAGGGTAAGCGCCGCATAGTGCCCTGACGCCAGGCGCTCCCGCGCCTGCGCAATGCTATACGCGACATCCACGGTATAGCCTTCGTGCTCCAGAATCAGGCGCAGGAGTTTGGCTACATCCTGATCGTCTTCCACCACCAATACCCGCGCCTGCCCTGGTTGATGCTTATCGATTTCAACCGCCGGCCGCGCCGGTAAATTCACCCAAAATGTCGTGCCCTGGCCGGCGACGCTTTCAAAACCGATCTGGCCGCCATGATGTTCGACAATGGCTTTGGTGATGCTGAGTCCCAAGCCGGTGCCGCCTTTGCTGCGCGTATCGGAAGCATCGGCCTGGCTGAATTTCTGGAAAATGCGCGATTTGAAGTCCTCGGGAATGCCCGGCCCTTCATCGCGCACCCGCAACACAACCTTGCCCGGTTTATGTGCTAAGGATAGATGCACCGTACCGCCGGGCGCGGTGAATTTGGCCGCATTGGATAATAAATTGGTCAGCACCTGAATCAGCCGGTCGCGGTCGCCAATCACCACCGTTGACAGCACCTCGCCCTCGACCGCGATCTTGACCTGATGTTGCGCGGCATAAGCCTGATTCGCGTCGACGGCCTCTTCGACCAAAGTTAGCAGATCGACCGGTTGCAGATCGAACGACATCTTGCCGGACTCGATCTTCTCCATATCTAGCATGTCGTTGATTAGCCGCACCAGCCGGTCGCAGTTGTTGCTGGCAATGCTCACCAGCTCCCGGGCTTTGTCCGGTATCACCCCGGTGGCGCCGCCCGCCACAAGGCCCAGCGCGCCGCGTATCGAGGTCAGCGGCGTGCGTAATTCATGGCTTACGGTAGAAATGAATTCGCGCTTCATTTTATCCACGTGCGTGCGCTCGGTGATGTCCCTTGCCGATACAAGAAAGAGAGATCCTTTGTCTATAACCATTTCAGCTGTTCTCAATTCCAGCGGAAAATGGCACCCATCTTTACGCTGCCCGACCAGTTCCCTGATCACGCCAAGACTATTTTCCGACTTCTGGTAACACTGGCGATAGCCCGCATTGAGACCCAACTCCTGCGGAGGCAGAACGATACTGAAACTCTTTCCCAACACTTCGCTTTTTCCATAGCCCCAAATAGCGACTGCATTGTCATTCCATTCGATGATATTTCCATCGGAATCAAGCAGGATGAAAGCGTCTGGAGAGTTGTCGAATAATGCCTTTGATCTCGTCTCGGCTTGACTGCGCTCGGTGATCTCCTTGGCAAGCTCAGTGGTGCGCTGCACCGCTTGCGCTTCCGAGCGAACCAGCCTGACCACCAGCGGGGTGAGTAGCCAACGCAGCAACAGCAGCGCGATGACAAGCACACCAAGCAGCAGCGGGATCAGAAAGCGCAGTTGCGTCCATACTGGCGCAAACAATTCGGCCCTGTCCATCTTCCGCACCATCCCCAGCCCGAGATCGCCAACCGGCGCGTAAGCCGCCACCACTTCCTGGTCGCGATAATCGCGAGTGGTAATGAATCCGGTTTTGCCCTCCAACGCATGAGTCATTGGCAACGGTACGCCCTTTGGTGACATTTTAGATGGCGTAAAAATTTTGGGGTTGAGCACCGTTGGGAAGCACTGCATTTTGAGGCCGAAGGACGCGCACAGCGCCTGCTCTCCCGTTTCGCCCAGACGGTTGGCATGCTTGAGCGCGCCCATGGTGACAGGCAGCGACGACTCCGTCATGACATTGCCAATAACGCGCCCTTCCTTTTTTATTTCTACAACTGAACGCAATAACAGTTGCCCATCCCACAGTAGTTGCACATGTCCCGGCAAATTAAGCGGCACCACCAGTTCGGGCTGCTGCGCAAAAATACCGGCACGGGTCAGCTCTTGCCCGTCCTCGCCATACAATGCAAGGGCCGTGAGTCCACCCTGGAGAAAGGCTCGAGCGGCCATATCGAGTTTGTTCCGGGCAGCGGTGTCGTCCGCGCGCGCATCTACAAGCTGCAATTGATCGATCAGAAGAGGGCGAGTTGAAATGAGCACCGTGCTGTCAAAACGTGCTCGAATTTCAGTCTCGGTTAGTTGTACGCGATTTTGCAGGGCCGACTGGAGGCTTTTTCTCAGCAGCGCCTCGGCATTGCGCTGCATGACCATAAAGACGGTTACACCAGCCAGCAGGGTGACGATAACCAGAATTATTCCCGCGATCAGAACAATTCGCGGTTGATGAGTTTTTGGATGGGGCATGTTTTTTCAGTGTTCTATAAGAACGGCGCGCTCGAAATCTAAAGATGGTCTGCTCAACTCACCGCCACATCGGGTAGCAGGCGGATATTTTTTTAACCTATTACGGCAGGTTACATCAATCATCCATCTTCCAGTCTTTCGTATAGCGTCTGGCAGCCCATTGTTTAGTGATGGGGTCAGTTCACATTCCTACATTAGCCTGACATCCTCTTAATGCGACTGCTCAGAACTGAAATTTCCGATGCTTTCATATGGGCACTTCTATAAATCCCCGAAACTCCGCCCTCCCCCTCATCCCCGTACTGCCTGAAAAAACAGGGTCTGAGTGTCTGACCCCGGAAACGCAAAGGGCGTGAAAAGACGATGAAGTGAGGGAAAATCGCCGAAAAAAGCTCGTAAAACGGTAGTTTTGGTATTGGCAGTGCAACGAAAAACAGGATTCTGAAAAAATCGCGCTGCTTGTATAGGACGGGCTATAAATCACTATTTATAGAACCACCCTTAAGGAACAACATGCCGGATTACGACAAGAAGAAAGTATTGATCGCCGACGATGATGCAATCATGCGCTATCTGCTAAAAATTATCTTACTTGCGGCCGGACATACCGTGGTTGGCGAAGCCCGCAATGGCGAGCAAGCGATTGCAATGGTGGAAAAAACCAGCCCAGATCGACATCCACATGCCAAAAATGGATGGCATGCAATGCCTGGAATCGCTCCGGGCCTCGATGCCTAAACTCACTATCATCATGATCAGCTCTGGTGCCACGCTGCAGGCGGTGCAGGATTCACTCTCCAAAGGCGCGGGCGGCTTTATTGTCAAACCCTTCAGTGCCGCTAAAGTGCTGGACACGATTCAACGCGTCTGCGCCAAACAGGCAGCTTAATTCGGACCCAAAATCAGGTTTCAGTGAGTCCTATACGGATTTCGGGTAATTGTAATAAATGGGGTCACCCATTAGCCGACCGTAGTCAAGCGCGAACACCTTCCCGTCCCCCCTTTATTTGCTGGCGGGTTTTTCTTTGCACCTCACCGTGCCTTGCTGTTCTGGTCGAACCC
>JBKJIS010000200.1:0-2969 GCA_046598305.1 Thiobacillus sp.
ATCAGGTCGGCGATGGCGCCGATTTTCAGCCCGTGTTCCTGCGCGAACGGAATCAGGTCGGGCAGCCGCGCCATGCTGCCGTCGTCCTTGAGGATTTCACAGATCACCGAGGCGGGCGCAAGGCCCGCCAGCCCGGCCAGATCGCAACCGGCTTCGGTGTGGCCGGCACGTACCAGCACACCGCCAGGTTGCGCGCGCAGCGGAAAAATATGCCCGGGCTGGACGATGTCGGTGGGTAGCGCATCGCGCTTGACTGCCGCCTGGATGGTGACCGCACGGTCGCCAGCGGAAATGCCGGTGGTGACGCCTTCTGCAGCTTCGATCGACACGGTGAAGGCGGTGCTGTGCTGTGCCTGGTTGTCGTTCACCATCTGCTTCAGGCCGAGCTGGCGGCAACGTGCATCGGTCAAGGTCAGGCAGATCAGTCCGCGGCCGTATTTGGCCATGAAGTTGATGGCTTCGGGCGTGACGTGCTCGGCAGCCATCACCAGGTCGCCTTCGTTTTCGCGATCTTCCTCGTCGACCAGCACGACCATGCGGCCGGCTTTCAACTCTTCGATCATTTCCTGGGTGGAGGCGAGGCTCATCAGTCGTTGTCCCTTATCAATCTTTATCCGTGGTGTGTGTAAATTGCGTCAGCCGTTCGACATAGCGTGCAATCATGTCGACTTCCAGGTTGACGCGGCTGCCCGCGTGCAAAATCTTGAGCGTGGTCTGTTCCAGTGTGTGCGGGATCAGGTTCAGCGTAAAGCGATCACCATCAACTGCATTCACCGTCAGCGACACGCCATTCACCGTAATCGAGCCCTTGCGAATGATGTAGCGTGCAAGATTATGTGGCGCGTCGATTTCCAGTAAATGGGATTCACCCACTGGCGTGAAACAGTGCACCTTGCCCACACCATCGACATGTCCCGACACCAGATGCCCACCCAGCCGGTCTGCCAGCCGCAGCGCTTTTTCCAGATTGACTTCGGCACCCGGTGCAAAGCCTTCGGTGCAGCGCAAGGTTTCGGCAGAAACATCAACGGTGAAGCGGTCAGAAGTCAGTGCAACCACGGTCAGGCAAACGCCGTTGACTGCAATACTGTCGCCCAGCGCAACGTCGGAAAAATCCAGTCCGCCGCCAATAATGAGCATGCGTGCGTCAGCGCCGCGCGCGTCGTATTCGTGGATACGGCCGATGGATTGAATGATGCCGGTGAACATGGGTGGTTAGGACCGCCAGTAAGACCGAGCATTGTAGGCGTTTAGGCTGAGTGGGTGAACCCCATGGTCACCCGTGAGACGTAATTGCCGACACCCATATAAGGATAAACAGGTCTCAAAAGACTATAATGGCCGCATTGTGAAGAACGAAAGCAGTGGAATGACGACGCCTCAACCCTTTTCACTACGCGGCAAAATGCTGTTGCCTATCGTCCAGGGCGGCATGGGCGTAGGGATTTCCGCGCATCGACTGGCGGGAACCGTGGCGCATGCCGGTGCGATGGGCACGATTGCGAGCATCGACCTGCGGCACCATCACGCCGATCTGTCGGAGCTGGCCAAGCATTGCCGCGACAAGGATGAACTCAACCGGCTGAACCTGATTGCCCTTGACCGCGAGATCAAGGCGGCACTCGAACGCGCGGCAGGCAATGGGCTGGTGGCAGTCAACGTGATGAAGGCGGTGACTGAGTATCCGGCGCTGATTCGGCAGGCGTGCGCCTCGGGGGCACAGGCCATCGTGATGGGCGCGGGGCTGCCGCTTGATCTGCCCGAGATGACCGAGGACTTTCCTGATGTCGCGCTGATTCCGATCTTGTCGGATGCGCGCGGCGTCGCCATCGTGCTCAAGAAGTGGTCGCGCCTGAAGAAATTTGGGAGCGGCGGACGACTTCCGGATGCCATCGTGATCGAGCATCCGTCCTATGCAGGTGGCCACCTTGGCGCGCCGAATCCGGCCGAGCTCGCCAACGCGCGGTTTAATTTCACCGAAGTGCTGCCCGGACTCTTCAAGGTGTTCGACGACATGGGCATCGCGCGCGAACAGATTCCCATCATCGTCGGTGGCGGCATCAACAGCCACGAAAAACTGCTGGCCGCGCTGGCGCTGGGCGCGAGTGCGGTGCAGGTGGGCACCCCGTTTGCGGTCAGCGAGGAAGGGGATGCCCACATCAATTTCAAGCACGTGCTGGCCGACGCCAAGCCGGAGGACATCGTCACCTTCATGAGCGTGGCCGGATTGCCGGCGCGCGCGGTGAATACGCCGTGGCTGGCCAATTACCTCAAGCGCGAAGCCAAGCTGCAATCCGTAGCCCGCGCCGACCCCAAGCGTTGCGCGATCGGCCTGCATTGCCTGACGCACTGCGGCTTGCGCGACGGCCTCGAAAAGGCCGGACAGTTTTGCATCGACTCGCAACTGGTTGCCGCGCTCAAGGGCGAGGTCAACAAGGGGCTGTTCTTCCGTGGCAGCGAAAGCCTGCCGTTCGGCAGTGAGATCCGGCCGGTGCAGGACCTGATCGATTATTTAATGACTGGTGTGAAGCCCGACCGGGCAGCGGCAGTGGCAGTGTGAGTACGCTCACCGACTGCATCCACACCTTTGGCCGCGCCATGCTGGAGCGGCATGGCGAGCGGGTGCACAAGATTGCGCTCGACGCCGGCTTCACCTGCCCCAACCGTGACGGCAGCAAAGGCATCGGCGGTTGCACCTTCTGCAACAACAAATCCTTCGCCCCGGGCACGCGCGACCAGACGTCGCTAGCGGCGCAGTTCGACCGCGCGCGCGGCCGCATTGCACGAGGCACCGGCGCGCGCCGTTTCATCGCGTATTTTCAGGCCTACACCAACACTTATGCGCACGTAGACGAACTGCGCGCGCTGTATGACGACGCGCTGGCCGCGCCCGACGTGATGGGGCTGTCGATCGGCACGCGGCCCGACTGCGTGCCGCCGCCGGTGCTGGATCTGCTGGCGGAATATCG
>JBKJIS010000227.1:0-11758 GCA_046598305.1 Thiobacillus sp.
CGCATCAATTCGGCCAGCATCAGCGCGCGCGGCACGATGGGGATTTTTCTGTCGCGGGCAGCCACCATTTCAGGGTTATCTTCTGCCACCGCAGTCGATACCACTACGGCATCCGCATTGGCAATATTGTCAGTGGCATGACCTCGGTGAATGCGCGCACCCATTTTTGCCAGGCGCTGCGTCACGACGTTGTCGGCCAGATCCGAACCTGACACGGAATAGCCCAGGTTCAGCAGTACTTCGGCGATGCCACACATGCCGACGCCGCCGATACCGATGAAATGGATATGTTTGACCGCGTGCTTCATCGCGCGAGCGCCTCACAAATATCAGCAACCTGCCGGGTTGCATCGGGCTTGGCCAACGCCACGGCTTTATCGGACATGGCCGCGAGCGTGGTGCGATCCAATCCCCCAATCAACTCAGCCAGCTTTTCCGCGCTTAATTCTTTTTGCTGTATCAGCCATGCTGCACCGGCCAGACTCAGAAATTCTGCGTTTCCGGTTTGATGATCATCTACCGCAAACGGGAAGGGCACCAATACCGCCGGCACCCCTGCGCACGCCAGCTCGGCTACCGTCATTGCACCGGCACGGCAGATAGCGAAATCGCACGCTCGATACGCGTCTGCCATATCTTCGATGTAATCACAGACTTCAGCCTCGACACCGGCAGCGGCATAGTTCGCGCGCAACACATCGAGGTGCTGGCGTCCCGATTGATGCACCACCCGCGGACGTTGTTCAGCCGGCACCAAGGCCAGCGCCTTCGGAACCAGATCATTCAGCGCCGATGCGCCCAGGCTGCCGCCCACCACCAGTAGGCGCAATGGGCCGCTATGCAGCGCCCGGCTTGTTGTGGCGATATCTGTGCGCACCGGGTTTCCCACCCATTCAGTCACAACGCTACGACACGGTATGGGCTTGTCCAGCGCATTCTTGAATGCCTGCGGGAAGGCGGTCAGTACCCGGTCAGCCAGGCAGGCCAATACTCGGTTGGTGAGGCCCCCGACAGAATTCTGCTCGTGAATGACCAGCGGACGATTCAGCAGACTCGCCATCATGCCGCCGGGGAAGGCCGTGTAGCCACCCATGCCCAACACCACATCCGGCCGACGTTGCAGGATGACGCGCACACTCTGGCCGAAAGCGACCACTAGCATCAATGGCAGCAGCAGCTTCCGCAACACACCCTTGCCGCGCATGCCGCCCATCGACACCCACACCATCTCGATACCGGCCGCAGGAACCACGCGCGCTTCAAGCCCCGCACGCGTACCCAGCCAGAACACTTCCCAGCCACGCGCGCGTAGCGCGTCAGCCACGGCGAGCGCGGGGTAGACATGGCCGCCGGTACCACCAGCCATGACCATGAGGGTGCGATTCACGGTGGCCATCAGAAGGTTTTTCCCCGCATCATCTGTCGATGCTCCCAATCGATGCGGAGCAACACGGCAATCGCCAGGCAGTTGGCTACGATGCCGCTGCCGCCAAATGACAGGAATGGCAGAGTGAGGCCCTTGGTCGGCAGCAGCCCGACATTCACACCCATATTGATGAGCGCCTGAACGCCGAGCCAGATGCCAATGCCCTGTGCCACCAGCGCGCAGAAATTGCGTTCAAGTTGAGCGGCACGATGGCCGATCAGGAACGCTTTCATGATGAGCCAGGCGAACAGGCCTACTACGATGACTACGCCGACAAAGCCGAGCTCTTCAGCGATCACAGCGAGTAAAAAATCGGTGTGCGCTTCGGGTAAATAGAACAATTTCTCCACGCTGCCGCCCAGCCCCAAGCCCATCCATTCGCCCCGGCCAAACGCAATCAGCGCGTGTGAAAGCTGATACCCTTTGCCGTAGGGGTCAGCAAAGGGATCCATAAAACCCAGGATGCGTTGCATCCGGTACTCCGAGGTGAAAATAAGAACCGCGAAGCCAACCATCAATACCAGCATCAGTCCGGCGAACACCTTCCAGTTGAGCCCTCCTAAAAACAGGATGCCCATGGCAATCGAAACGATCACCACAAATGCGCCAAAATCGGGTTGATTCAATAACAGCGCGCCGGCCAGCATCATCACCGCAGCCATCGGCATGAAGCCCTTCTTGAAGTCATTCATGAAGGCGGCCTTGCGCGTGGTGTAGTCAGCCGCATACAGCACGGCAAGAAACTTCATCAGCTCGGATGGCTGCAGGTTGGCGAAGCCAAGCGGAATCCAGCGACGACTGCCATTGACCTCGCGTCCGATGCCGGGAATCAGCACCACCACCAGCAACAACAGACCCGCAAGGAAAAGAAACGGGGCCGCCTGTTGCCACCCCCGCATCGGCACCTGAAAAGCACCGAACCCGACGCCCACACCCAATGTGATGAAGACGCCCTGCCGGATCAAATAGTATTCACTGTTGCCCCCGGTGTACCGGGCCGCTTCAGCAATGGCGATTGATGCGGAATACACCATCACCAGGCCGATTGCCAGCAATCCCATAGCCAGCCACAGCAGGCCGAAATCAAGTTCGGCGCTGGGTTTGGGGGCACGCGCAGCGTATAACATCAGTTAGCCGTCCTTGTCGCCGCCAGTTTATTCACGGCCTCGACGAACACTTCGGCACGATGAATATAGTTGCGGAACATATCGAAGCTGGCGCATGCGGGGGACAGCAACACGGCGTCACCGACCTGTGCCAGGCACTGCGCTTTCTCGACGGCGTCACCCAGACTGGCAACCTGATACACCGCCACGCCACTGCCTTCTATTGCAGCCGCGATTAACGGGGCGTCGCGCCCAATCAACACTACCGCGCGTGCGTTGGCCGTTACTGCTGCCTTGAGTGGGCTGAAGTCCTGACCCTTGCCCTCGCCCCCCAAAATAACCACCGCACGACGGTCGCCCAACCCATAGAGCGCCGCTTCGGTTGCGCCGACGTTGGTGCCTTTGGAATCATCGTAATAGGTGACGCCCTCAATCTCGGCGACCTTTTCCACCCGATGCGGCAGCCCCTTGAAGTGCGCCAGTCCACGCAGCAAGGCCTCGATGGGTTTGCCCAGCGTGCGCGCTAACGCCAACGCCGCCAAAGCATTGGCGGCGTTGTGCAAGCCTGCGACAGGCAGATCTGACAGCGGCATCAGCATTTCGTCGCCCATGCACAGCTCGTTTTCACACAGGCCGAAATCATCCCCGCTCGGGCAGCTATCCAGGCCAAACGTGACGACCTTCCGCCCGGGTATCGCCATCGCCATGCTGCGCGCATCGTCTCGATTCAAAACCTGTATGCTGTTGCCGCTGAATATCCGTGCCTTGGCCGCCGCATAGGCATCCATGTCGGCATAACGATCCATATGGTCTTCCGACAAATTGAGCACGGTGACAGCTGTGGCGTTAAGGCTTTGGGTCGTTTCCAGTTGAAAGCTGGACAGCTCAAGCACCCATACCTGCGGCGCAGGCGCAGTGTTCTGCTCGACTTCAAGCAACGCATCCAGTACCGGTTGGCCTATGTTGCCCGCCACACAGGTGCTCAACCCGGCCATGCGACACATATCTCCGCACATCGCAGTAACAGTGCTTTTACCGTTGCTTCCAGTAATCGCAATCACCTGCATCGGTCCACCCGAGTCGTCAGACTGGGCAGTTTGCTGGTTGAACGCGGCAATGGCGCGCGCAAATAACTCGACGTCACCCACGGCCTCAACGCCCGCAGCAATGGCGCGTGCGACGGCGGGCTCACGCAGCGGAATGCCTGGGCTTATGACGAGCAGTTCTGCAGATTGCAGGCGCGCGTCTTCAAACGGGCCGGTGTAGAGCGGAACCTGCGGCAACATTTCAGCCAGACGCGCTGCCTGAGGGGGTGCCGCGCGGCTATCCGCCACACTTACCTGCGCGCCGCGCGCCGTCAACCAGCGCGCGCATGACAAGCCGGTATCACCCAACCCGAGCACCAGGACGTTCTTGCCGGAGAGTTCGAGGCTGTCGTAGTTCATCTCAGCTTCAGACTCGCAAGACCAATCAACACCAGCATCATCGAAATAATCCAGAACCGCACCACCACCTGATTCTCCTTCCAGCCCTTGAGCTCGTAGTGGTGGTGGATCGGCGCCATACGGAACACGCGTTTGCCGGTGAGCTTGAACGAGGCAACCTGCACCATCACCGACAGCGTCTCCACCACGAATACGCCGCACATGATGAAGAGCACGATTTCCTGCCGCACGATGACGGCGACCACGCCAAGCGCTGCGCCCAAAGCCAGCGCGCCGACATCGCCCATGAAAACTTCCGCCGGATAGGCGTTGAACCACAGAAAGGCCAATCCGGCACCCGCCATCGCAGCGCAGAATATGGCCAGTTCGCCGGCACCCGGAATATAGGGCACGCCCAGATATTTGGAGAACACTGCGTTACCTGCAACGTAGGCAAAGATTGCCAGGGCCGACGCCACCATGACCGTTGGCAGAATCGCCAAGCCATCAAGGCCGTCCGTCAGGTTGACCGCATTGCTCGATCCGACAATGACGAAATAAGTGAGCGCAATGAACGCAACGGCCGACATGGATAAGGTCGCATGCTTTAAAAAGGGAATGATGAGCTCGGTATGCGCAGGCTCAGTAGCGGTTTGCCACAGGTAGGCCGCGACGGCCAGGCCGATGACCGATTGCCAGAAATATTTCCAGCGCGAGGGCAGGCCGCGTGAATCTTTCTCCACCACCTTGCGCCAGTCGTCGACCCAGCCGATGACGCCGAAGCCCACCAGTGTCAGCAGCGCGACCCAGACGTACTCATTCGACAAATCCGCCCAAAGCAGCGTGGTGATGGTGACCGAAACCAGGATCAACACGCCACCCATGGTGGGCGTGCCGGCCTTGATCAGATGGGTTTGCGGCCCATCACTGCGTACCGACTGACCGATTTTCAGTGCGGCGAGCTTGCGTATCATGGCAGGCCCGACGATAAATGAGATCGTCAACGCAGTGAGCGTCGCCATTACCGCACGCAGCGTCAGATAATTGAAGACGTTAAAGGCACGGATATCCTGGCCGAGTTGTTGAAACAGCCACAAGAGCATGTCAGTGATCCTCCATAAAGCTGTGCACCACGCGTTCCATCTTCATGAAACGTGAACCCTTCACCAGCACCGTGGTTTCGGCCGTCAATTCGTTCTCGAGTTCGGCCAGCAGTTCCTGTATCCGCTCGAAATGCATTGCTCCGGCACCGAAGGCGCCTACCGTTTCCCGGGTTAAATCACCCAACAGCAATAAGCGGTCAACGCCGGCATCACGCGCAGCAAGGCCAATCTGAGCATGCATGGCGGCAGCGTTGGCCCCCAGTTCACCCATATCTCCCAGCACCAATACTTTCTTGCCCGCATGCTGAGCGAGGACGGCCAGCGCGGCTTTCACTGAATCGGGGTTAGCGTTATAGGTGTCGTCTATGAACGTGCTGCCATGCAGCGCGGCTTTTCTTTCCATGCGACCTTTCACTCCGGTAAATCCCGACAGGCCCGCGACGATGCTGCGGTGACTCACATCGAGCGCAAAAGCAGTGGCCGCAGCGGCAAGCGCGTTCATCACGTTATGCTCGCCGGGCACCTGAAGTGTGAATTCAAGGGTGGCATTGGGCAGCATCAGGGTCATCGCTGAACCATAGTCGGTAGACTGATATTCTCCGCGCACCGCCGCCGGTTGGGTGAGACCAAAATCGGTGACGCTGCGTTGCGCATTTAACCCACGCCACAACCAGGCATGAGGGTCATCGGCGTTGAACACGGCGATGCCCGCGCCCGACAAGCCGTTAAAAATTTCACCTTTGGCACGGGCGATGTTTTCGACCGAGCCCAGGAATTCGATATGCGCAGTCATGGCGTTATTGACCACCGCTACATCGGGATGTGCCAGCTGCGTCAGGTAGTCTATTTCGCCCGCATGGTTCATGCCCATTTCGAATACGGCAAACTGATGCGTCTCGCGCAAGCGCAGCAGCATCAGCGGCAGGCCGATATCGTTATTCAGGTTGCCTTCGGTATGGAGCACAGCTGTATCCGAACCCGCTTCCACCCGCAGGATCGCTGCCAGCATCTCCTTCACGGTGGTTTTACCGTTGCTGCCGGTCACTGCCACCACAGGCAGGCTAAACCGCGCGCGCCAGGCCGCAGCCAGTTTGCCCAATGCCAGCCGGGTGTCGTCAACCCGGAGGGCGCTTGAAATTTCTGGCGCCTGGGTGCAATCCAGCACTACCCCCACAGCGCCTTGCTGCAAGGCCTGTGCGGCGAAGGTGCCGCCATCGAACTTATCGCCACGTAGCGCAATGAACAAATCGCCCGGCAGGATCGATCGACTGTCGGTGGACACGCGCAGCACGTCGGCGTCCGCTCCATTGAATGGCACGTCCAGCATGGCGGCTGCCTCGGAAAGACGCATCATGTCCACGCCTCCAGGGCCTTGGCGGCGACGGCCACATCGGAGAACGGCAAGCGTTCTCCGGCACGCTCCTGATAGTCCTCATGGCCCTTGCCCGCAATCAACACGACATCGCCGTGGTGCGCGCACCCAATCGCTTCGAAGATAGCGCGTGCGCGATCCGGTTCGTTGTGAACCGGATGTTTTGTCTTGGCGCTGGCCATACCGTCCAGAATTTCATTAATGATGTGCTGTGGCACTTCATCGCGCGGATTGTCGCTGGTGATCCAGACTTCATCCGCGCCCGCTACCGCGACCTGCCCCATCAACGGTCGTTTACCCTTATCACGGTTGCCGCCACAGCCGAACACGCAGATGAGGCGACCGCCGCTGACTATTTCACGCAGGGTGGCGAGTACCTTTTCCAGCGCATCGGGCGTGTGCGCATAGTCCACTACGACCAGCGGATGTGCATTACCGCCCAGCGTCTGCATCCGTCCCGGCGGCGGAGTGATGTGTGCCAAAACCTGACATGCGTCGTCCAGCTTCACGCCTGAAACCAGCAGCGTGGTGAGCGTAGCCAACACATTGGCCGCATTGAAGCGGCCCAGAAGCGGCACCGCCAGTTCGGCATTGCCCCAGTCCGACCGCACCTGCAGTTGCAGGCCGGATTGCGACAATCGCAGCTTTTCGCACACCACGGCGCCGCGCTGGAAGCCATAACCCGCGACCCGCGCAGTGCTGACCTCATTTTCCAGCCGCTGGCCGAAGGCATCGTCGACATTCAGCACCACCCACTCCAGACCCGGCCAGCTGAACAGTCGCGCCTTGGCATTGGCATAGTTGTCCATATTGCCGTGGTAATCGAGATGGTCACGCGATAGATTGGTGAGTACCGCGACATTGAACGCTGTTCCGTTGACGCGACCTTGTTCCAGCCCGTGCGACGACACTTCCATCGCACACGCTACGGCACCCTGTTTGCGGTATTTCGCGAGGCGCGTTTGCAAGTCGATGGCGTCGGGCGTGGTGTTAAGCGCGGGGGTCAACGCGCCGGGAAAGCCATTCCCCACGGTGCCGATCACGGCGATTTTCTGACCCAGCTCGGTAAAACATTGCGCGATCCAGTGGGCCACCGAGGTTTTGCCGTTGGTTCCGGTGATGCCTATCATGTGCATTGCACGCGACGGTTCGCCATACACATGCGCAGCAATTTCGCCGATGCGGTTTTTCAGTCCGGCCACGCTGGCGTTTGGCACGCCCAGCGCCGGATCCCACAGGTGATGGTCGGCCTCCCACAGCACGCCATCAACACGCTGCGCGACGGCCTGAACGATGAAATCACGGCCATCACGTGTCTCGCCCGGATACGCCGCAAAAACGACATTGGGTGCAGCTTTTCGGCTGTCGCTTACCAGTTCGCTAACGGGAATACCCAAGCGCTCCAGAATGTGCGGCACTGATTCAAGGTGATCTGGCGTAATGTGTTCAGCCATACTGGATCGAGAGTCAGTTTGCGCCATACACCCCTCCTCCCGCACGTGCCACCAAAGACGTCACGTTCCGTGTCAACTTGGTCGCCGTTTCGGGCGCGTCGAGCGGCAACCCTAACTGGCGCAGACTTCCGGCCATCACCTGAGCAAAAACGGGGCCCGCCACACTCCCCCCGTAATACACGCCCCCGGATGGCTCATCAATCACTACCCCGATAATGAGTCGCGGATTAGACGCTGGCGCCATCCCCACAAAAGAGGACACGTAGCGATCCGAAGCGTAGCGACCATTGACCAGCTTGTGAGCCGTTCCCGTTTTCCCTGCTACGCGATAACCCGGCACACGAGTGCGCGTTCCGGTTCCCCCTTCCTGGGTGACCGTCTCCATCATGGCGCGCACTTCACGTGCCACAGCCGGAGAAAACACGCGTTCGCCCACAATGGCCTGCGGCTCACGTTTCAGAAACGACAGCGGCATGACTTCACCATCGTTGGCAAATGCCATATAGGCGCGCGTCAGTTGCAACAGACTGACCGACAGACCGTAACCATAGGCCATAGTGGCCTGCTCTACCGGTCGCCAGGTGTTGGCATCGCGCAACCGGCCCGCAGATTCTCCGGGGAAACCCGAACCTGGCAGCTGGCCAAACCCCGCGCGGTGCAACACCTCCCAGTGTTGCTGTGGCGTCAACGACATCGCCATTTTGACGGAACCGACGTTGCTGGATTTCTGGATGATTTCACTCACCGTCATCTGCGGATGCGGGTGCTCGTCGCGCACCAGTTTTCTGCCGACCAACCAGGTTTGCGGCGTATCGATCACAGTATCGGGATGAAACAGGCCACGCTCCAGCACCGCCGCTGCCACGAATGGCTTGATCGTTGAACCCGGTTCAAACGTATCGATTACTGCGCGGTTACGCATTGAGCTGGGATCGTAATCATGGCGATTGTTCGGATTAAAGACCGGCTGATTGGCCAACGCGAGAATTTCGCCAGTCTTGGCGTCGAGCACCACGACGCTGCCGCCCTTTGCCTTGTGGGTAACAATCGCCGCCGCCAACTCGCGATGCGCCAGGTACTGTATTTTGAGATCAAGGGCCAGCGCCAGATTGCCGCCCATCTGCGCCGTTTTAATTGGCGCCAGATCACGGATGGTATTGCCGCGACGGTCGCGCATGATCTGGCGTTCCCCTTCGCGCCCCGCAAGCCATTCCTGATAGGCGCGCTCAACGCCTTCCTGACCCAGGTCATCCACATTGGTAAAGCCGACCACATGTGCCGCCACCTCCGCTGCGGGGTAATAGCGGCGAAACTCCCGCCGCAGATGCAAGCCAGGTACACCCATTGCAGTAATTCTGGCGGCTTGCTCCGGCGTGACCGGGCGCCGCACGCTGAACTCACCCCGGGTTTTACGATCCAGTTTGGACGCGAGTGCATGCGCTGGCATATCGAGCACTTTTGCCAGATGCGCCCGCTGCTCGTCGGTCAATTCAAGTTCAGCCGACCGCGCCCACAAGGATTCAACCGGCGTACTGATTGCCAGCAACTGGCCGTTTCGATCGGCCACCTGTCCGCGATGCGCAGGCAGGGTGAGATTGCGGTTGGCGACCGCATCCCCCTTGCCCTGCAAGTAATCAGTATTGAGGCCCTGTAAATAGAACGCGCGCCCGGCCACCACCAGCAACCCGGTCAACAGCAACCCACCCACCGTTGCCATACGCCACGGAGCCAGATTCAGCTTGAGAAGTTTGCGTGTATGGAAGTTCATGGTGTGCCCCCCCATGATTCAACTCGATCCGTTTCAACACGAATGCGCTCTTGTGTGGGCGGAATCAAACCCAGTTGAGTGCGCGCAAGGGTATCGACCCGTGCCGGATTGGCCCAGGTGCTCTGCTCAAGTTGCAATCTCCCCCATTGCTCCTCGAAGGCGCGCGCCTCTTTCTTCAATCTTTCCAATTCCACGAAAAACGTGCGTGAGCGGTGTTGCGCCTGAATGGCAGCCAGCGCACACATCACCAACACCATAGCCAAAACCACATTAAGGCGACTCATGCCGCCCCGTCCATTTTTTCCGCCACGCGCAACACTGCACTGCGCGCGCGCGGATTAGCCACGACTTCAACATCACTTGCGTGCTGCGCACGCCCAACCAGCCTCAGACGACCCGGCTTCAACATGGCCGCCTGAATCGGCAACCGCCGAGGCGCCTGCTCGCCCTGTGATTCATCGCGCATATAACGTTTGACAATGCGGTCTTCCAGCGAATGAAAGCTGATCACAGCGAGCCGCCCACCCGGTTTCAGAAAGTCCACGCATTGAGGCAGAACCTGGCTTAGCTCTTCAAGCTCACGGTTGATATAAATCCGTATAGCCTGGAAGCTGCGCGTCGCCGGATGTTGCCCCGGCTCACGCCACCCAATCGTGGCGGCGATGAGGTTCGCCAGCTGCCCGGTACTAAGCAGGGCTTCTTTTTGCCGTGCCGCAACAATCGCGCGCGCAATTGATTTAGCAAACCGCTCTTCCCCGTAGGTGTGGATGACTTCACTGATTTCTCCCTCTGTTGCCGCCGCCAACCAGTCCGCAGCAGAAAGCCCGCTTCCCGGATCCATCCGCATATCGAGTGGCGCATCAAAACGAAAACTGAAGCCACGCGTTGCGTCATCCAGCTGCGGCGACGACACGCCTATATCCAGTAAAATCCCGTTCACCTGAGTTAACCCCAACCCGCCCAGCACCGCACCCAACTGCGAAAAGGCACTGTGCACCAGCGTCATCCGCGCATCCTGCAAAGCCGCCCCGGCCTGTATGGCATCCGGGTCACGATCCAGCGCAATCAACCGGCCTTTTGGTCCTATCTGCTCAAGAATCAAGCGGCTGTGCCCGCCTCGCCCAAAGGTCGCGTCGACATAAACACCCTCGGCACTAATCGCCAGCGCCGCCACCGCCTCCTGTGCCAGCACCGGCACATGGGCGGCATCCATCACAACGTGAACCCCTCCAGCTCGGGAGGCAGCGTGTCGTCCCTAAAGGTGAGTGCCTGCGATACCTGTGCTTCCCAGCGCGCCTCGTTCCATAGCTCCACCTTGCTGCCTTGGCCCACCAGCACCACGTTTTTATCCAGCTCGGCAAACTTGCGCAGCATCGGTGGCAGCAACACGCGTCCGGCGCTGTCCATATCCATGTCGTGCGCATAACCCACCAGCAGCTGCTTAAGGCTGCGGGTGCGGGGATTGAAGTCAGACAAAGCGTTGAGTTTTTTCTCGATCGGTTCCCATTCGGGCAGGGGATACAGCAGCAGGCACTGACCCGGGTCGGCCGTGATGACCACGCGCCCGCCGCCGTTCACCAGCAGTGCGTCACGGTAGCGCGCCGGCACCACAAGCCGGTTCTTGCTATCCAGACTGACTGTCGCAACTCCCCGAAACATGCCCACTCCTGATTATTGATTTGGATTTGGCTGAAATTCAGCCGTGATCGGATGAGCACATTCTCCCACATCCTCCCACCATTCACCACTGCCACCCACTATAGGGGATAGTTTTGGGGGGGTCAATATAAAAGACGCAAAAAAACCCCTATGCCTCAATGACTTAGGGGTGGTTTCTGGTTGTGGATAAGTTTCTGGAAAAACCGTCGCTTAGCGACTTTTTTTACCTCTAATTTGAGGAAAAAACGCTAAGTGTTTGAATTGCATATAAAGTGGGGAAGTCAGCCGATAAGCCGGGTTCTGTCGTGGACAACCATTCCTCTAGGCGGATCATTACTAATCCGCTCATGCCACCTACCCGCAGACTCAGCGAGCCGCTTCATCGCCTGCCTATTTGGTGTTGCTCCGGATGGAGGTTACCGCGTTTCACCGTAACTAAATACGCT
>JBKJIS010000031.1:0-5612 GCA_046598305.1 Thiobacillus sp.
TCGCCCGGACGCACCAGCACATGGTCGCCCACCGCCAGCCGCACCACCGGCACCTGTTCCTCGTCGCGCGCCGGCCAGTTGGGCAGACGCGTGGTGGCGGCAGGGATGAGTTTGACCAGTTCTTCCACCGCTGCCCCGGCACGGCGGCGTGCATTCATTTCGAGGAAGCGTCCGGTCAGCAGCAAAAAGACAAACATGGTGACCGAGTCGTAATACACCTCGCCCTCGCCGGAAAATGTGCTGTAGACGCTGGCGATGAAGGCCGTGCCCACCCCCAGCGCCACCGGCACATCCATCCCCAGCATGCGGCGTTTCAGATCGCGCCAAGCGCCGATGAAGAACGGCCACGCCGAATACAGCACCACGGGAATCGTGAGTACGAGGCTGGCCCAGCTCATCAGCAACCGGATCTCGTCGGTCATGTCGGTGGCGGTATAGGTCGGCAACGCATACATCATCACCTGCATCATGCCCAGCCCTGCGATGGACAAGCGCTTGATCGCGGTGTTGCGCTCGCGCTTGTAGATGTCGTCGGAACGGCCGGGGTCGAACGGGTGGGCGATGTAGCCGATGTCGGACACCGCTTTCAAAATCGCCGACAACTGAATGCGGCTGTTGTCCCAGCGCACCCGCGCGCGTCGGGTGGCGTAGTTGATCTCCACCGACAACACGCCGGGCAGACCGGAAATATGGCGTTCGTTGAGCCAAATGCACGCCGCACAGACGATGTTCTCCAGGATCAGAGCGGCCTCGCGGATGTTTTCTGCTTCAATTCTGACAAAGCTTTCCTGAATTTCCGGCAGGTCGTACAGCCCCAGTTTGGTGAGTTCAGTTTCAGCCTCGCGTGGCGTGGCGGGCAGGGCAGTGCGGTGGGTGTAATAGGCAGACTGGCCACTCTCGATGATGGTTTGCGCCACGGCCTGGCAGCCGCGACAGCAGGTCAGTTGGGTCTGGTTTTCGAACTGGATGGGATAGTGTGCGCCGTCTTGCAGCGGCAAGCCGCAGTGGAAGCAGCCCGATAAAAAAGGGGCGTTCACGAGTCCAGGAGAGGGGCTCATAGAACGCCCAACAGGCGGACGGTTGTGCGCGGCAAAGTCGGAAGATAACCAGCGACTTGCCCGCTCACCCGCAAGGGGTAGGCCGTGGTTGTAAAGCCGATAAATCGGCAACAACCACGCACTGCGGGCTTAGCCGATTGGCTAGTTGTTTCATCAGAGGTCGAACGTGCCGCCGTCCTCAGGGGAAGCGCGTGATCAGAAGCGGAAGCCGTAGCCAATGCCCCAGACAACCGGGTTGATCTCCAGGTTGGTGAGTTTGACCCCGCCGGATTTGACATCGGTATCGATCCAGATTTTTTTGACGTCAAGGTTGAGATAGCCATTTTTGGTTACTTCGATGTCCACGCCTGCCTGCAAGGCACCGCCGAAGCTGCTTTTACTGACGGAGAGGCCCGGTGCGAGATCGGCATTATAGAAGCGGGTGTAGTTTACGCCTGCACCCACATAAGGCTTGATCGTGGGCGTGGGGTTGAAATGGTACTGCACCGTCATTGTAGGCGGTAGGTGGTTCAGTTTGCCGACGCTTACGCCACCTAGCGTGATTTCGTGGCGCGCAGTGGCGAGAATCAGCTCTACGCCAATGTTGGGTGTGACAAAATAGGTGAAATCAACTTCCGGCACCCATTCGCTGGACACATCAAGCGGCAGGCTGGAACTGGCATCCGGTGCGATATTAATGGCGCGAACACGCATCATGAAATCGGCTGCAAGCACCGTAGTGGGCAGAGCGGCAATCAGGGCGGCGGTAATAAGGGTGCGTTTCATGGTTACGACTCCTGTCAAATAATTTAAGATAAGCAAATCTTAATATAAAGCATTGGTGGCGGCAAACAATTTTTGGTTCCGCTACCATGGCGGCATGCGCGAACGTCTCCAAAAAGCCACATTATTTCCGCCGGTCGAAACGGCGCTCAAGGACCCCAATGGCCTACTGGCGATGGGAGGCGATTTGTCGCTTGAGTTTTTGCTGGACGCTTACCGGCACGGCATTTACCCATGGTTCAACCCTGGCGAGACCATCCTGTGGTGGAGCCCGGACCCACGTATGGTGTTGGTCCCGGATGAAATTCGCGTGACGCGCTCACTGGCGAAGCGTATCCGTAACGGGGGGTTCGAGGTGCGGATTGATACCGCGTTTGCTGACGTGATGCGATCTTGTGCTGCGCCGCGAGTCGATGCCACCGGCACCTGGATTTCGCCGGACATGGTGGCGGCTTATTCCCGCTTGCATCTGGCGGGTTATGCGCATTCGGTGGAAACCTGGCACAACGGTGAACTGGTGGGGGGGCTGTATGGCGTGGCGATGGGCCGCATGTTTTATGGCGAATCGATGTTCAGTCGCATGCCCGATGCCTCCAAGGTGGCGCTGGTGCGGTTGGCGCAACAGTTGCACCGCTGGGGGTTTGGGTTGATCGACTGCCAGATGGAAACCGAGCACCTGGCAAGCATGGGCGCGCGCACGGTGCCACGTAGTGTGTTTACAGCGCGGCTGGCGGACTTGGTAAACTTACCCCATCTGCTTGGCCCCTGGACTTTTGATGAACCTGACTGACCCCCCGCTTCAACGCATTCAGTTTTATCTAACCGCACCCTATGACTGCAGTTATCTGCCGGGTCAACAGGCGCGCTCACAAGTGGCCACGCCTACGCATCTGATCGACGGCGGTGCCTATAGCGCGCTGATCCGCGCCGGATTTCGTCGCAGCGGGCAGTTCACTTACCGCCCGCACTGTGAGGCATGTCAGGCCTGTGTGCCGGTTCGCGTCGAGGTGGACACGTTCGTGCCTAACCGCACCCAGCGTCGCTGCCTCAAACGCAACCATCATCTTGCGGCACGTTTTTTCCCGCTGGATTTCAAAGATGAGCATTACGCACTCTATCGCGCTTATCTGGGCAGCCGCCATTCCGGAGGCGGCATGGATAAAGACGGCCCCGAGCAATTCACGCAGTTTCTGCTGTCATCCAACGTTGACACGGTGATGGTCGAATTTCGCGATGGCGAGACGCTGGTCATGATCGCGGTGATCGATCAGGTCGAGAACGGCTTGTCAGCGGTGTACACTTTTTTTGATCCCGCACGCGAGCAGGACAGCCTCGGCGTGTATGGCGTGCTGTGGCAGATCGAACTGGCGAAGCGACTGGAAATTTCCCATCTCTACCTCGGCTACTGGATCGGCAACAGTCGCAAGATGGCCTACAAGAAACAATATGCTCCACTCGAAGGCCTGGTCGACGGACGCTGGCAGGTGCTTGACGCATGAGGCGATGGGGCTTGCTCGTTTTAGGGGTACTGCTGCAAGGGTGTGCGCTCACCGTAAGCAACCCGCGTGCACTGCTGCCGATCGACAGCTTTGTTGCGTCGGCCAGCGATGCGCGCGTTTGGGTCGAACCGGGTTTCGAAGCGTATGGAGCGCGGGTGGCAAGTGCGCTGCCCGCCGCCATCGCCCAGGTCGAGGCTGCGCATTACCGTGCATTTGCAATCACGCCGCGGGTGTATGTATGCGGCAGCGCAGACTGTTTCAGTCGCTACGTAATGACGCCCCGGCTCTCCGCCGCCGTCGTTCCGGACAATCGACTCATCCTTTCGCCTAACCTCAATGGTAGTGAAAGCCATCGCCTGTCTTCGCTACTCACCCACGAGTTGGCGCATCTGCATTTAGGGCAGCGTATTGGCCACTACCACAACAGCCTGCCGGTCTGGTTCCACGAAGGCTGGGCTTCACTGGCAGCACAAGGCGGTGGAGCCGAATATACGACTGACGAACAGGCCTACGAAGCGATTCGCAAAGGACGTCGGGTTAATCTTAGCGTGCGCGACACCTTCGACAAACGCCATCGCGCGGCTGCATCCGGGCTCAGCATTCACGAGTTCTATCGTCAGTCCATGCTGCTGGTGGGTTGGCTCCGGGCACAGGACGAAGCCCGCTTCCGCGATCTGGTGCTCGCCATTCAGGACGACACCGACTTCGACATCGCCTTCTGGAATGTTTATGGCCGAGCACCTGACACCCAGCTCGCTGGGTTTTTTGAGGGTGTCCGGAGCGCAACCGTATTAAACGATAATGGCTCGACTCAGGCTGCGCCCGCTCAACCCTAGATCAACTCAACTATGAAACCCTACCTCGATTTGATGCGCCACGTGCTCGAGCACGGCACCCAAAAAAATGACCGCACCGGCACCGGCACCCTGTCCGTATTCGGTTGGCAAATGCGATACAACCTCGCCGAAGGATTTCCGCTCGTCACAACCAAAAAATGCCACCTGCGTTCCATCCTCCACGAACTGCTGTGGTTTTTGCAGGGCGACACCAATATTAAATACCTGAAGGAAAACGGCGTTTCGATCTGGAACGAATGGGCCGATGAAAATGGCAACCTCGGCCCGGTCTACGGCCACCAGTGGCGCAGTTGGCCCAAGCCTGATGGCGGCACCATCGACCAGATCAGCGAAGTGGTGCACACCCTCAAGACCAATCCCGACTCGCGCCGCATCATCGTCTCGGCCTGGAACGTTGCTGATCTCGACAAGATGGCGCTGGCACCGTGCCACGCCTTCTTTCAGTTCTACGTCGCCGACGGCAAGCTGAGTTGCCAGCTGTATCAGCGCAGCGCCGACATCTTCCTCGGCGTGCCGTTCAACATTGCCAGCTATGCGTTGCTCACGCTGATGATGGCGCAGGTCACGGGATTGAAACCCGGCGACTTCGTCCACACCCTCGGCGATGCCCACCTGTATTCCAACCACCTCGACCAGGCGCGCGAGCAATTGAGCCGCGAGCCGCGCCCGCTGCCGACCATGACGTTGAACCCGGATGTAAAAGATATTTTCGCGTTCCGCTTCGAGGACTTCACCCTGAGTGGCTACGATCCGCACCCGGCAATCAAGGCGCCGGTCGCGGTATGAATACGCTAAAAAAACCGCGCATCAGCGTCATCGCCGCGCTCGCTAAAAATCGAGTCATCGGCATCGAAAATCGCCTGCCGTGGCGGCTGCCAGAAGACCTCGCCCACTTCAAGGCGCTCACCCTCGGTCACCCCATCCTCATGGGTCGCAAGACCTTTGAATCGCTTGGCCGTCCGCTGCCCGGGCGCACCAACATCGTCATCACCCGCAACCCCGACTATTGCAAGGATGGCTGCCTGGTCGCCGACTCCATCCCCGCCGCACTGGCCTTGTGTGCTGACGCCGACGAAGTCTTCTTCATCGGCGGCGCCGAGCTCTACGTCCAGGCCATCCCGCTGGCCGATCGTTTGTATCTGACCGAAGTGGACATCGAAGCCGAGGGCGACGCTTGGTTTCCCGACACCGACCGCAGCGCGTTCAGGGAAGTCTCACGCGAGTCGCACACCGGCGAAAAGGGTGATGCAGTGGACTTTGATTTTGTGGTGTACGAGCGGGGATAAGCGGAAGCATTCTGCCCCCCCGTTTCTGTTGTTCACTGTCGCTACGTGACAGTTACGTTAATTGAAAGGAAGAAAAGCCATGTCCGATCTGAGTCCGCTTGAAGAACATTTTCCTCGCCTGGTACCGGAGATTCTGGCTTTCTGGGGATC
>JBKJIS010000154.1:0-6743 GCA_046598305.1 Thiobacillus sp.
GAGTCCGCGCGCTTCGAGCACGCGTGGAACCAGCGCCATGCGCACCAGCGGATCGTGCGCCGTTTTCAACGCCATGTCCCACAAGCCATTGTGCGCAGGAAAATCGCCATAGGTATGGCCCAGCGTGGCGAGATGCGCGTTGAGCAAATCGAAATGCGCGGCTTCCTCATCGGCCACCCGCAGCCAGTCCACATAATACTCAGGCGGCATGCCGTGAAAACGATGGGCAGCATCAAGGGCCAGATTGATGGCGTTGAATTCGATATGGGCCAAAGCATGAACCAATGCAACACGCCCAACCGCTGTGTCGGCACGCCGGCGCGGCACCTGTTGCGGGGAGATCAATGCAGGTTTGTCCGGCTGCCCCGGCTCATCGATGGGTGGACGAGCACAATCCACTGAAAGTTCGATCTTGCCTGCCAGCCAGTCCGCCTGCAGGGCATGCACAGTGGCCACTTTAGCTGCCGGGTCGCGCGTTTGAAGGCAGACGGCCAACCGCTGCGGCAAGCTGGCTGGTGTCATGACACTAGCGCCGATCCACCCACCGGATCCCCATCAGCGCAACGGCGAGGAAAATCAGCAAAGGCAGGCCGGACACCAATATGACAGGCCAGTTGTTCAATAGTCCCAGGTGGCCAAACAAGCGGCTTAGTAAATGAAAGCCTAAGCCCACCAAGATGCCGATAAATATCTTGCTGCTGGTTCCGCCAGCACGTGGCCCCTGTATTGCAAAGGGCATCGCAATCAGCATCATGATCGGTATCACAAACGGGCTGATGAATTTTGACCATAAGGCAAACTCATAGCGTGTGGCCTTTTGGCCATTTTCCTTGAGGTGCGCGACATAACGCCACAAGGTGCGCGCCGACATTTTTTCCGGCGCAACCAGCAGCACGCTGAGGATATCGGGGGTCAACACCGACTGCCAGTTTTGCCGCTCATGCCGGTCGGCACGAATGCCAAGCGCTTCAAACCGGGTCTCCACTACCTGTTGCAGCTCCCACGACTGGCCATTTGTCCAACGCGCCTGATCGGCCGCGCGGATCCAATCCAGGCGTCCTTCAGCATTGAATCCGTAGATCTCGACACCGCGCAGGGTGTTATCGGGCATCACCTCACGCACATTGATGAAGGAACTGCCATCCTTGACCCATAAGCCCGAGCGGAACTGCTGCGCCACCACCGAGCGGGTTGCCGACAATTTATACCGCTGTGCGGCTTGCTCGGACCACGGTGCAACATACTCGCCCAGCACCAGCACCAGCATGGCCAGAATGACTCCGATCACGGTGAAAATGCCCGCCACCCGCCAGTTCGACAATCCCGACACGCGCATCACCGCATACTCAGAATTACCCACCAAGCGTGACAAGGCAAACAGCGTGCCGATCAATGCCGCCACCGGCAGAATTTCATAGAGATGGCCGGGAAGGTTGAGCAGCACCACGATTAGCACCTGCCCCAAACCATAGTTATTGCGGCCCAGACTCCCCAGCTCCTGCAACACATCAAAAAAGGCAAACAACACCATCAGCGCCAGCAGCACAAACCCTGAAGCAACCAGCACTTGCCCCGACAAATAGCGAGCGAGCAGGTTCATGTCCGCCTCCAGCTAAAAGCGCGCTGCCGGGTGCGCAGGTAAAACAGGACGAATACAGCCAGTAGCATCAGCAGATGTGATGTCAGCATGCCGGCCCAAGGGTTGAGCTTGCCTTGCGCCACCCAAGCCTGGGATAAGGACAACAGGTTGTTGTAGATGAAATAAAGCAGCAGCGCGACGATCAGCCCGTAGGAACGACGCGCGCGCGTGTTGACGAAGCTCAGCGGAATGGCCATGACGGCGAGGACGATCGCCGAAAGCGGGACGCCTATACGCCAGAGCAGTTCGGCACGTGCCTGTGGCGAGGCATCCTGAATCAGCTCGGCAACGGGTGCCTGGCGCACCCCGGTTTCCTTGCCTCCGACAGCCACCGGATCCAGCCGCATCCAGTAGCGCTCAAACTGCACGATGCGGTAGTCGAGTTGCCCAGGGGTGCCCTCATATCGGCGTCCATCCTTGAAAACCAGGTAGCGCGAGCCGTCTGGCATCTCCGTATGTTCCCCTTCCCGTGCAACCACCAGACCCAGCTGACCATCGATGCGCGACTGCATGAAAACGTTACGCACGATACCTGTCAACGGATTGAGAGACTCCACGTAATAGACACGCTGCCCCGCACTGGATTCCGCAAACAGGCCAGGCGCGACCAGGGCACTTTCGCTGCGGCTGCGCAATTCCTGTCGGTATTCGTATTTCTTGGCTTGCGCCCAGGGATTAAGCACCAGTGACAGAAACAGGATCACCAGTGAGAACGGCACGGCAAAAATCAGCACTGGCCTGATCCACTGTGTGAGCGACAAACCGGCGCTAAACCAAATCACCATTTCGCTGTCTCGCCACATGCGAGACAATGGCAACAACACACCGGCAAATAGCGCGATTGTCATCAGAACGGGTAAAAAATACAGCAGCGAGAAGCCGAGAAAAACTATGACTGCTTCATTGGCGAGTTCACCCCGTGCCACGTCACCCAACAGCCGGATAAACAACACAACCAGTGCTATCGCGATCAGCACCGTCAGAACGGCGCCGGTAGTCAAACCCATCTCGCGAGTTAACGCACGGCGGTAAATCATCTGAAAATCCAGGGGGGAAAGGGCGTGCAAAAGAGGGCGTTTTGACAATCAGCCTCACCTGCGCCAATAATCACTCGAACAGCAAATTGTATTATTTTGAGCACAGACATGGAAAACAAAGAAATCGAACTCGAATTTAGCATAAAAAGCGGTGCACCCGAAAAGCAACGCACGGCCTGCGTGGTGGTTGGCGTGTTTGAAAGCCGCAAGCTCTCAGCACCGGCGACTGATATCGATCGCGCCAGCGATGGCTATCTGTCTGAAATTTTGCGCGGCGGCGACATGGAAGGCCGCGCCGGCAGCATGCTGTTGCTTCATAAAGTACCCAACATCCTGGCGGATCGCATTTTGCTGGTCGGCCTGGGCAAGGAACGTGACTTCCACGAAAAAGCGTACCGCGATGCCATCGCCTGCGCAGTCAGAACCCTGCGTGACACCGGCTCGATGGAAGCAGCCATCACTCTGAGCGAAATTCAGGTCAAAAAGCGCGATGTCACCTGGAATATCGAACAGGCAGTCATCGCCACACAAGATGCGCTTTACCGCTTCGACCACATGAAAAGCAAATCGAGCGAGGCACGCCGGCCGCTTAAACGCGTGATTTTTGCGGTGTCACGACGCGGCGAGCTTAAGTATGGCGAACTCGGTCTGACGCGCGGTTTGGCCATTGCGCATGGCATCAGCCTCGCCAAGGATTTGGGCAATACGCCCTCCAACATCTGCACCCCGGAATATCTTGCCCACGAAGCCCGGAAGACCGCGAAAGCACATGGCTTTGGTTGCGAGATTCTGGATTTCGATGCCTGCGACAAACTCGGAATGGGTTCCTTCCTTTCGGTCGGCAAGGGCAGCGACAAGCCCCCTTGTTTTATCGTGCTCAAGCATGAGGGGGGCGCCAAGGGCGACAAGCCTGTGGTGCTGGTCGGCAAGGCCGTCACCTTCGACGCCGGCGGCATTTCGCTCAAACCCGCAGGCGAGATGGATGAGATGAATTACGACATGAGCGGCGGCGGCGCGGTCATCGGCGCCTTCCGTGCTATCGGCGAGTTGGGCCTCGCGCTCAACGTCATCGGACTGATTCCGGCTTGCGAAAACATGCCTGATGCCAAGGCCAACAAGCCGGGCGATATTGTCACCTCAATGTCGGGCCAGACCATCGAGATACTCAACACCGATGCTGAAGGTCGCCTGATCCTGTGTGACGCACTCACCTATGCCGAACACTTCGATCCCGACGTCGTGATCGATCTGGCCACCCTGACCGGCGCCTGCGTCATCGCGCTGGGCGCACACCCGAGCGCGCTCTACAGCAACCACGACCCACTGGCCCGCGAAATCGAACTCGCCGCCGACCATGCCTGGGATCGCGTCTGGCGCATGCCGTTATGGGATGACTATCAGGACCAATTGAAAAGTAGCTTCGCCGACATGGCCAACATCGGCGGCCGACCGGGCGGCTCCATCACCGCAGCATGTTTCCTGTGGCGCTTTGCCAAGAAATACCACTGGGCTCACCTCGACATCGCCGGCACCGCCTGGAAGGGCGGCCGCGAAAAATGCTCGACCGGTCGGCCCGTCTCCTTGCTGGTGCACTTTCTGTTGAACCGAATCATCAAGTGACCGAGATCATTTTCTATATCTTTGCAGACAATCCGTTGGACGTTGCCCGGCGCGTTGCCAGCAAAGCGCATGGCCAAGGCAAGCAGGTCATGATTTATGCGCCGGATGCCGCGGTGGCTGACAGCATCGACCGCCTGCTGTGGACCACGCCGGTATTGAGCTTTGTGCCGCATTGCCGTGATGCCGACGCACTGGCGGCGGAAACGCCTGTTTTGATCGGCGCCAACCCCGATGCTTTGCGCACGGCTGACGTCATGATCAATCTGCATCACGAACATCCCCCCGCCTTTGCCCGTTACGAACGGCTGGTCGAAATCATCGACCAGACCGATGCCGGGCGTGAACGGGGTCGCGAGCGGTACCGTTTTTATCAGACTCGCGGCTATGCACTTCAGTCGCACGACATGCGTAAGCACGCAGGGTAAGAGGCCACAATGAGCGATAGCCCGATTTTGAGCAAAATGGATGCGCTGCTGAAAAAGCATCGTGGTGGCGGCGACATCCCACAAGCACCGGACTTATCCGAACCCATGGCCGAACCGGCGCCCGCCTCCTCACCACGGTCCGCTCCGCCTGCCAATGCCTGGCTGCCGGTTCTGACCCAAGTGATTGAACGCGCGCCCCCCCCTGTTGGTGTTGCGCCTGCAGTGTCGTTAGCCGTAACCCACCCCCCTGAACCCGACGTGGCTGCGGCGCACCCCGCTCCCGCACAACCGTCACAAGCGGCAACCGAGGCAGACACGTCCCAGCGCATGAATACCGCCCTGGCCGAACAACTCATGAGCGAACTGGCGCCCCGTTTATCCGCAGTAATGGAGCAACAGGTTGCGTCCGAATTGCGCAAAAACCTCGATCAAACCGTGGCCACCCTGCTCAGCCAGCTCGATGTCAATGTGCGCGAAATCGTGCGCGATGCGGTGGCAGAAAAGCTCAAGAAGCCGCACGACCCCAAGCTTTAGGCACGAATTTCCAGGCGTTCCTGGAGCAGTCCATTCGTATTGGCACAAGGGTGCTTGAACTTGTTTCAGGCTTTACTGGTCTTGCCCAAGGGTTTTTTGGGATAATCCCGCCTTTGCCCGCTCGCCATGGAACTCGCCAAATCCTTCGAACCCGCTGACATCGAAAAGCGCTGGTACGCCCAATGGGAAAGCGCAGGCTACTTTAAAGCAGGCGCATACGACTCCACACGGGCTTTAGCCCGTAGTGGATCGGAGTCCCCTTGCGGGGACAACGCCGAAGCCCCCGCCTACTGCATCATGCTGCCGCCGCCCAACGTCACCGGCACACTGCACATGGGGCATGCCTTCCAGCACACCCTGATGGACGCCCTCACCCGCTATCACCGCATGCAAGGCGACAACACCTTGTGGCAGCCTGGCACCGACCACGCCGGTATTGCGACCCAGATCGTGGTGGAGCGCCAGCTCGACGCACAAGGCGTCACGCGCCACGAGCTTGGCCGCGAAAAATTCCTGGAAAAGGTCTGGGAGTGGAAAGAGCACTCCGGCTCCAGCATCACCCGCCAGATGCGCCGGCTCGGCACCAGTCCCGACTGGAACCGCGAGCGCTTCACCATGGACGAAGGCCTGTCTAAATCCGTCACCGAAGTGTTCGTGCGGCTCTACCGCGAAGGCCTGATCTATCGCGGCAAGCGCTTGGTGAACTGGGACCCGGTGCTGCAAACCGCGGTGTCCGACCTCGAAGTCGTCAGCACCGAAGAAGAAGGCTTCATCTGGGAAATCAGCTACCCGCTGGAAGACGGCTCCGGCTCGCTGACCATTGCGACCACCCGCCCCGAAACGCTGTTCGGCGACACCGCGCTGGCCGTTCATCCCGAGGACGAGCGCTATCGCCATCTCGTCGGCAAGACCGTGCGCGTGCCTATTGCCGAGCGCAGCATCCCGATCGTCGCCGACGAGTACGTCGACCGCGAATTCGGCACCGGCGTCGTCAAAATCACCCCGGCACACGATTTCAATGACTGGCAGGTCGGGCAGCGCCACAAACTCGTAGCGATCAGCATATTCACGCTCGACGCCAAGATGAACGCGCTCTGCCCCACCGAATACCAAGGGCTGGATCGTTACGAAGCGCGGCAAACCCTGCTCGATGCCTTGCAGAGCAGCGGCCAACTCGTCTCGGCCAAACCGCATAAACTGATGATCCCACGTGGCGACCGCACCCACGCCGCGATCGAGCCGATGCTCACCGACCAGTGGTTCATGAGCATGGAAGGTATGGCCAGGCAGGGCCTGGAAGCGGTCGATAGCGGTGAACTCAAGTTCGTTCCGGAAAACTGGACCACGACCTACCGCCAATGGCTGGAAAATATCCAGGACTGGTGTTTGTCGCGGCAATTGTGGTGGGGACACCGCATCCCGGCCTGGTACGACGACGAAGGCAATTATTACGTGGCGTACGATGAAGCCGAGGCCCGCAAACAGGCC
>JBKJIS010000182.1:0-24031 GCA_046598305.1 Thiobacillus sp.
AGATGAGTGCTTCTCGCTGCGGATGAGGGCGGTGAAAATACGCCCGCCGGCCATTTTTCTCGAACGTCACCGACGATCCGCTTCCTTCCACAACATTGCAGCCGATAGCCACCAGCAGCGCCTCGATACGATCCCACGGCAGATTTCCGCTAACCGGGTCTGATAAGATAGTTTCGAGTGTCCTGCGGTGCTTGCTGTTCATGGCAGATATGCTAGCAATTTATAGAAAACATGCAAGCACCCGCATCTACCAACCGGGCAAAACCCGGCCACTGGCGGGGGCGTGAAACTGTGCGCGTAGCGCACCCTCCTGTAGGCCGGGATTTATCCCGACATGGCGGGCTATGGGAGCATCCTGAGCATCCTTAGCATGCTGTTCCGGGCCGAGGATGACAGGCGTGCTGTCGGTTTCGACGAGAGGTTTTCTCGGCATGGCGAAGCTGTCTATTCTCTGCGCACGCTTGGTTCCTACTGGGATTTGGCGGAATGTCGGGGAAATCAGGCGAAAAGTGTCGAACTCGGGGGAGTGTCTGTGCGAAAATCGCGTATCGGCGGCAAGGGGTTAGGTCGCTCCGTGTGAACAGAATGCCGGCGGGTTGGTGCGCGCTGTGCAGGTTATTTGGGTTCAGGGATTCACATGAAAATTAATGGAGAAATCAGCCGATTCGCCTGGCTGGCACTGGTGCTGGTCGCGCTATTGGCAATCTATGTGCCAGGGCTCGGCAACCCCCTGATTTTCGATGACAACGCGCTCACCGATGGCCGGATTTTCGGGGCGTACGGTTCGCTGTTGCAGGGGCAGCCCCGTGCCTTGTCTTATGGCAGTTTTGTCTGGGTTCAGGCTGTTTTTGGCGATGGCTGGCCGATCCAGCGGGCATTCAACCTGCTGATCCACATCGGCGTGATTCTGGCGTTGTGGGCGTTTTACCGGGAAATCCTCAAGTCCATCGCGCCATCGGATGACGAGCCGTCGGCCGTGCCATACCACCAATCTCCCGCGCTCGGCCTGGCGGTCGGCTTCTTCGCGCTGAATCCGGTCGCGGTTTATGCGGTTGCCTACCTGATCCAGCGCTCCATCCTGATGGCGACCTTGTTCGTGGTGCTGGGGCTGTGGCTGTTCGCGCGTGGCCTGCAACGCAGGAGTGGGTTGTCGTTTCTGGCCGCGCTGGCCTGCTACGTCCTGGCGGTGATGTCCAAGGAGCACGCCATCATGGCACCGCTTGCGGCACTGCCTGTCTATATTGTGGTGGCGCGACCGTCGCTGCGCAGGCTGGCGCTGATCGGCGCCGCCGGGGCGGTGCTGGTGGGCGGTGCTAGCGCGTTGCTGGCGCTGAGATACGGCGAGATCATTGGCACCCCTTTCGATGCATTTTCGAAGATATACCTGGCGCAGCTGGCGGCGCTGGGGCCGGATGTCGAGAGGAACGCCTACCCGCTCAGCATCCTCAACCAGACCTGGTTCTTCTTCAAATACGGCCTGCACTGGCTGGTGCCGTATGCGGGATGGATGTCTATCGACATGCGTCCGCCTTTCCCGCTCAGCCTGACGGCGTTTCCACAGGTGCTCGGCGTGATCGGCTACCTGGCCGTGTTGGTCGGCGGTTTTTTCCTGATTGTCCGCTATCGCGATTGGCGTGCCTTGCTGGGGATTTCGGTGCTGCTGCCAGCCCTGCTGTTCGTAACCGAATTCGCGACGGTCTGGGTGCAGGATCCCTTCGTGCTGTACCGTGGCTATCTGTGGGCCATTGGCGCGCCCGGGCTGGTGTTTTTCCTGTTTCATGGTGTGTCTGGCCGCGTGCTGTGGCCGATTGGTCTGGTGTTGGCTGCGCTGTTCGTCTGGCAGGCGTTGGACCGGGTGCATTCGCTGTCCAGTCCGGAGCGTGTCTGGAGCGATGCGATCGCCAAGCTTCCGGACGACCCCAGGTCGGTCGGACGCTGGTTTCCCTACCTGAACCGGGGCGATGTCTATCTCGACCAAGGGCGCCTGAAAGAAGCGTTCGAGGATTTTCGCATTTCCTCCACGTTCGGTGACAAGGGGATGGGCATGTTCAACATGGGCTCGCTGTTGTTTACCGCGGCCCGCTATCCGGAATCCCTGGAGGCGTATGAAAAAGCGCAGCAACTGGGCTACGACTATCCCGGGCTCAGATACCAGCGCGGCGCCGCGCTGCATGCGCTCGGGCGCCGGGCGGAATCGCTCCGCGAATTCGAACTGGCGCTGACGGAAACCCCTGTCCTGCCCCGGCGCGAGGATGTGCTCGCGCTGAAGGGGCGGGTGGCACTGGAAATGGGGCAGGTGGAAAATGCGATGACTGATTTGCAAGCCGCCCTGAAACTGGACCCGCGTCACGGGAAGGCGCGCACCGATCTCGGCATGGCGTGGGTGATCCAGAGCGATTACGCGCGCGCGCATGCGATGTTCAGCCAGCTGATCGAGGAGACGCCGGACGGACCGGCCTACTATGGTCGCGCCCTCGCCAACCATGGGTTGCGCAACAAGGCCGAGGCGCTGGCCGATATCGAGAACGCTATCCGCCTGACGCCGGACAACCCCATGCTGACGGAATGGCGTTCCCGGATTCGGGCCATGCCTTAGCCGGGCCGAGGCGAACCCGGACAAATTATGCGTATCCTCCACATCGGCAAGTTCTTTCCGCCAGTCCCCGGCGGCATGGAGCGATTTCTGGGCGATCTCGCGCGCGCGCAATGGGTGGCCGGCGACGTGCCGGCGGTGCTGTGCCATGCGGATGTCCTGGCTGGGGCGCGGCACGATCCGCCCTGGCTGATGCGCTGTCCGGTCTGGTTCAGACTGTTGTTCGCGCCGGTCAGCCCGGCATTCCCGCTCTGGCTGGCGCGCGCGATCCGGCGCTACGAGCCCGAGGTGCTTCACCTGCACCTGCCGAATCCCAGTGCGTTTGCCGCGCTGATGCTGCCCTCGGCGCGGCGGCTGCCCTGGGTCGTGCACTGGCACGCCGATGTTGAGACCGGCCGGTTTCCCTGGTCGATGCGGCTGGCCTACCCGTTTTACCGGATATTCGAGCGCGCCCTCCTGGAGCGCGCCGAGGCTATCGTCGCCACCTCCGCGGCTTATCTGGAAACCAGTCTGCCGCTGCGGCCGTGGCGCCACAAGTCGCAGGTGATCCCGCTCGGTGTCGATCCGGATCGCCTGCCCGAAGTGCGGGACGGAGCAACTGGCGAGCACTGGCGCGGCGACGGCATGCGCGTGCTGGCGATTGGCCGGCTCACCTACTACAAGGGCTTCGATACCCTGATCCGGGCGGTGGCGGACATGACGGGGATCGAATTGGTCATTGTTGGCGAGGGCGAGGAGCGGTCGCGCCTGGAAAGCCTGCTCGACGGGTTCGGCCGGCCCGCGCACATCCACCTGCTCGGCCAGGCCGACGATGCCACCTGCCAGCGCCTGCTGGCCTCCTGCGACGTTTTTTGCCTGCCCTCGCGCGAGCGCACCGAGGCGTTCGGCATTGTCCTCATGGAAGCCATGCGCTACGGCAAGCCCATCGTCGCCAGTCGCCTGGCCGGCAGCGGTGTCACCTGGGTGGCGCGGGAAAACGATAATGCCGTCCTGGTGCCGCCCGACGATGCCGCCGCGCTCGCCGCCGCGCTCGCCGGATTGCGGCAGGATGCGGCCATGCGCACCCGCCTCGGCGCATGCGGCCGACGACGTTTCCTCGCTGAATTCGACATCGCCGCGTCCGCGCGCCGGCTGCGCCGTCTATACGCCAGGATCGACCCGGAACAGGACCGGCCGGCGGCCGAAACGCTTCGGCGCGACAGGCTGCTGGTCGTCATTCCCGCGCTCAACGAGGCCGCCAGCATCACTGACGTGGTCACCCGAGTGCTCGCGCTCGGCGGCGCCGACATCCTGATGATTGACGATGGAAGCAGCGACGATACTGCCCGTCTGGCGGCCGCGGCTGGCGCCACCGTTTTGCAACCGCCGTTGCGGCAGGGCGCCTGGGGCGCCATGCAAACCGGTATCCGCCATGCCGTGCGCGAGGGCTATGCTGGCGTAGTGACGATGGACGCAGATGGCCAGCATGAGCCCGCCGAACTTGCCCGCCTGCTGCAAGCTGCCGAAGCAGGCGCCGACGTGGTCATCGGCGCCTGTCCGACACGTGGCAGCTTCATGCGGCGTCAGGCCTGGCGCTACTTTCGCTTTCTGACCGGCTTCGCCTTTGAGGATTTGACTTCGGGTTTTCGTTTCTACAACACCAAAGCCTGTTATATTCTGGCGCGAGAAGAAGCGACGTTGCTCGATTATCAGGACATTGGCGTGTTGCTGCTGTTGCATCACGCCGGCCTGCGTGTGCAGGAAGTGCCGGTGGCGATGAACCCGAGGCAATACGGCGCATCGAGGATTTTCTACTCCTGGTGGAGTGTTGCCCGCTACATGGCGGAAACCACCCTGTTGTGCCTGGCACGCTGGAACACGAAACCCCGCAAAACATGAAGGAATATCATCTGCTCGTCACCGTGCTTGGCATCGGCCTGGCGCTCACCATTCTCACGCTGATTCGGCGCGACCATATCCATTTACGGCAAGGGCTGTTCTGGACCGCTGTCGCCATTGCCTCGCTGGTTTTCGGTATATGGCCCGGCCTGATTGACTCCCTGAGCCATGCGGTGGGCATCGCCTACTCGCCAGCGCTGCTGTTCCTGGCCGCCATCGTCGTGCTGATCCTGCGTGCGCTGTTCACCGACATTGCCCTCACCCAGATCAAGCGCGACGTGCGTCGTCTCAACCAACGCATTGCTCTGTCCGAGTCGCGGGACGAATCGGACAGGGATGCCGGCATGTAATGCCAATGTGTAATAGAAACAGTGACCACCAATAAATATCGAAGGGTGCACTATGCGCACCAATTATTACGGTGCGTATTACACCCTGCATGACGGCAAGTTCACCCACAAAGAGCAGGCGGCCCGCCATCGGGCCGAAAGCAAGACCGGATACCGGCGTTTGCCGGTATGACGATTCGGGCAACATGCACCGCCGCCCATGGCGCGAGTGCGGCCGCAAATCGCGGCGAGGGTGCCGCTCCCACAGTGGTGTTTTGTCGATCAAGGATAATCTGGGTTGAACCTGAAAACCGCAGTTGATCGCTCATTACCACTACGGGCTAAAGCCTGTGTGGAGTCGTATGCCCTAAAGGACTCCGATCCACTACGGGCTAAAGCCCGTGTGGAATCGTATGCGGCAACCACCTGCCCAGACGCACCATCGGGCGCGCCCAACTGCGGTTTCTAGGTTGAATGTTATTCAATTCGCTCGAATTCATTCTGGTTTTTCTGCCCGCCGCATTCCTGGTTTATTTCTGGCTGAATCAAAAGCGCCTGATTCAGGCCGGCAAAAGCTGGCTGGTGCTGGCCAGCCTGGTGTTTTATGCTTGGTGGAATGTCCAGTACCTGCCGCTGATTCTGGTCTCGATTCTGGCCAATTTCGCGGTCGGCAGTGCGCTGGCCAAGAGCGCGTCCGGGGGATCGCGTGGCCCGCTCAGGCCACAATGGCTGCTCGCGGCCGGGATTGCCTTTAACCTGGGGCTGCTCGGCTATTATAAATATGCCGATTTTTTCCTGAGCAATCTCGGGCGCCTGGTGGACGCGCCCCCCGATCCGCTCGGCATTGTGCTGCCGCTGGCGATCAGCTTCTTCACCTTTACCCAGATCGCCTATCTGGTCGACAGCTACCGTGGCAAGGCAAAGGAATACGACCTGCTCAACTATGCGCTGTTCGTGACCTTTTTCCCGCACCTGATCGCTGGGCCGGTCGTGCATCACCGCGAGATCATGCCGCAGTTCGCGGCCGTCGCGAACCTGGCGCGGCGCTACCGCAATGTGCTGCTCGGCTTGATGCTGTTCAGCGTGGGGCTGGCAAAAAAGGTGCTGATCGCGGATACCTTCGCGGTGTGGGCCACGGCGGGATTCGACCAGGCCGTCACGTTGAATTTCTTCGAGGCCTGGGCCACCAGCCTTTCCTATACATTCCAGATCTATTTCGATTTCAGCGGTTACACGGACATGGCGCTGGGCGCGGCCATGCTGTTCAACATCCGCATGCCGTTCAACTTCAATTCGCCCTACCGGGCGACGAATATCCAGGATTTTTGGCGACGCTGGCATATCACGCTGAGCCGTTTTCTGCGCGACTATCTCTATATTCCGCTGGGCGGCAGCCGGCGGGGGCCCGGCCGGGTTTATGCCAATCTGCTGGTGACGTTTGTGCTGGGCGGCTTGTGGCATGGTGCCACCTGGATGTTCGTGCTCTGGGGCTGCCTGCACGGTGCGGCGATGGTGACGCACCGTTTCTGGCAGCACCTGGGGCTGCGCATGCCGCCCATGCTTGCCTGGCTGGTGACGTTCAACTTTATTAACCTTACCTGGGTCTTTTTCCGCGCGCAGACGCTGGATGATGCCCTGAAGGTGTTGCGCGGGATGGCAGGTCTCGATGCCATCGGGAGTCTGGGACCCAAATTCGCAAGCTGGACCGGCCTGATGAATAGCCAGTTCGAAGTGGGCGTGGCTTTGCTGGGCGGGTTGGTGCTCGTCCTGCTGCGACGCAACAGCAACGCCTTGCTGTCGGGCGCCCGCCCGGGCGTCGTCAGCGCTGTCGCCTATGGACTGCTGGCTGCGGTGTCGCTGCTGACCTTGATGGCCTCGAAGTATTCTGAATTCATCTATTTCAATTTCTGAGATGGACACGCGCGCCCGAAAACTTGTCTTCGTCCTGGTTCTGGCCGCGCTGGGGCCGGTTGCGGCACTTCTGTCCGCACTGTTTGTCTATGATCCGCTGGCCTTGTTTCACAAGCCTTGGGGCCGACCCGAGACGGTGCATGAAAACATGCGCCTGCAGGCGGCCGGCGTGATCCGGCATGGGGACTTCGATTCGGTGATACTCGGCACGAGCATTCTGGAAAACACCTCCGCTCTTGAGGCAAGCCGATTATTGGGTGGAAGGTTTGTTAATCTATCCATTTCGGCGGGCGACTTTTTCGAGCGGGGGCTGATCCTGCAGCACCTGCTGGAACGTAGGCCGGTGCGCCAAGTGGTATATTCTCTGGATTTCATCTATCTGAATCAGCGCAAGGGGTACTGGTACTATCCGCTGCCTGGCTACGATTATCTTTACGATGCCAATCCTTTCAACGATATCCGTGCCTATCTGAACGGTCATTTTCTCGGCTGTCTGCTTGGATGGTCCGGATCTGTCGATTGTGTAGGTCGTCATACGGACCTTGATCGACCGAATGCGTGGATGGGGCTGCCGGAGCATGCCGAGCGGTTTGGTGGCTTTGATGCGTGGTGCCGGGCTGGAGGGAATGATCAGATCAGGGATGTGTACGAAAAGTTATCCGGGGTCACAAGGGCGATTCATGCCGGGGAAGTTGTGCAGAAGGATCCAGCTCAAGTTGTTCGCGCCATCGACTATCTGGAAGCTAACCTCATTACCTTGGTCAAGAAATATCCGGAAACCCGGTTTCAACTTGTTTTCCCACCCTATAGCCGCGCCAAACTGGCAACCTGGCATCAATACCGGTTAGGCGACGCGGAAACCCATTTCGCAGTAATCCGCTATCTGGTCGAATGGAGCAATCGATTGCCGAATCTGCATGTATATGGCTATGAGGATCAGGATTTTCTCGACGATATCGCACACTATAAAGACATGGATCACTTCGATCCGGGTATCAATACCTTGATCACCCGCTCGATTGGGCAGGGTGAACATCGTCTCACCGTGATGAATATGGAGAATTACATTGCTGTGGCCAGTCGCCGCGCCAAGGCCTACCGTCTGGATGCCTTGGCTGCGCGCCTGGCCGCTTGCATCGAACCGCAGACCGGGGTGACACCGTGAAGCAGGAACGACTATGATTGTCACGCGAAGAAACGACTGGCTTGATCTGTGCCGGGCGCTGGCAATTTTGCTGGTATTACTTAGCCATGGCCGCGTGTTCTTGCGACCCACCATGCCCTGGGCGGACTATTTCCGCTTTGGCGGCTTCATGGGTGTGGAGTTGTTCTTTGTTCTGAGCGGGTTTCTAATCGGGGGCATTCTCATCCGTTTGTCCAGAGCGGGCGGCACGGATTGGTTGCGTGGGTTTTATGCGCGTCGCTGGTTTCGTACCCTGCCCAACTACTATCTGTTTGTGCTGATTAATGTTCTTCTGGTCTGGTGGGGGATCCGCCCAGGTGAACTGCATGAGGTCTGGAAATATCTGGTTTTTATCCAGAACCTGTTCGGTCCCCATCCGCTTTTTTTCCCCGAGGCCTGGAGCCTGGCGGTGGAAGAGGTGTTCTATCTGCTGTTTCCAGCCCTGTTTTTGCTATTGGGCCGGTTGCTGGGTTTGCCGCCCACCCGCTCGATCCTGGTCGTCTCCCTGGGCGTGATCCTGTTATCTCTGCTGGCACGTCTGCTGGTCGCAAATTCGATCGGGAACTGGGACGAGGGGATCAGGAAAGTGGTTTTTCTACGCTTCGATACCTTGATGTTCGGCGTACTGCTGGCTTGGCTGTATGACCAGCATCCCCGCTGGCTCAAAATATCAGGACTGGCAACTGGAATGACATTGATTTTCGTGGCAAGCGTGATCTATTTCAGCCTCACCCCGGACGCAGAACTGAATGAATCGTTCTTCGCCAAGACGTTCTATTTGAGCCTTGCGCCCATTGGTTGCGCGGGTTTGCTGCTGTTGGGAATCGAGCGCCGCTTTCCTGGCTGGCTGGTAACATCGGGCAGGTTCCTGTCTCGGACCTCGTATTCTGCTTATCTGGTAAACATTCCCGTGGCAATGATGCTGGTTTATCTATTCGGTTGTTGTGAGAACACGCTGTTAGGAACATTGGGCATGTGGCTGGCTTTCATGGTGTTGACCCTGGTGATCTCGCATGGGCTCTACGAACTCTTTGAGAAGCGCTGCAATGCTTTGCGTGACCGGTATTTCCCGGCAACGGTGTTGGGGGTTCGGGGTACGGAGCGGGTCGGGCATGCGTGACGCAATAAATACAACCATGGACACGAATACCACAATCAGCGATATCGATGCTGGGCGCGCTGCCGAGTATGCAATCCGGGTAATAGGCATATCCAAATCCTTCTCCATTTACGACGCCCCGCGCGACCGGCTCAAGCAGATGGTGATGCCCCGGCTGCATCGTCTTTTTGGGAGAACTCCCCGGCGCTATTTCCGTGAATTCAGGGCGCTGAATGAGGTGAGTTTCGATATCCGGCGGGGGGAAACGGTTGGGATTATTGGCCGCAACGGCGCCGGAAAATCAACGCTGTTGCAGATCATCAGTGGCACGCTTGACCCGAGCCGCGGCGAAGTGACAACGCATGGGCGAATTGCGGCGCTGCTGGAATTGGGCGCGGGGTTCAATCCGGAATTTACCGGCCGCGAGAACGTGTTTATGAATGGCGCGATTCTTGGTTTTTCACAAGAAGAGATGGCACAGCGTTTTAATGAAATCGCGGCTTTTGCTGATATCGGCGATTTCATTGAGCAGCCGGTCAAGACTTATTCCAGCGGTATGTATGTGCGCCTGGCTTTCGCTGTGCAGGCCTGTGTTGATCCGGAAATCCTTATTGTTGACGAGGCACTTTCAGTGGGCGACATCGGATTTCAATACAAGTGCTTCAAGCGCATGGAAGCGTTGCGAAAGAAAGGCGTCACCATCCTGATGGTGACGCACGCCACCGGCAGCATTCTGGAGTATGCCGACCGTTGCATCGTGCTGGACGGAGGTTGCGTAGTTCAGGATACCCCCGATGTGCTGGCCGCCGTGTTGGCTTACGAGAAAGGTATGCTGAAACAGGCTCAGGCGCGGATTGGGCAGGTGACCGATTTGGGCCCTGATGCATGCTTGATGACGGTGAACGAACTGAAGGCAATCCAGCAACGTGATTGGAATCAGGGTTTGGGTGAAAAACGCTTTGGTAGCGCCCGTGCAATTATTGAGCGTCTTGATTTGTACAAGGGAGATGGCGCCTCGCTGGAGGACAATCCTTTGCTCAAGCCGAATGAAGAAGTCGTGTTTCGGTTTACTCTTCTGGTGGCGGAGACCATCCCGAATGTCGCCTTGGGCGTCTCAATTTCTGGCGTGCGGGGTGGCGATATCTGGGGGGACAACAATATCAATGCCAATCAGCCCTTGAATCTGGAGCCAGGCAGGCATGAGGTGGAATACCGGGTGCGCCTGCCCATCAGCTCAGGGGAATATCTGGTGCATTGTGGTCTGGCCTGTTTTAGCGGCGAGGGTCGGGAAGAGCTGGATCAGCGCCGCCCGGTGGGTCATTTGCGATTTTGGTCACCACGCGATCAGGTCGGGGTGGTGCATGCACCGATACAGATATCCCAACCAGGATCTGAGGCACGATGATCGCCGCATTCCTGCTGCCTTTTCCCCTGCGCGGCTACCGGGCGCCCTATCTGTGGGTGTATTACCGTCTACTCTCGGTGTTTGGCGAACGCATGTCGTTCATCACGAGTGACGATTACACTCGGAACCCGGAGCACTGGCAGGCACAAAACCGTTGGGAAATGCAGCCATCCTCTGCGCAGCGGCTCCAGTATCAGGTACCGACTCGCGAGAGCATGGCCGCGCATGACTACGGGTTTTTGTCTGAGGGGGTGTTCGAGGCGTTGCTGGCGGATAGCGGGGACAATCCCATCGCGGCCTTCAGACGCCTGCTGAGCGAGCGGGTGCCCTGTCTCGATGCAGCCTTCGCGGAAATCCTGTCACAGCCGTCTGCGCAGGATATCGAGGCCATTCTGACCTGGTGCAACTGCCCATCGCTGAGCGCGGCGGCAGCGGAAAAAGGCATCTCGGTGGTGCATCTGGAGATAGGGCCCTTGCGCTGGCCGCAATACCGGCCCACCGCCTACCTCGATTTCAGCGGCGTCAATGGCAATACCGAGGCCGGGCGGCGCTATCTGGACAGCGGTTTTTGGCCCGCAGCCGGGTTTGGCATCGAGGCGCTGCGCCGCTTTTTTTATCGGGCCGGGGATGGCGAGACGCCGGAGGTGCGATGCAAACTCGGCGTGGCGCTCCAGGTCGAGGACGATTCCAATTTACTGGCCTTCGGCCGGGGTTTCGACAATCAGTCCCTGCTGGTTTACGCCCATTTGCGCCATCCCGACGGCGACGTGCTCGTACGTGGCCATCCGGGCAGCCTGTTCGCGCCGAAGCCGGACTGGTACGCGGTGGACGATTCGCCGGACAGCGTGGCGTTCATCCGCCGCTGCGAAAACATGCTGACCATTAATTCCAGCGTCGGGCTGGAGGCGATGCTGATGGGCGTGCCCGTCGAGGTGCTGGGCGACTGCGCACACAGGTTCATCGCTGAAGCTGGTCTTGCAGAGGAGCGCCTGGCGCGCCTGGCGTTCTACCTGTTCGCCTATCTCGTTCCTATGGACCTGGTCTACGATTCAGCTTATCTGCGTTTCCGTCTGGGGCAGCCTTCGGAATACGAAATCATCCTCCGGCATCTGGCGGCCTATGGCGTTGATGTTGAACCCGTGCGCCAAAGCGCCGCTGGCTCCGTCCCGCGTTTGATCGAACTTGCGTTGTTGTCCGATGCGCCCATCTGATTGCCACGTGCCGGGTTTCTGGCGGGCCAGAGTGCGATGAAACCCATTGCGCACTGGCTTCATTACAAGTTCGTCGAGCCCTTCCAGCCGGACAATAGCCATCTGAATGTATTGACTGGCATTCGCGGATGGGCGGCATTGTGGGTGTTTCTCTACCATGTCTGGAGTTTGTCCGGACATCCCGATTTCACCGTCGTCCTGGCCGGCATTTCTCTGGACTTCACGCCCTTGGCCAGCATCGGCGGGGCGGGGGTGACGATATTTTTCGTACTTTCCGGGTTTTTGCTGGCAATCCCTTTCGCGGAATGGCAATCCGGCCTGCGTCAGCGGCCCGCGCTTGACCGATATTTCCTGCGCCGGGTGATGCGGGTATTCCCGGCTTACTACGCGCAGCTGGCGATCCTGCTCCTGATTGCCGTTTGGATACCAGGCCAGCCACATATCAATGACTGGGGCAGCCTTTTTCGGCATTTGCTTATGCTATTCATGCCACCGCCTCTAGGGGTGGAGCCGATGAACCTCGTCTGGTGGACGTTGCCGATCGAGTTTGCTTTTTACCTCGTCTTGCCATTCCTGGCCTTCATGCTTCGTCCAAAGCGGGGTCTATGGTTGCTGGTTGGGTGTCTTGCGGTCATGTACCTGTGGCGCCACGGCATTGTATTGAGACTGGCTGATTCGCCTTTGCAGATGCGGGTGTATGCCACTTATCAGTTACCAGGCTCCATGGACGCGTTCGGTATGGGCATGCTTGCGGCACTGTTGCATGTAAATCGATCCCGCCTGCCGAGTTGGTTGTTGCCACGCATGAATCACAGTCGTCTTGGCCTGCTTGGCCTGGCCTTGGTTCTTGCAGCGATCTACTGGCTGCCCGGAAAGCGCCATGAATACTGGGCGGACAACCCAATTTTCTATCTCTGGACGCCGGCGCTGGTATTGGGTGTCGCTGCGATTATTTTCGCTGGAGTGGGGGGCGGGCGCGTCATTAATCGATTGTTCGCTAACCGGTTCATGATTTACGCCGGCTTGGTTAGCTACAGCTATTACCTCTGGCATTTACCAGTACTCCGCTGGATTGTTGCGACGGAATGGTTCCAGACTCTCGGAAGTATGCGTTTCCTGACCTTGTTGCTGGTCAGCGCGCCGTTGATATTCGTGATTTCAATGCTGTCCTACGTTCTGGTTGAGATACCGGGTATGCGTTTCCATCGTAAGCGTGTCCATGTCGTCCCTCGATAGCCTCGCCCTTTCGAGCCAGATGGAAATGTTGGATGTGATCATTCCCGTCTACAAGGGGCTCAAGGAAACCCGGCGTTGCATCGAATCTGTTTTGCGGGCGGATTGCGTGACACCATTTGAACTGGTGTTGATCGATGATGCCAGCCCGGAACCCGAACTGGTCGCGTATTGCGCCTCGCTACGGGACAAGCATGGGGTGACGGTGCTGGTCAATGCGGAAAATCTCGGTTTCGTCGCCACGGTTAATCGGGGCATGAGCCTTCATCCGGACCGCGATGTCGTCCTGCTCAACAGCGATACCGAAGTGGCCAACGACTGGCTGGACCGGTTGCGGCGGTGCGCCTATAGCGAGGCGGATATCGCGACGGCGACCCCGTTTTCCAACAACGCGACAATTTGTAGCTACCCGAACTTTTGTGCGGACAACGCCCTACCGGAGATCGGCCTGGCTGAGCTGGATGCAGCGTTCGGGCGGGTCAATGCGGGCGAGTGTATCGATCTACCCACGGCCGTTGGATTCTGCATGGTCATCAAGCGCGCCTGCCTGGATCAGGTGGGCTTGTTCGATGTTGAGCAGTTTGGTCGAGGCTACGGCGAAGAAAACGATTTCAGCCTCCGGGCGGCCAAGGCGGGTTGGCGCAACGTGCTCTGCGCTGACGTCTTCGTTTTTCATGCAGGGGGTGTCAGCTTTCAGGCCGAGCGTGCCGTTTTGGCGCCGGGTGCGGCCGAGGCCGTGTCCCGTCTGCATCCCGAATATGCGGCGCTGGTGCAGAAGTTTGTTGCCGAGGATCCGCCAGCGAAATATCGTCAGGCGGTGGATATGGAGCTGGCACGGCGGCGCATGGGTTTGTCGTCAGGCTATTCGGGAGACGAAAGCGGCGCGATCAAGCCCGTTCAGCTGCATATAGTCCACGATCTTGGCGGGGGCAGTGCGCGCTGGTGCCAGGATTATTGCCAGGCAGATGACCGGCGCATCAATCTGGTTCTGAAGCCTTATAGCCAAAGCCACGCGATGGGCCAGGGGCTCATGCTGTTTGCCGGAACCGAAAATACCGAGCCACTAGGCTTCTGGCGCTTCTCATCGCCGATTTTGGCGACGACGGATACCCATCCCGAGTACCGGGATGTGCTGATGGAAATCGTGCGTGACTATGGTGTTGGCGCGATTCTGGTTTCGTCACTGATCGGCCATTCTCTGGATGCGCTGGACACCGGCCTGCCAACGGTGCTGGTCCAGCATGACTTCTATCCTTACTGTCCGGCAATCCATATCTATTTCCAGGGGGTTTGCCAGACATGCAATGCAGAGCGTCTGGCGCAGTGCGCCGAGCACAATCCGTCTTTCAATCCGGCGCATCGAATTTTCTCGGTTGAGGCGCGGCTTCGGGTACGGGAACGATTCATCGACCTGGTTAACCGCAAGAACCTCACCCTTGTTGTGCCAAGCAGATCGACGCGTGCGCATTTTAACCAGCTGGTTCCACAACTCGACCCCAGCCGGTTTGTAACGATTCCCCATGGCCACCTCACTGTGCTGCCGGCTATTTCCTATTCCAGTGGGGATGCGCACGGCAAGTTGCGTATTGTGATTTTGGGCATGCTCTCGGTGAGCAAGGGGGTGAACGTGCTGTCGGAAGGCCTGGAATCATTGCTTGAATTTTCTGAGGTGTATCTTGTTGGTGCGCGCGAAATGGGCGAGTTGTTTAAGGACAAGCCCGGCGTTCAGGTCGTCAGCGAGTATTCAGCGGCTGAGCTGCCCGGAATTTTGTCCGAGATACGGCCTGATGTCGGACTGCTTCTCAGCGTGGTGCCCGAAACGTTCAGCTATACCCTGAGCGAATTGTTCATGTTTGGTATCCCTCCTGTAGCGACACGTCTCGGCGGGTTCGCCGAACGAATTTCGCCGGGGGTGAACGGCTATCTATTCGAGCCGGGCGTGGAGGGGATGCTGGCCTGCCTCCAGGATATTCATGCGAACAGAGAGGGTTTGCAACGTATCCGCTCGCATTTGTTAGCGCTTGAAATGCGATCAGCACAAGAAATGGTGGCAGATTACCATCGCCTTTTGCCGCTCCCCGGGGGCGCTGACGAGCCGGCGTGGCTGCATCAGCGGCAATCATCCGGTCAAGCTGGTGAAGAATCAATTACTCAGGCATTGCTGCTTTCCGACCATTGGAAGGAAATCCAGCGTTTGCGATTGGTCGTGGACATGAAATCGGCCCGAGCGGGTGCGTGTGAGCACCAGGCGCGTGATTTGCAATCCCGGCTGACCGATCTGGAGCAGGCTGGACATCGGCTGGAGAAAGCGCTGCATGAGGCACGCCATGCTTTAACTTTGCGCGAAGCCGAGATTGCCGCGCTGGTTGCGTCAACAAGTTGGCGTCTGGCCAGCCCCCTGCGCTGGATTGGCCGGCGCATCCGCCAGGGGAAAACCCTGGCGCGCTGCCTGCGTCCCGTTCCGGGCCGGCCCTTTGACGCGCCAGCCCGGACGAAGGCGCTGTTGCGGGCCTTGCGGTCAGACGGGATCGGCGGAGTGAAACGAACCCTGCTGCAATGGCCCGAGAACGGGAATGCGCCAGGCGACACCGAATCGGCACCGGTTGCGGAGCCCGTTGCCGAACCAGCCGAGGGGGACTGGTATCAGAAGGCATTCCAGCACTATCGTGCCTCATTGACGGATGACCTCAGGGGCGCGATCAATGCGCGTATTCAGGCGATGGAGTCGCCGCCCCTGATCTCGGTGCTGGTGCCGACCTACAACACACCGGAGTCCATGCTTCAGGCAATGCTGGATTCGGTCTGCGCGCAGCTTTACCCACACTGGCAGCTGTGCATCGCAGACGACGGATCCAGCGAACCGCATGTACGTGCGATGTTGGAAGACTATGCAACCCGCGATGCGCGCATCCGGCTGGATTTCATAGCTGAAAACGGCGGGGTGTCGCGCGCCACCAATCGGGCTCTGGCGATGGCTGAGGGCGATTTCGTCGTGTTGCTGGACCATGATGACCTGCTGGAAGAGCAGGCGCTGTTCCGGGTGGCCGAGTCCGTGCTGGCGGACGATCCGGATATGCTCTATTCGGACGAGGTGCTGGTCGGCGAAGATGGCAAGACGGTGCAGCACTTCATATTCCGGCCCATGTTCTCGCCGGAGTATTTGCGTTCCCACCCCTATATCGTCCACCTCATCGGTTTCAGGCCGAGCTTGCTGCGGGCGTTGGGCGGCCTGGACGAGACACTGCGCATCTCTCAGGACTACGACCTGATACTGCGTGCCAGCGAGCAGGCGGAAAAAATCGTTCACATCCCGGAAATGCTCTATCGCTGGCGCATCCATGGCAGATCGGCGGGCCATGACTTGATATCCACGGTGATGGAAACTTCCAGCGCGATCCTGCAACGCCATCTCCAACGCTGTGGTGAAGAGGGCAGAATCAACCCGGGACAGAGTTTTAATTTTTTCGATGTGCGTTATCCGTTGGTGCCGGGCCTGAAGGTGGCAATCCTCATCCCGACCAAAAACCACGCAGATATTGTGAAGGCCTGCATCGAAAGTATCGAGCGAACAGTTGGCGATATCGCCTATGAGATCGTGTTGATCGATCATGAATCCGATGATTTGGAGTCACTCGCCTACTTTGACAGCCTTCGATCGCGGGTCACATTGCTGCATTACAGCGGACCATTCAATTTTGCAGCGATTAACAACTGGGCGGTGAGACAGTTGGACGGCAGCCATACACACTATCTTTTTTGCAACAACGACATCGAGGCCATCGAGCCTGGCTGGCTGGAGCGCATGCTGGAATTGGGCCAGAAGCCGGACATCGGTATTGTCAGTGCGAAGCTTTATTACCCGGATCGCAAGACGATCCAGCATGCGGGCGTGGTGGTAGCCTGTTGTGGCGTGGCGGAGAACCTTGGCCGCTCCCGGCTGACAAGCGATTCGCCCCTGGACCTGGGCTACATTGGTTCACTCATTTGCAACCGCGAGGTATCGGCGGTGACGGCTGCCTGTATGCTGATCCGCAGGACTGTGTTTGAGGAGGTCGGCGGCTTCGACGAAGCCATTGCTGTAGGCTATGGAGATGTGGACCTTTGCCTGAGGGTGGGGCAGCGGGGGTATCGCGTGCTGTTCTGCCCGCATGCGCAACTGCTTCACCACGAATCGTTTACCCGTGGCCGCAGTAATGAGGACCCACACCCCGAAGACAGTGCGCGCTTCATTGAGAAGTGGCGGACGTTGTTCGAGACAGGCGACCCTTATTTCAACCCCAACCTGTCGCCGCATAGCCCGAACTGGCAAGTGGCGGACCCGCTGGAGCTTAAACTGAATATCCGGCGGCGGACCTTCAGACGAGAGCCGGGGTGACGTTAAGTAAACTCGACTTCTATGTGAATTCAATCCCGGTAGCCGGGATGTAAAAATACACTTGGCGCACTAGTAAGCTTTGTAAACCATGAACCAAAATTCAAAAATAACGTTCCTTTCACTGCAGTGGCAACAATGGATTCAGGACAACCTGGCGCGTGGCTGCACCGAGGATTCGATGATTGATGTCATGGACCAGCGGAACTTTGACCGGGCTGCGGCTGCAGGTTTCATTCGCCAAATAGCCATTGCTGGCTCGATGCCAGCGATGGCAGCGCAGACGCCGGTCGCAATAACTGCGTGGGACGGCACCTATGTGTATGAAACACCGCGGTTGCCGCAGTCGGGAAACATCATCAAAACGCCTGATCGTGATGTGCGGGTGAGTTTTCGCATGACGCAGCCTGTGGTGGCTGTGTTCGACAACATACTCTCGCCAGAAGAGTGCGACGAACTGATCCGCCTTTCAAGCATCAAACTCAAGCGGTCCACGATTGTTGACCCCAAGACGGGACAGGAAGAAGTTATCGAAGAACGCAGCAGCTACGGCACGTTTTTTTCAATCAACGAAAACGAGTTCATCATCAACCTGGAACGACGTATCGGCGTGGTCATGAATTGGCCAGTCGAGAACGGCGAGGGCCTTCAAATCCTCAACTACAAGGTGGGTGGTGAATACAAACCCCATTTTGACTATTTCCCCCCGGGTGACACGGGCAGCGAGGTGCACTTGGCCAAAGGTGGCCAACGCGTCAGCACCCTTGTCATATATTTGAATGATGTGGAAGAGGCTGGTGAAACCATCTTCCCCGACATTGGGCTATCCGTTACGCCCAAGAAGGGGGCTGCAGTCTATTTTGAATACTGCAACAGCCAAAATCAGGTTGATCGGCTGACCCTGCACGCTGGTAAGCCCGTGGTTGCTGGAGAGAAATGGATAGCCACCAAATGGATGCGCCAGCGACGGTACGGGTAGATTGCCCCCGCAACCAGCGCAACGATTCCTCCGATGACATCACTTCTTGGTTGTTTTGGTTGAACTGGAGAAGTCTTTAAAAACATCCCTAACCAGTCCCGAGCTCAATGATCGCGATTTGGATGCGGCCGCGCGAAACGGAATTTTCATAACCTTTCATGCACGGCCACCGACTCAAACTCTCACCTCGGCGCTATGCTGTGGCGCAGACATGAATATCGTCGAGACAACTTAAATGGCACTGGGCAATCAGGGGATTTCAGGTACAGCAGGGCGCAACCATCCCTGTCCGTGCGGTAGCGGTAAGCGTTACAAGCATTGCTGTGGCCTTGTTGGCTTGGCTGGGCAAGGGCAAGTCCGTCCCCCGTCGATGCCCCAACCGGCAGAAGCACTTTCGGAACTGATGCAAGAAGCATTGCGGCAGCAGGTCGCCTGCGATTTCGAAGAGGCCGATCGACTGTACGGCCGGGCCTTGGCCCTGCAGCCGCGCAACTTCGACGCGCTGCACATGCAAGGCGTGGTGGCATATCAGCGCAAACAATACGTGCGCGCCGATGCTTTGATACGCGCCGCGCTGAAAATTGCGCCGGATTCGCAGGCCGCGCGTTTTAATCTTGATCTCGTTGGCCGAGAATTTGCGATCGAAAATGAATTCTGCAAATATATGCTGCCATTCTTGGCCGACCGCTGTCGCAGCGTTCCACCCCGACTTCCATCTGGCTTGGAGGTGCATTTCCTGATCGATCCGGATGGGATGCGCGACACTTTAATGCCTTGTCTACCGCTATTGCGACAGATCGCAGAGGGCTATCAGGATTCGACATGGTGGAATGGCGGCGTCGAAGGCGAAGGCGGCGCCTTGGGGTTGGAACCAGAGTTGCGCCGCCCGGATGATTCGCTGGCGGGGGGGCATTTGATCGTGGTCGGAACCCATTTCAAGCTGGCGGCGCCAATCGTATTGGCGAGTTTCGAACATATCACGCTGCTGTGCGATGCCCCAGCCTATTGTGAAATCGCTGATCGCATCGAGTATCTGAATGCCGCCGGCGACCGCCCATTATCCTTGTGGTTCGCGAGCGAAACGCTGCGGGTACGCAGTGGCTTGCCTGGCGTTGTCCTAGTCAATTCGCTCCAACCGTGACCGCTTCCACGTAACCCTGATTGCTCGCCGCATGAACTCCATAGCCACCATCGCCGATGTTCGCCTTGTCGGTATCGTCGATCACGCTCAGCTTCCCGGCTACCTGCCAGATTCCGAATTGATCGACTCACGGATGCGCGAGCTTGCTCTAGACGGGTTATGCCACCTGATTGACTGGCATCCCGACACGCCGGTTCCCGCGACGCTGCCCTGGGGTACGGTCAGGCAGATGATTTGCTGGCGTCTGCCGCCGCTGTCCGGCGCGCGCGCGGATGGTTTTACGCCGGAGCAGACCTTGCCACTATTCGAGCGGCTGCTGTGGGGCCTCGCAGACAACCCGGTTCGTCTGGGTGGGCGCCCCCTCTTCGCGGTATTCCAACTCGATGCGCTTGCTGATCCAGGCGCCTGCGCGTCCGCCTGGCGCGCGCGCGCGCGTGCCTCCGGTATCGGCGAGATCGCGCTCGCTGCGGTCCACTTTCGCTGGCAGGGCGACCCCAGGCTGTATGGCTTCGATGCCGCGATCACTTTGCCGCCGTTAGGCTGCCGCGCCGAGAGCCGGCCCGATCTGCCCGACGCGGTGCCCTCAGTCCGCGATTACACGCCGTCTTATCACTATCGGGCGCTCGCCTACCAGCGCCTGCAATCCGCCAATCCGGCCTATCGCCTGCTGGATACAGTGCCCAGTGGGTTGGAATCGATTAACGTCGATGGCATTGGCCACCCCTTGCCGATGCCAGGGGCCAGTCCGGCCGCGCTCTCGGCGTGGCTGAACTTCGCCATACCGAAAACCCGGCTTCGGGCGCTTGATGGCGAGCGCATTCTGTTCCTTTCCGGTATGAGCCCACTTTTCTCCACGTCAGAAACGGCGGCAGCGTTCGATGCGGTCGCAAATGCTGTACGCGCCGGGATCGCAGGCGCGCTCCCTTTGCCCAAGCCGTTCGAAACACTGCCCGCCCCGAACGCGGTGCTGGCGGATGCCGAGGTGCTGGAAAATGAGGCATGGAAACGCTTCGCCCCCGGGCCGGACACGGTTTCGGTGATTCTGCCTTCCTACAATCACGCGCGCTATTTGCGCGGAGCGATCGATTCCGTGATCGCACAGTCCTGGCCGGATGTCGAATTGATCGTCGTCGACGACGGCTCCCGGGACACGTCCCCCAGCCTGTTGCGTGAGATTCTCGTCGCCTGCCCGCGCCCCATGCGGGTACTGCTGCAAACCAATCGCGGGGCACACGAAGCCATTAATCGCGGGCTCACGGTCGCCCGCGGTGAAATCATGGCCATCCTGAATTCCGACGACGCCTATCTTCAGGAACGGCTGGAAACCATGGTGAAGGCAATGCGGGTGCAAGGGGCGTTGCTGGGGTTTTCGGATGTGCTGCCGATCGACGACGACGGCCACGCCGTGTCGGCAATGCATCCATTCGTTAATGGTCTCAAACCCTTGATGGACCGCGTGCGCCAAGCACGGAACGGGACAGAACTCACCCTGATCCTCGCCACCGGCAACGCGGCCATCTCCACCGGTAACCTGGTTTTTCGGCGCGATCTCCTGGCGCATACCGGTGGGTTTCGGGCGATGACGGGGAACCACGACTGGGATTTTCTTCTTGCTGCCTCCACGGTCATGCCCCCCCTGTTCGTCGACAGGCCGCTATATCGATATCGCCTGCACGACTCGAACACCATCACGCAACATGCCTTGTTGTCGTTCATCGAGGTCGAATGTTGCCTGGCGAGACTGTTCGACCTTAAGCCCACGCTTCTCGACCCCGAACACCACCTGTTCTCAAAACAGGCTCGAGGACCGACAATTCGTTCGGGAAACTATTCCGATTGGCGATTCTGCACGAGAAACGACGAGCCCACCGCCATCGAGCCATCGACGGCAACGTCGCCGATCTCCATCCTGCTGCCCACGTACAACACGCCGGAAATCTGGCTACGCAAATGTATCGACTCGGTACTCGCGCAAACCTGGACGCATTGGGATCTGTGTATTGCCGACGACGCTTCCACCGAACCGCATGTGCGCACGGTACTGGAAGAGTATGCCTACCGGGATGCCCGTATCCGGCTGACCTTCCGGCCGGAAAACGGCCATATTTCGGCAGCCACCAACAGCGCCCTGGAGCGCGCGCGCGGGGAATTTTTCGCCCTGCTCGATCACGACGACGAACTGGCTCCCGACGCGCTGGCCTGGGTCGCGGCCGAGATCGATGCACATCCCGATGCGGAACTGATTTACTCCGACGAAGACAAGATCGACGAATTCGGTGTACGCGCGGCCCCCTATTTCAAGCCGGCGTACAACCCTGAATTGTTACGCGCGCAAAACTGCATCTGCCACCTCGGTGTTTTCCGCACCGCAAGCGTGCGCGCGCTCGGCGGCTTCCGTTCTGGTTTTGAGGGTGCACAAGATTGGGACTTGGCGTTGCGTGTCTGCGATCGGACCAGCCCGGACCGGATACGCCATATCCCCCGTGTCCTCTATCATTGGCGGGCCATTCAGGGCTCAACCGCGCTGGCGATTGGCGAAAAGTCTTACGTGGTCGCCGCGCAGAGGAAATCGATCGAGGACCACCTCTCGCGCCTGGAGCTGGCCGCCAGCCTTTTCCACCCGGATAACCTGCCCCATTGGGCTACGCGTCTCGCGCCCCCCAGCGAAACGCCATGGACATTTATCTTCGATCTTGGCTCGGCAGCGGAGGCACCGCTGCAGTGGCTCAGCACCGTTCTTTCTCGTTGCCGGCCGCAACCCGCCCGCATCCTGTTGCTCGCCCCGACGCCGCTTGACGCCGCTTTCGCCAACGCGCTCGCGCGCATGAGCCTGCCGCCCTATGAATGGCTGCATATCGATCCGTCTGCCGATGCGGCGCCGGAAGTGGCGGCCTTGCTGGTGCGCATCGACTCGGGCTTGGTTTTTCTGCTTCGCTACGGCGCGTTGCCTCCGGGGCCGGACAGCTTCAACCAGCTTGCCGCCCGTGCGCAGCTCGCCGATACCGGCCTCGTGGGCGTCAAGGCGGTAACGTCGGGTCAACGCATCGCTTACGCGGGCACATTGCTGATGCCTGGCGGAACCGTCGCGCACCCTTATCGCAACCAGGGGATGGCGACACGCGGCCAAACTGGCCGAGCCTGTCTGGCTCAGAATTTCACAGCCCTGCAGGGGCCTTGCCTGGTATTCGAGGCCGGCAAACTCGCCCTCCTGGATGGCTGGAGTGCACCGATAGTTGCGCGCCATCTTGATCTTGAACTTTCCCTGCGCTTCCATGCGGCCGGCTTGCGCAACGTCTGGATTCCCTACCAGCCTTTCCTGCAAGCGGCGAACCCGATGGATGACCCGATACTCGCCGACGACGCGGCAAAGCTTTTTACCCTCTGGCCAGACTTGTTCGACCACGATCCAACCTACAATCCCAACCTGAGCACAACCGATCCGCTATTCGAGATCGCCGCCATCGAACGGAATCTGGAGAACACCTGAAATGAAGCCCCCCATTTCGCCGTCCCACATTGAATGGTCTCCTGTAGGGTCGCAATCCGTGACTTGCCCGATCTGCGGCCATCAAGCCTTACTCCGACCTTCGCTCGCCACCTTGCACATGACAGCGCGTACGCCGATCCGCTATTTCAACTGCCCCTCGTGCGGCTCGCTGTTCGCCGACCCGCCCGATATCACCGACTTCGGCGACTTCGGAGACCTGCTTCACGCCGGAGTCGATATCTACCGATCCTATGTCGAGGTAACCGGTGGCATATGGGATATGTACTGGCCGATTGGTTTGGTCGAGACGGGGAAGGACGCGCCCAGTCTGCTCGATGTGGGTTGCGGCTTCGGTTTTACCATCGATCTTTGGCGCTCGCAGCGTGGCGAGGCGCTGGGTGTGGAAGTGTCCGATTATGGGCGAAAAGGCAGCGAAATCCTTCAGGTCCCGATCCGCTTCGATTATCTGGAGAACATGCCTGACATCGCCTATTCGTCGTTCGACATCGTCTATGCTTCGGAAGTGATTGAGCATGTGCGCGATCCCACTGCGTTTGCCACCCTGCTGGGTAACTATGTGGCGGCTGACGGCATGCTCGTTCTTACCACACCGAACGCCGCCTATATTGTGGAAAAAAACGATCCGGCCACGGTCTTGGCTTCGCTTTTCCCGGGTTTCCACGGTTTCTTGTTGCATGCCGAAGCACTGAGGAACATCCTTTTACAGGCCGGGTTCGCCCATGCTGTAGTGGAGGAGCATGGCGCCCGCTTGATTGCTTATGCTTCGCGAAAGCCGATGACAAAGCGCTCGAATGACCTGGCGGGGCGTGAATACATGCGTTATCTCGAAGAACGCGCGGCTTCCCTTCCGCCCGGTTCGCCCACCGCGAACGGTGTCCATTACCGTTTGATCAGGGACCTCGCCAACGCCGGGCGCTGGCAGGAAACGCTAAACTGGGTGCAACGGCTGGACCGGGACCTGGAAGCCACGTTCGGCTCCGCTGCCATTCAACCTGCGCTATGCCTGGAGCGGATGAACGAATGGAACGATGCGCAAAGTTTTTCGGCCCTCCATCCATTTTTCCTGCCCAACTATTTTTACCTGAAGGGTAATATCCTTCGCATCGCGCTAGGCCAGACCAACGCCTCAATCGCCTATTATGAGGCCGCGTACAAACTTGCCCAGACCATGCTCGACAGGCTCGATTTC
>JBKJIS010000240.1:0-13928 GCA_046598305.1 Thiobacillus sp.
CCGCATACCGAGAACTTCAAACAGGCGGCTGAAGATGCCATCGCGCAGGGCGCAGCCTTGCGGGTGGGCGATGCCGAATCGTGGGCCAGTGAAGCCGTGCGATTGATGCAGGATGGCGCGGCGAGTCAGGCGATGGGGGCGGCTGGGAAAGTATTTACCGCTGCGCACAAGGGCGCGGCGAACCGGGTGTGGGAATTAGTGAGTGCGGGGGCGGCGCGCTGACGTCAGACATTTATCGGGCGTCAGCGCCGGGAGTATCGCGCGGAATAGTTATCGCGCGGCTGTTTTTGTGGGCTTGCTGAGGCTGCTAAGGACGCCCTTTTTTTAGAGGCAGTGGCGTGGGTGCAGGCATCGTTTTAACGTCGGGCGTAGATGAAACCGGGCTGCTGCGCTGACGGGTCAGAAGCTTGTCGATCGGCTGTAGATCCTCGGCTGAGAGCACGCCGGCCGCAGCCTTGAGCGACAAACCGGCCAGTAGATAGGCGTAGCGGGCACCCGCCAGATCGCGTCGGGCGGACAACACTTGTTGCTCGGCATTCAGCACATCGAGGTTGGTGCGTACGCCGACCTGCAAGCCCAGCTTGGTGGAATCCAACTGGGCCTGGGTGGAAGTAAGCGCCTGTTCCAGTGCACGCACTCGGGCCGCACCGCTATTGACGTTGAGCCAGGCCTGGCGTGCTTGCAGGCTGGCTTCGCGCGTAGCGACTTCAAGATCCTGGCGCGCTTTTTCCTGATTGGCGACGGCTTCACGCACACGTGAACTGGTCAGTCCGCCCTGATAAATCGGCAGGTTGAGTTCGACACCGATGGTGGCGATGCGGGTGTCGACCTGCTGGTTACCAAAATTCTGGCCGTTGTTGATGGTGTAGGCGGCAACGGCATCGACCGTGGGGTAACGGCCGGCACGGTTGCGTTCAACTTCCTGGTCGGCAATGCTTTTGGCCAATCGCTGGATTTCACCTTGAAGATTGCCATTGGCAGCGCGCGCGGCCCACTCGTCCATGCTGCCGGATTCGGCGTTCAGTTGGTTTAACTCAACCAGCGTATCCAGAGATCCGGCGGGTTTTCCAATGAATTTTTCCAGTGCGCGCTGGCGTATGCTTAGCGTGTTCTGCTCGGCAATTTCCTGCGCAACCGCGAGGTCGAAACGCGCTTGTGCTTCATGGGTGTCGGTGACGGTAGCGGTGCCGACTTCGAAGTTGCGTTTGGCCGAAGCCAGTTGTTCGGTGATGGCGGATTTTTGCGCGTTGATAAAGGCGATGTTGTCCTGCGCCTGCAATACATCGAAATAGGCTTGCGCTACGCGCAGGATCAGATCCTGTTCGGCCACCTTGAGCTGCACTGCGGCAATTTTTACCTGGCCTTTTGACTGTTCGTACTGCACCAGATTCTGTTTGCGAAACAGCGGCTGCGCTGCGTTGATCGAGAGTCCGTTGGAGTCGTAATTGGCATCGCCGCCGGGCAGGGTGGAGTTGACGCTGTTGTAGCGGATATTGCCCCCCAGATTGACGTTGGGCAGTAACCCGGCGCGGCCCTGCACCGACTTTTCCTGGCCGGCCTGCCAGGCTGCGCGCGCAGAAGCATAGTGCGCGTCGTAGGCCTGCGCATCGCGGAACATGTCGGCCAAATTGGCGGCCTGTGCCGTAGGCGCCAAGGCCCACGTTAGCGCGATGAATAACGGCTTTAATTGCATGGTCAGTCCAGTTTCAAATGAATAGGGTCAGTAGCGTGGCATGGCCGGGTCGACTTCTTCTGCCCAAGCGGCCACCCCGCCAGAGAGGTTGATGATGTCCTCAAACCCTGCCGTTTCGAGGTAGCGGGCCGCATGGTAGCTGCGCACCCCATGATGGCAGATGACCACGGTTTCGGCTGCTTTGTTCAACTCTTCGATTCGGGTGGGCAATTCGTGCATGGGAATGAGCACAGCGCCGGGGAGGCGGCACAGATTCCATTCCCATGGCTCGCGCACGTCAAGTAACACAGGGGTGTGTCCGGTTTGAATGTAGTCGGCAAGTTGAATGGGGCGAAATTGGCGCATGGTGATCAGAAGACGAAGGCGGCAGGATGCGGTGCGTTCAACAGTGGGATGACGCAGGTTTCGAACAGAACCACGGAACGCGTGGCGCCCGGCGCAGTACACGTAATCAGTTGTGCCTGCATCACGGGGGCCTCGCCGGTGATGGCAAACAGTCGTCCGCCTACCTTGAGGCGACGGCGGAAAGCGTCTGACAGGAGCGGCGTTGATCCGGTCAGCACAATGACGTCAAAGCCCGCTTCGTCGGGCCAGTCGCGGGCAGCGTCGCCGGTGTGCAGCGTTACATTGTGGATGCCATGCGCACGCAAGGTTTGCGTCGCGGCAGCCGTGAATTCGGGCACGATGTCAACGGACACCACTTCGGCAGAATTGGCCGCCAGTAGTGCAGTGAGATAGCCGCTACCGGTACCAATTTCCAGCACGCGGTCAGTCGGGCGAATGACAAGCTCCTGGATGATGCGTGCTTCGAGCTTGGGCGTCCACATCGCTTGTCCATGGCCAAGCGGGATTTCCATGTCGACAAAGGCCATGGCACGACGCAGTTCGGGTACGAAGTCTTCGCGGCGGAGTTTGAACAGAAGATCGAGCACATCCTGATTCAATACATCCCAAGTGCGGATCTGTTGTTCCACCATGTTGTAGCGCGCCTGTTCCAGGTTCATGCGGTGCCCTTGAATATCAATAAGTTAGATGGGGTCTTGCCTTGCAATTATTTCACATTTCGGCTAACTTTGGCCGCTTGCCAGGGGTCTCCGTCCGGAAGCTTTCCAGATGGAGTGAGACAGTCCCTTTGAACCTGATGCGGTTGAAACCGCCGTAGGGAGGCTGAGTTTAGCCTCCGTTTTATTCCCAGTGAGGCGCGTTCTACGCCTCCTGTTTTTCTGGAGCGCCACCATGAACGCCGCCATTCCCGCCAAAGCCGCCAAATTTCTTGCTGTTGATGCGCATGTCGATGCCCTGGCTGTAAAGCCCTTGCCCAACTCGCGCAAGATTTATGTACCGGGCAGTCAGCCTGACATCCAGGTGCCGATGCGTGAGATTGCCCAGGACGACACGCCGACCAGCATGGGCGGCGAGAAGAACCCGCCGATTTTTGTTTACGACTGTTCGGGCCCGTATTCCGACCCGACAGCAACAATCGACATTCGCAAGGGTTTGCCCGCGCTGCGTACCGGCTGGATCGAATCGCGCAGTGATACTGAAATCCTGACTGACCTGAGCTCGGAATATGGCCGCCAGCAAGCAGCCAATCCTGAACTGGCGTCGATGCGTTTTCCCGACTTGCACCGCACGCCGCGTCGCGCCAATGCCGGTGCCAATGTCACGCAAATGCATTACGCGCGGCAAGGCATCATCACGCCGGAGATGGAGTTCATTGCCATTCGCGAGAACAACAACCGCGTGGCCTATCTGGAAAGCCTGCATCAAACCGGCCCGATGGGCGCCAAGCTCGCTGCCATGATGAATCGCCAGCATCCGGGCCATAACTATGGCGCGAACATGCAGACCGAAATTACGCCTGAGTTTGTGCGGGATGAAATCGCGCGCGGCCGCGCCATCATCCCCAACAACATCAACCACCCGGAATCCGAGCCGATGATCATCGGCCGCAATTTCCTGGTCAAGATCAACGCCAACATCGGTAACTCGGCTTTGGGTTCCAGCATCCAGGAAGAAGTCGAGAAAATGACCTGGGCGATTCGCTGGGGCGGCGACACCGTGATGGATCTCTCCACCGGCAAAAACATTCACGAAACACGCGAGTGGATCATCCGCAACTCGCCAGTTCCCATCGGCACCGTGCCGATTTATCAGGCACTGGAAAAAGTCGATGGCAAGGCGGAAGAGCTAACCTGGGAAATGTTCCGCGACACCCTGATCGAGCAGGCCGAGCAGGGCGTCGATTACTTCACCATCCATGCCGGCGTGCTGCTGCGCTATGTGCCGATGACCGCCAACCGCATGACCGGCATCGTCTCGCGCGGCGGTTCGATCATGGCCAAGTGGTGCCTGGCGCACCATAAGGAAAGCTTTCTCTACACCCACTTCGAAGACATTTGCGACATCATGAAGGCCTACGACGTGGCTTTCTCGCTGGGCGATGGGCTGCGTCCCGGTTCAATCTACGACGCCAACGACGAGGCACAACTGGGTGAGCTGAAGACGCTCGGCGAATTGACCCAGGTGGCGTGGAAACACGACGTGCAGGTGATGATCGAAGGTCCCGGCCATGTGCCGATGCACATGATCAAGGAGAACATGGACCTGCAACTGGAGCAGTGTCACGAGGCACCGTTCTACACCCTCGGCCCGCTCACCACGGACATTGCCCCCGGCTACGATCACATCACCTCCGGCATCGGCGCCGCGATGATCGGCTGGTACGGCACCGCCATGCTCTGCTATGTCACGCCCAAAGAACACTTGGGCCTGCCGAACAAGGATGATGTGAAGGAAGGCATCATCACCTACAAGCTCGCTGCCCACGCCGCCGACCTTGCGAAGGGCCATCCCGGCGTGCAGATTCGTGACAACGCGCTGTCGAAAGCACGCTTCGAATTCCGCTGGGACGACCAGTTCAATCTCGGTCTCGACCCCGACAAGGCGAAGTCCTTCCACGACGAAACCTTGCCCAAGGAATCGGCCAAGGTCGCGCACTTCTGCTCGATGTGCGGCCCGCACTTCTGCTCGATGAAAATTAGCCAGGATGTGCGCGAATTCGCGGCAAAGGAAGGCCTCACCGAAGCCGACGCGCTGGCGAAAGGCATGGAAATGAAGGCGGTGGAGTTCGTGAAGCAGGGGGCCGAGGTCTACCGCAAGGTTTGAGGGGCGCGCATGCTGAATGATTTTGAAATCGACGATGCCTGCAACCCGCCTACGACCTGAAAGTGGCGCAGGCCGAGATGAAGACAGCCTGAGAACTGTGCATGCACTTGCGCGGGGGTGAGCGAAGAACAAACTTGGCACAGCACGCACCCGCAGTGGCTTGGCCGCCAGCCAGCCTTGGCGTGATCTCAAATGAGATACAAAATAGGCAAGCGTATAGGAGATCAAGGCCATGAATGCACAAACTTCCATGCTGCATATCCGGGTAGACGATGAAACGAAAGCGCAAGCGACCGAGGCGCTTGCTGAAATGGGCATGTCGGTGTCTGAAGCCGTCCGCTTTTTTTGCGGCGTGTGATCGTCGAACAGGCTTTCCCGCTCGAACTCAAGGTGCCGAACGCCGAGACCCGCGCGGCGATGGAAGAATCGCGCGCCATGATGACCGCGCGCCGCGCCCGCTTTGCCACCGCCGCCGCCTTGTTCGATGACCTCGAAAAGAACCGCCGCAAGTAAACGCAGCCCCGCTGCCGCGCGCATCGGATTACGCCAAGTCTTTCCTCAACGACTGGGAGCGCCTGATACGCTCGGGTCGCTACGACATGAATCGCCTCAAAGACGCGATGCGGTTGCTGATCGCCAACGACGCACCCTTGGGCGCGGAATGGCTCGATCATCCGCTCAAGAGTGATTGGGCTGACCACCGGGAATGCCATATTGGCGGAGACTTCCTGCTGATCTATCAGGTCGAGGGCAACGCCATCAACTTTTTGCGTGCAGGCACGCACGCCGAACTGTTTGGTGAATGATGCTGCTTGATCGTGGACAGCCGCAAAACTTGGAAACGCAGCTGGACTAGAACAGGCCCGCTTGCAACGAAGCATCGTTGAGCGGGCGGATGCGTGCGAAATCCGAAGGCAACAGGGGACTATGAACCCGTTACGTAAATTTGGATGTGCGGGCTGGTGTGGTTCTATCGCGGTACGCTGAAGGAGTTTTTGGCAGACGCTAGACGATTTTGGCCGAGACGCTGACGGTGCCTGACGACAAAAAACCAAACTGTAGGCTTTCCCGCAAAAAGCAGTGATCGGTGCGGACCGTAAGGCCCTCGCCCCGCCGTTCGTTGAATAGGGCGCCTACCCGAATCAGCCCAATACTCTTCTGCGATCGTTTGCCTCAGCCCTGCTGGTGCTGCTCTTCATCAGCCTTGTCGGCTCTCTGCTATCTGTGCGCAGTATTGTTGCAAATGTTCCGGCACGCCGGGTGGGCAACTGCCGCACGTCTGATTTCCGGGCACAGCGTAGTCGATGAATTTGGGGTAGGCGAGCTTCAGGTTGTTCATCAGCGCGACGAAATCTTCCAGCGTGCGGTCGCCGCCGAGTCGTGGATTGCGTGCCTTTTCCTGGCCGATGGTGCTGATGCGGCGCTGCTCGTAGTCGTGGGCGGGATACACCAGGGTGTCGTCGTCATAGGCAAATAGTTTGCCGCGTACCGAATGGTACAGCGCGGCCGGGTCTCCGCTTTGGAAGTCGGTGCGGCCACAGGCTTCGATCAGCAGCGCATCGCCGCTGTAGAGCCGGCCATCGTGCAGATAGGCAAAATGGTTGTCGGTGTGGCCGGGGGTGTGGATCGGCGTCAGCGCGACCGAGCCCATCGCAAACGGTGTGCCTTCGACGATGCCAACATCGGTGCACGGCAACTGATCGAGCGCGGGACCGGCGATTCGGCTGCCAGCGACTTCCTTGAGTTTTTTGGCCGAGGTGATGTGGTCGGCGTGGATATGCGTTTCCACCGTGAACGCGAGCTTGAGGCCGAGCTTATTGATCTCGGCAAGGTCGCGCTCCCAGGCTGGCAGCACGGGGTCGATCAATAGCGCTTGCCCGGTTTCCTCACAGCCCAGAAGGTAAGTGTAGGTGCTGGATACAGGCTCGAACAGTTGTTTGAAAATCATGGAGGCCTCCGGTAAGTAAGAGTAAGTCTGGCGTCTCGCGCGCAAGTTCACCGATTGCCACACTCAGGCCGCAGCAGGCGAAACAGGGACTGGATATTCTATCTGTGTTGGCGGGGATAATCCGTTCAAACCGCGCAACGGCTTTTGCACCAGGCTTGATGCCGACGTGATTTGTGGGATAAGGTCGAAACGTATTGAACCGGAGAATTTGCCATGAATCGTGCCACGCCAACTCTGCTCCTCGTCGCCATGGTGATGGGGTGCTCCGCCACCCTCGTGAACGCAGGCAGTCCCATTTCGAAAAGCCCGGTGACGGCGCAAGTGTCACCGTATGCTGTGGTGACGCTGCCTTTCAAGCTGCATAAGATACCGGGCGTTCCCGTGTATTACGTGGTGGGTCTGTCGGGTGTGCCCGACTCGGTAAACCAGGGGCATACGTCCAATGCCGGCTTTGTGGTGACCGACGAGGGGGTGGTGGTGTTTGACGCGCTGGGTACGCCAGCACTCGGCTATCGCCTGCTCGAGCGAATTCGTGAAGTGACGGACAAGCCGATCAAGCGCATTGTGGTCAGCCATTATCATGCCGACCATATTTACGGCCTGCAGGCGTTCAAGGATTATGGGGGTGCCCCCCCTGTGCTCGCCCAGCGCAGCACGCTCGGTTACACCGGCGGATCGGTTGTCAGCCACGGGGAGGATGGCGAGCGGCGGCTGGAACAGCGCAGACAAGCGCTATTCCCCTGGGTGGACGAGAAGACGGTGATCGTCCCGCCGGATCAGGTGTTCGACAAGGAAACCCTCTTCCAGCTCGGGGGCGTTCGGTTTGAGATCAAAAACCTTGGGCCCGCGCACGCGCCCGGCGATTCGATCATGCTGGTCAAAAAATATGGCGTGCTTTTTGGCGGTGATCTTCTGTACGGTGGTCGGGTTCCGTTTCTCGATAGCCCCGAAACGGATATCGACCGCTGGCTGCAAGGTCTGGATACCATCGCGGGGATGAAGGGCAGCGTGCGCTATATTATTCCCGGTCATGGCGTGTTGTCGCAGAATCCGCAGCAGGTGGTTGGTGCGACGCGCGGCTATTTGCTGTTCGTGCGCCAGGCGATGGCCGCTGCGGTGAAAAATTTCGTGCCGTTTGATGAGGCTTACCGCACTACCGACTGGTCGAAGTATTCAAAACTCCCCGCTTTTGACGCGAGCAATCGGGGCAATGCCTATCGGATCTATCTGGAAGAGGAGAGCCGGCTGCTGCAATGACGACCGCTATCGATCCGCCGCGTCAGCACGGCGTGTGTTGCGAATGCGAGAGGGCACTGTCCAGGATCTCGATCCAGTATTTGACCGGGACGGTACTGCCTGATTGAAGATGGGTGAGGCAGCCGATGCGGACCTTGGCCTGAGCCAGTGCCCAATCCATCGCCGCCCGAATCGCCGCACCCGGGCACTGACGGGAGGCGAAAAATGCTGTCATCGGCGCCTTCATCAAGGCCTGTGCACCCACACCCTGCAGCATTGTGCCCTTGCGCTCAATTTCCCACAGTGGGGCTATCTGGAAAATAACACTTCTCCTAATCCCTTGTTTTTACGAAGCTTCTGCCTGGTTTCCAAGTTGTTTTCCAGGGCCGCTGGAAAACAACTTAGACCGCCCTCAACGCGCGGCCTTTATCAGGGGAGGCGATCCAGCTTCTCGACCAAAAGGAAAACAAACTTATATATAAGAATTTGATTAATAATATGTTTTACGTGCTGTCGCCGTTGTTATCTTCCAGCCCGGATAACAAACTCGGCTGCTCGCCCGCCTGCGATGGCCTGGTGTAGGCCATGTTGCGCTTGCCGCGGTCCGGCAGCGGTTCGAGCAGGCCTTGTTCCACCCAGGCACCCAGCATCTTCGATGCCTTGAGCGTTTCAACGCCTGCGATCCTGCACAGCTCTGCGTTGGCAATCGAACCGTTTCGATCAATCCAGTCGCTCACCTCATCCCATACGCTTGGGCGTTCCAGATTCAGCAGCATCACAGTCACGCTTTCCACTGCGGCTTCGGTGTTCTGGCTGTATTGCGGCGGATAGAGCTGGGCGGCGGACATCTCGGCGAACATCATTTTTACTCCCTCCCCGGCGTCGATGTTGGGCGCCACCGGAAATTCCCGCAGATTTTGCGCGATCAGCGGGTTGCGCGCCTTGGAACCCGCGCGGCCGATGTTGGCCGGCGTGATGCTGCCGGGAAACACGCCGGGGCTTTCCACCTCGATGCGGTCGTCGAAGAGGCGAATGAAAATATCGCGATTGAGCCGATAGTCACGGTGAATCACCGCGTTGACAATGGCCTCCTTGACCACCCGCTCCGGGTACAGATGGCGGGTCTTGAAACCGCTACCGGATAGCGTCAGCCCTTGCGCCAATTCATCGAGCACGGTTTTGACAGCCGCGTCGATCTGATCGATCAGCGGGCCGCGAATCGTCTTGGGCGGCTTCTTCAGGTTGGGGGTGGCGCCGGGCAGTGGGGACTTGCCGTCATACACCATCAGGCGGATGTCAGCGCGTGACTCGTGCGCGGCCAGCAGGCTGCCTGGCTCGTCGGCAAACAGCAGCACCGCCGCACGTGTGGGCTGCACCTCCGCCCCCACTTTGGTTGCCAGGCCAATACGCTGCAATTGCTCGGCGAACGAACCCGACTTGAGGCCCCGCACCGCCACAAAGCGCCGCCAGACAGCCGTTTCCAGCAGTTCCAGCGCCACCGGAACCGGCTCGCTCACGGCGCTGCGCACCCCGCGTTGGTAATGCAGGTCGGCGATCTCAGCCGCGTTCATCTGGCGGTTACTCGCATCCATGCGTGTCCAGGTGCCGTCACCCACCACGGAGTGCACCAGCTCGCTCTTTTCCACCCGCAGCAACACGAGGTGGCCCGGCTTGCCGTCGTGAAGCACACAGGGCAGACGCAGCCAGTGCAGCCGCTCGATGGGGGGCGCAAAGCGCTCCATGACGTGACGGCGAAGGTCGTCGAAGGCTTCCGGATTCTCCTCGATGCCGAACAGGCGCGATTGCGGCTTGGCGCCCGGCTTCAAGTCCTTGGCATCGCCCACGCCGATCACCAGCAGACCGCCTTCGCTGTTGGCAAAGGCACAGATCGTCTCGATCATGCGGCCGTGCTTGCTGCTGATGCGCTTGAAGTCGAGGGTGCGGCTTTCCGGTGCGGCCAGCAGTGCAGTTATTCGGGTAGCGGCTTGGGCAGGGGTGGGGTCAATCATCAGCGTCCTCGCTGCCGCCAACACGAATTTTGATGTCGCAATTGATTACGAAATCCAGTTCATCATCCAGTGTTGCACGCAGCGCAGACAGCAGGTCTTGGTCAATGTTGTCAAAAGTGGGCGCCATGTGTGCTTATTCCCGTGTTATTTCCAGCGTATCGTCCAGCAACTCAACCCAGTGGCGCACCGGGATATTGCTTCCCGATTGCAGATGGGTGAGGCAGCCAATGTTGGCGGTGACAATCATCTCCGGTGCGCCTGCTTGCAGGTGGCCGAGCTTGCGGGCCTTGAGCTGGTTGGCGATCTCCGGCTGCAGGATTGAGTAGGTGCCGGCCGAACCGCAGCATAGGTGCTTTTCTGCAACCGGAGTCAGTTCAAACCCCGCCTGCGTGAGCAAAGCCTCGACATCTCCAGTGCGTTTTTGCCCGTGTTGCAGCGTGCAAGGTAGATGGTAGGCAATGCGTTTTCTGGTGAGGGGTGAAGGGTGAAGGGTAAGGCGTGCCAGGGCGTTTTTTTCCGCCATGAGAATTTCCGAAATATCCCAAGTGGCGGCGGATACGCGCGCCGCCTTGTCGGCGTAATGAGGGTCGTTACGCAGCATCCAGGCGTACTCTTTTACCATCACGCCGCAGCCTGATGCGGTCATCACAATCGCCTCAACACCGGCGTCTAGATGTGGAATCCAGGCATCGATGTTGCGGTGCATTGCGGCGCGCCCCGCGTCGGCATCATTCAGATGATGCGCCAGAGCGCCGCAGCATCCCGCTTCAGGGGCAGCGATGAGCGAAATGCCAACACGATCGAGCACGCGCGCAGTCGCCGCGTTAATGTTGGGTTTAAGTCCGGGTTGCACACAGCCCTGCAGCACCAGCATTTTTCGAGCGTGATGCGGCGCGGGCCACGACCCGGCGTCTTCCGCGACCGGGATACGCGCTTGTAAATCGCCAGGCATCAGCGCACGCACACTCTGCCCCAGCTTCAGCGCAGTGTTAAATAACGTAGGCGAACCCAGCCCGTTTTTAAGGACGGCACGGGTGAGCTTTGCAGGCGTGCTGCGCCCCACTTTTTCTTCAACAATGTGACGCCCGATGTCGAGCAGCTTGCCGTATTCGACCCCTGATGGGCAGGTGGTTTCGCAATTGCGGCAGGTCAGGCAGCGGTCGAGGTGCTGCTGGGTCTTGGCCGTGGGTTCAGCCCCTTCGAGCACCTCTTTAATCAGGTAAATTCGACCGCGCGGCGAGTCGAGTTCGTTGCCGAGTATCAGATAGGTCGGGCAGGTAGCAAGACAAAATCCGCAGTGCACACAGCTGCGGATTATCTGTTCGGCAGCTTCGCCTTCGGGTGTGTTGCGATAGGGTTCAGCGAGCGTCGTTTGCATAGTGTGGCTGGCGCATGTCAGAGCGGATTGGAGAGTTCGATCAGGTTACCATCGGGGTCGCGCACATACACCGAAAGGATGGGGCCCTGAGCGCCAGTACGTTTGCTTGGGCCTTGTTCAACGGCTATGTGCTGAGCCGTGAGGTGCGCAATGACGGCATCCATTGGGGTACGCGTAAGCAGGCAGAGATCGATGGCGCCGGGCACTGGGTGCGCGGCTTTAGGTTCAAATTCGTTGCCAGCCTGGTGCAGATTGAGTTTGCATTGCCCGAATGCCAATGCCCGGCGGTTGTCACCGAAATTGACTTCCCGCATACCTAGCACGCGCGTGTAAAACGCGATGCTTGCAGGCATATCCTGTACCGTCAGTACGACATGATCAATCGAATCGAGCCGCATCAATCGAGCCGCATCAAAATTTCGGGTACAGCCGCCCATGATTGAATATGCCTTTCGGATCGAAGCGCTGCTTGAGGTTGCGATGCAGCGTCAGCAGGGCCGGGGCAAGCGGGGTGAAGGCACCGTCGATAGGCGCATTGCCGCGGAACAGCGTGGCGTGGCCGCCGCAGCGCTGAGCGACTTCACGCAGCTTGGCTTCTGGCAAGTCGCTGACCAGCCAGCGCACCGCTCCGCCCCATTCGATCCATTGTGCATCCCCCAGCTTGAGCGGCGGCGTGGTGGATTTGACAGCCAGCCGCCACAGTCTCTGGTTCAGGGTTGACGGGCGCTGGTCGAAAAATGGCGTTGTCTGGTCACGCAATCGGTGCCAGAAGGCGGCTGCATCGTGGACCGCTTCGCCGCCGAATTTGGCGTGCGCCGCGTGCACGGCTGAGTGGGCACCCGACAGGCGCACGGTCAGCAGGCCGGCATGCCAGCTGGTCGCCGACAGGGGTAAAGGCTGGCCGGCCCAGGTGTTCATTGTCACAATCGCAGCGGCTTCATCGAGTTCGAATTGCAGCGAAGATTCAGCAGCGGGACAGGGCAACACTTTCAGCGAGACTTCGGTGATCAGGCCGAGCGTGCCGAGTGCACCCACCATCAGCCGCGAGACGTCGTAGCCGGCGACGTTCTTGATCACCTTGCCGCCAAACCGCAATGCCTGGCCGGTGCCGTCGATTATGCGCACGCCGAGCACGAAGTCGCGCGCAGATCCGGCATAGGGGCGGCGCGGGCCGGACAGGCCTGCCGCGATGCTGCCGCCCAGGGTGGCGGCGCCGCCGAAATAAGGGGGCTCGAACGCCAGCATCTGTTTGTGCTCGGTGAGTAGCGCTTCGATTTCAGCAAGTGGTGTGCCGGACTGTGCGGTCAGCACCAGTTCCTTGGGTTGGTAATCGACCACGCCGTTAAGCGTGCGCGTGCCAAGGATTTCACCTTCATCGGCGTTGCCATAGAACGTCTTGCTGCCGCCGCCCTGGATAATCAGCGGCGTGTTATCGGCGTGAGCCGCACGGATGCGCTCAATCAACGTATCCAACATCAGGTTGCCCATCAAAATCGGGGGAGTTCCGGATGAGGCAGTTGGCCGCCCTGGATGTGCATCGCGCCCCACTCGGCACAGCGGTGCAGTTCGGGCACCGCCTTGCCGGGATTAAGTAAACCATCCGGGTCGAACGCAGACTTTACCTCGTGAAAACGCGTCAGCTCCGGGGTCGAGAATTGGGCACACATCTGGTTGATTTTTTCCAGCCCGACGCCGTGTTCGCCGGTGATGCTGCCACCGACTTCAACGCATAGTTCAAGAATTTTCCCACCGAAGACTTCAGCCTGATGCAGCTCGCCGGGTTGATTGGCGTCGAACAGAATGAGGGGATGTAAATTGCCGTCGCCGGCGTGAAACACGTTGGCGACCCTGAGGCCATATTCGATGCTCATTTCGCTGATTCTTTTTAAAACATGCGGCAGTTGCGCGCGCGGGATGGTGCCGTCCATGCAGTAGTAATCGGGCGCTAATCGGCCCACTGCGGGAAAGGCTGCCTTGCGCCCGGCCCAGAATTTGAGGCGTTGTTCATCGCTGTCGGCGGTGCGAATTTCGGTGGCGCCGGAGGCGGCGAGCACCTCGTGCACAGTGAAGATATCGTCAGAGACCTCTTCATTTACGCCGTCTACTTCACACAGCAGAATGGCTTCGCAGGCGCGTGGATAGCCGGCGTGGATGAAGTCTTCGACGGCCTGAATGGCAAGCCGGTCCATCATTTCTAATCCGGCCGGGATGACGCCGGCGGCGATGATGTTGCCGACCGCTGCGCCGGCTTTGGCCACATCGTCAAACGCCGCCAGCACCACCTGCGCGCGTTCGGGGCGCGGCAGAAGCTTGACCGTGACTTCGGTGATGACTGCCAGCATCCCTTCCGAGCCGGTCATCAGGGCAAGCAGATCATAACCGGGGGCATCCAGCGCGTCACTGCCGATTTCGAGCAATTGGCCGTCGATGGTCCAGGCGCGCAACTTGAGAATATTGTGTACCGTCAGCCCGTACTTCAGGCAATGCACCCCGCCG
>JBKJIS010000043.1:0-4052 GCA_046598305.1 Thiobacillus sp.
GATTGCGGGGCGATCAGTTCGTCCAGCAATTGCGGCTGCCGCGTGATCATCTGCGCTGCCCATGGACTCGCCGCCAACAGGCGCACCAGTTGTCGCAGCGCCGCCGGGTATTCGGCCAGCAGCGCCAGATAGGTGGAACGGCGCGCGATCGCCTGGATCAGCGCGGTAAAGCGTTCCAGCGTGGCGGCCGGATCGGGCTGGCCGCCGATGACTTCAAGCGCCGGCGGCAGCAGCGCGTTGAGTCTCACCTGCGTCGATTCGGCCAGCCGCGCGGTGTTCTGGCGCAGCGCGTCGAGTGTCGCTAGCACCCGTTCCGGATCGTCGTAGCCGGCGTTCTCCAGCAGCGCGTGGGTGGCGGCGTCCGCCGTGCCGCAGCACACGGCGGCCAGCGGGTGGCTATTCTGGTCGGTTTGCGGCGCGGCGAACATCTGCTCGAAATGGCGCGTGACCCGGGTGCGATGGCGGTCGAGCGCGGCGATCAGCGTGGCATAGTCGGGGACATTCATCGCCTCGGCGAGCATCGCCTGCGATTCGGCGTCGTCCGGCAGCAACTGGGTTTGCGCGTCGTCCAGATATTGAATGCGGTGTTCCAGCCGGCGCAGGAAATCATAGGCGGCGGCAAGCTCCTGCTGCGCATCCGGCATCATCAGTCCGTTTTTCACCAGTCCGCCCAGCACGGTGAGGGTAGGGCGCTGTTGCAGGGCAGGAATCCGGCCACCGCGGATTAGCTGGAACACTTGCGCCGTGAATTCTATTTCGCGGATGCCACCCGGCCCCAGCTTGATGTTGTGCGCCATTTCGCGGCGCGCAACCTCGCGCCGGATTTGCACATGCAGATCGCGGATCGCGGCGAATGCGCCGAAATCAAGATATTTGCGGAACACAAACGGCCGCACTATCTCTGCTAGATCATCGTGTTGATTGCCGGTGAGCGGGCGCGCCTTGATCCAGGCGTAGCGCTCCCACGGCCGGCCTTGCGCCATCAAATAGTCTTCCAGCATCGCGAAACTCATCGCAAATGGCCCGGACTCACCCCATGGCCGCAAGCGCAGATCGACCCGGAAGACATAGCCATCGGCGGTGTTTTCTGCAATGGACGCGGTCAGTTTGCGGCCCACGCGAATGAAGAATTCGTGGTTGGATATGGACCGGATTGTTGTCTCCGGATCGTCGCTGGCGGTGTCGCCTTCCTCCGGGTAGAGGTAGATCAGGTCGATATCGGACGACACATTAAGCTCGCCGCCGCCAAGCTTGCCCATGCCGACGACAACCATTTGCTGCGGGTTGCCGTGTTCGTCGCGCGGTGTGCCGTGACGCTCGGCGAGCAGAGCGTGATGAAAGTCCAGCGCCGCAGCGATGCATACTTCGGCCAGATTGCTGTAGGCGGCCGTCACCTCGGCAAGATCGGCGGTGCCGGCTAAATCGCGCGCGGTGGTGATCAGCCAGACGCGCTGGCGCAGTTGTCTCAAACGTTGATTCAGTGCAGCTTCATCGGCGCAAGGCGGCTCGGCCAGAAATGCCTGCATCACCTCGCGGCTTAAGGCGTGGTCGAGCGCCCCCTCCGCCGCTTCGGCAAGCAGGGGTTGCGCCGTAAGCAGGCGCTGGCCAAAGCGGGAACATTGAGCAACGCGTTCTAGGGCAGGATGGGTCATGGCTTGGAATGGAGCGCTTGAATTAGAATGGCTTGGTTTAATATCAATCGATATCACAACACGCTAACAGTGAGGAGATTGTATGGCAGCCATTGAGTCGATACTGATTGAAACCCGTGTTTTTCCGCCCGATGAGGCATTCGTCAAACAGGCGAACGTGTCCGGAATGGCCGCGTATCAGACCTTGTGCAAGCAGGCCGAGACTGATTACGAAGGCTTCTGGGCTAACCAGGCGCGCCGGACAATCGACTGGAAAAAACCGTTTACCCGCACGCTCGACGAATCGAAAGCACCGTTCTACACATGGTTCGACGATGGCGAGCTGAACGTTTCCTACAACTGTCTGGATCGTCATCTCGAAAAACGGGGTGACAAAACCGCGCTGATCTTCGAGGCCGACGACGGTGCGGTGACCAGGGTTACCTACAAACAACTGCACGCGCGCGTCTGCCAGCTTGCCAACGGCCTGACCTCGCTTGGCGTGGTGGCAGGCGATCGGGTCATCGCCTACATGCCGATGAGCATCGAAGCGGTGGTGGCGATGCAGGCATGCGCGCGCATCGGCGCCATCCACTCGGTGGTGTTCGGCGGTTTCTCATCCAAGAGCCTGTTCGAGCGCATCGAGGACGCCAAAGCCAAAATTATCATTACTGCCGACGAATCACTGCGCGGCGGCAAGGCAGTGCCATTGAAGCGTGCTGTTGACGATGCTTTGGTCATGGGCGACACGTCCTGCGTCGAGCGCGTGATTGTGTATCGCCGCTCGGGGGGTAAGGTGAACTGGGGCCTGCGCGATTTGTGGTGGCATGAACTCACCCAGACACAGGCTGACACCAGCGAACCGGTGTGGGTGAATGCCGAACATCCGCTGTTTATTCTTTACACCTCGGGCTCGACCGGCAAGCCCAAGGGCGTGCAGCATTCCAGCGGCGGCTATCTGCTCGGCGCCATCCTGTCGATGCAATGGGTGTTCGATGCCAAGCCCGACCGCGATGTGTTCTGGTGTACCGCCGATGTCGGCTGGATCACCGGCCACACCTATGTCGCCTACGGCCCGCTGGCGCTCGGCATGACCCAGGTGATTTTCGAGGGCATCCCGACTTTCCCGCACGCCGGGCGCTTCTGGGAAATCATCGCCAAGCACCGGGTCACCACTTTCTACACCGCGCCGACCGCGATTCGCAGCTTGATCAAGCTCGGCGCCGAGCTGCCCGCGCAACATGATTTAAGCTCGCTGCGCCTGTTGGGCACGGTGGGCGAACCGATCAACCCCGAAGCCTGGATGTGGTATCACCAGGTCATCGGCGGCGGCCGCTGCCCGATTGTCGACACTTGGTGGCAGACCGAAACCGGCGGTCACATGCTCGCCCCGCTGCCCGGCGCGGTGCCGACCAAGCCCGGCTCCTGCACCCTGCCGCTGCCCGGCATCATGGCGGCCATTACCGACGAGCACGGCCAGCCGGTGGAAAAAGGGCAGGGCGGCTATCTGGTGATCCAGCGGCCCTTCCCCTCGCAGTTGCGCACCCTGTGGGGCGACCCTGAGCGTTTCCTCAAAACTTATTTCCCCGCCGAGCTCGGCGGCAAGACCTATCTCGCCGGCGACTCGGCGCATCGCGACAGCGACGGTTATTTCTGGATCATGGGCCGCATCGACGATGTGCTGAATGTGTCCGGGCATCGTTTGGGCACGATGGAAATCGAATCCGCGCTGGTGTCCAACCCGCGCGTCGCCGAGGCCGCCGTGGTGGGCCGTCCGCACGACATTAAGGGCGAAGCGGTGGTGGCCTTCGTGGTGCTGAAGGGCGCGCGCCCCAGCGGCGAGGAAGCGAAAAAAATTGTGGCGGAACTGCGCGAGTGGGTGGGCAAGGAAATCGGCGCCATCGCCAAGCCCGACGAAATCCGCTTTGGCGACAACCTGCCCAAAACCCGCTCCGGCAAGATCATGCGTCGCTTGTTGCGGGCGATTGCCAAGGGCGAAGAAATTACCCAGGACATCTCCACCCTGGAGAACCCGGCGATTCTGGATCAACTGAACGAGGCCGTGAAGTAATTCAGGGGCGGACGAGACACCGCCCTTGAATATGACGGTGGGCGCCCTAAGCTTGGAAGTGGAAGACCTTACTCAACGAAAGGGAAGTCATGTCTCACTACCATGCAGTCGTCTGGCTCGACCATAACGAAGCCCATGTCATGCACATCAGCCCCGACGATGTCGAAAAGTCGGTGGTTCATCCGGCTAATCCACCGCGCCATTTGCAACGTAAGCGAGGCTCCGTCAGCGGAAGTCGTCAGCCCGAAGACCAGCACTATTATCATGACATTGTGGAAGCGATGAAGGGCGCCACCGAAATCCTGATCGTCGGCCCCGGGCACGCCAAGCTCGAGTTGATCAAGCATGTC
>JBKJIS010000073.1:0-6708 GCA_046598305.1 Thiobacillus sp.
ATCCCGTCACGATTTATTGAGTTGGCGATGCGTGGCCACGCTCATCAGGATGCCCACCCCCAGCAGCAGGGTAACAAGTGCCGTCCCGCCATAACTCATGAGTGGCAGCGGCACGCCAACCACAGGCAGAATGCCCGACACCATGCCCATGTTGACGAATGCATAAGTGAACAGATTCAAGCTCAGAGTTGCCGCCATCAGTCGTCCGAACAGGGTCGGCGCATGCGCGGCGATAGTGAGACCGCGCACTACAAAGGCCAGATACAGCGCGACCAGCAAGATCGTCCCCAGATAGCCAAATTCTTCGCCAAACACGGCAAAAATAAAGTCAGTGGTGCGCTCTGGAATGAAATCGAGCTGGCTTTGCGTGCCCTCCATCCAGCCTTTTCCAAACAAGCCGCCGGAGCCAATCGCAATAGTCGACTGAATGATGTGATAACCATCTCCCAGCGGGTCGGCCGAAGGATCCAGCAAGGTCAGCACGCGACGCTGCTGATAATCGTGCAACATCCCCCAGACCAGCGGAAAACTGGCAGCGCTTATCACGCCGCCGCCCAGGATCACCTTCCACGGCAGGCCGGCAAAAAACAGCAGGTAAAAACCCGAAGCGCCGATCATCAGCGCCGTTCCCAAGTCGGGTTGACGCAGAATCAGCAGGAACGGTACCAGCAGCAGCACGCCTCCGAACACGTAATGCTTGGCGCGCAACACGGTTTCGTTGCGCTGGAAGTACCAGGCCAGCACCAAGGGCAGCGCCAGCTTCAGCAATTCTGACGGCTGAAAAGCCATGAACCCCAGATTGAGCCAGCGCCGGGAACCATTACGGATTTCGCCAAACAAGGCCACCCCGATCAGCAATACCACCCCCGCCACATAAAGCGGCGGCCCGACCTTCGACAACAGATGCGGCGGCACATTGGCCATCACCACCATTACCGCCAAAGCCAAGCCCATGTTGATCAAATGGCCGCTGATGCGTCCCGGGCTTTGCCCCGAAGCACTCGCCACCACCGCCAGGCTGATGCCCAGAAGCATGACAACCAGGGTCAACAGGATGCCATCTACATGGCGCAACCTGCGCAGTATCCAGTGGCTATTCTCTGGCATTACTTGCCTCCAGGTTCATGGCGCCCGGCCGTTTTCCGGTCAGATAAAAATCAAATACCGCCCGAGCAATCGGTGCAGCGGTGCCGCTTCCCGATCCGCCGTTTTCCACCATCACGGCAATCGCGATGGTGGGGTTTTCGGTCGGCGCATAGGCAATGAACAAAGCATGGTCGCGGTGTTGCTTTGCCAGCCGGGAGGCGTCATAACGGGCGCCCTGCTTGATCCCCACCAACTGCACCGTGCCCGTTTTTCCGGCGATCGTGTAGGCGGCGCCGGCAGCCGAAGCGGCTGCAGTGCCTCCCGGTCGCATCACATCCATCATGCCTTCGCGCACAACGTCCAGATGAGCGGGATTGATCTTGACTGTTCGTTGCGGCACCCTGGCCAGCGGCTGCCAAACGTGCGTAACGGGATCGCGCACAGCCTCGACCAGGCGCGGCTCGATGTGCGTGCCACCATTGGCGAGCATGGCAGTTGCCACGGCCAATTGTAAGGGGGTGCTGAGGTGATAACCCTGGCCAATTCCGGCAATCACTGTTTCACCCGGATACCAGATTTTATTCCAGCGCCGTTTCTTCCAATCCTTCGATGGAAGCAAGCCCGCCGATTCGCCTTCCAGATCGATACCGGTTTTTTCACCGAATCCAAATTTCGCCAGATAGTCGTGCATGCGGTCGATGCCCATATCCACAGCGAGCTTGTAGTAATACACGTCACACGACTGTGAAATAGACCGCCTCAAGTCAACCACGCCATGCCCGCCTTTTTTCCAGTCCCGGAATTGGTGGCTACTGTTGGGCAAGCGGAAATATCCAGGGTCGATGATCGAATCACCCGGTTTGCGCAGCCCGAGTTCCAGCCCGGCCATTGCCATGAACGGCTTGATCGTTGACCCCGGAGGGTAAATGCCACGAAACGCCCGGTTTACCATCGGACGGTCGGGTGACTCGTTAAGTGACTTCCAGGTTTCAGGGTCGATACCGTCGACAAACAAGTTAGGGTCAAACCCGGGTTTACTGACCAGTGCCAGCACGCCACCGGTGCGCGGATCAAGCGCCACCAGTCCGCCCAGATAATCGCCAAAGGCATGCTCGGCTACGGCCTGCAACTCCACATCCAGATGCAAGCGCAAATCCTTGCCCGGCACCGGCGGAATCCGCGACAACATACGGACGGCGCGTCCGTTTGCGTCGGTCTCCATTTGATCGAACCCGGTGCGGCCATGCAGCGTAGTTTCGTAACTCTGCTCCAATCCGGTCTTGCCAATATGAACGCTGCCCCGGTAATTCTGCTCGCGGTCTTTCTCCCGCAGGTTCTTCAGGTCACGGTCATTGATGCGCCCGATAAACCCAACCACGTGCGCCATGCCAGGCCCGGCCTGATAGTTGCGGAACAAGCGTGCCTTCACCTCAACGCCCGGCAAGCGGTAGTGATTGGCGGCCAGAACCGCCACTTCCTCATCGGTCAACTTGCTTTTTAGCGGGACAGTCTCGAACTCGTGGGACTCACTGAGCAAACGCCGAAAACGCCGCAACTGTCCGGGCGTCACTTCGATCAGCTTGCCCAGTTCGATCAGCGTTTGCTCCAGGCTTGCCATCTCGGCCCGGGTGATTTCCACGGTGTAAGCCGAGTAGTTTTCGGCCAGCGTGCGCCCCCGACGATCAACGATCAAGCCGCGGTTTGGCGCAATCGGCACCAGTGACGTTCGATTGCTTTCGGCGTGCTGAATATAATATTCGTGCTGCACAATTTGCAGGTAAAACCCGCGTGACAACAGACCCAACGCTAATAAAAAGATAAACAACCCGCCGATTTTCAGGCGCCGCTGAAAACACGCAAGCTCAAAACCCAGATTCTTCAGCGGAGTGGCGCGCCTCATGCGTGGCCCTGCAGGCCTTTACCGTGCAGTAACCGAACAAACAATGCGATCAGGTACCACAATACGGTACTGCCCAGCACCGGCATCAGAATCCCCAGACCCACAGGCGGGTTCACGGCCAGCCAGCCGACAAGCAGCACGATCAACTGCACCGCCAGAAAAATGGGGAAGAGCTGTACCGCCTGCCGAAGCGGATCAAATTGCAACAGGCGCAAGCGCAAGTACAACATGACATACACGCCAATCACATAGGCAATGGCATGCTGACCAAACAACGCGCCATTCTGGAAATCGGCCAGCAGTCCCAACATGAACGCCAGGCCAAAGCCCACCTTGGCAGGCTGATGGAGCACCCAGAACAGCACCCCAACCAATACAAAATCTGGCAACAACTCAATCACCCAACCCGCCCAAGGCAACTGCTCCAACAACACTGCCAGCGTCAGGGTGCCCAGCACGCGGCGCCAGTTTCCTGTTTTCTGCGTGGTATTGATCATGACTGCCCCCCCCGAGGTTTGCTTACGGCGGGCTTGGATATTGGTGGCTGAATGATCTGTGGCCGGGCTATCAGTACCAGCACTGCGCGCGAATGCTCAAGACCCGCCAGGGGCACGCATTCCACACGTAGATAGGGACTGGATTGTGAACGGGAAACCCGGGTCACGCGTGCTACCGGAATACCCGCTGGGTAGACCCGGTCAATACCTGATGTCAGCAGGCGGTCACCTGGCCGGATATCCGTTTGTGCCGGCATATACCGTAACTCCAGGCGCCCCTGGCCGGTGCCTGCAACCAACCCGCGCTGACCGGTGCGTTCCACGAAAACAGGAGTCAACTGTTGCGGGCTGCTGACCAGGGTGACTTCACTCGACCCAGGGTAGACCCTGCTCACCTGCCCCATTAACCCGAGCGCATCCACCACCGGCAAGCCCCCTCGCAAGCCCGACCCCGCGCCCTGATCCAGAGTGATGTGCTGGGCAAACCAGTCATATCCCATGTACAACATCGCGGCATGCACTACCTGCTGGCCCGGCCGGGTTTGGAACTGAAGCAGCGCGCGAAGTTCGGCATTTTCGCGCGCCAGTTCGCGTGCGGCATTTACGCTTAAGGATTGCTGGGCACGTTCAGCCAGCAAGGCATCACGCTGCTGCTGTAATTGCCGGTGCCGAACAAAGAACCCGCTGAGCTCTGAAGCCACGTCGTTGGGCACGCGCATGGCCACGCGCAGCGGTTGTGTCAACACGGAAAACCCGCTGCGCAACCCTTCGAGGGCATGATAACGGGCATCCGCGACCACACAAGCCACGCCAACCAGCAACCAGATAAAAAGACGGCCGGTTGGACCCAGCCGACGGGCGAACATGAGTTGATCTGGCGCAGCCATCAGTAACGCTCCGTGATGCCGCACACGACACGAGTCACTCGTTGGTAAATACCGTCGCCAGCTTATCCATGTTCTCAAGCGCCATGCCCGAACCTCGCACCACGCAGGTCAACGGATCGTCGGCAACGATGACCGGTAAACCGGTTTCTTCCATGAGCAGACGATCCAGGTCGCGCAACAGCGCGCCGCCGCCGGTCAACACCATGCCTTTTTCAGCGATATCCGAGCCCAATTCGGGCGGGGTTTGTTCCAACGCCTGCTTCACTGCGCTCACGATCGCATTCAGGGGTTCGGTCAGCGCCTCCAGAACCTCATTGCTCGACACGTTGAAGCTGCGCGGCACTCCTTCTGCCAGGCTGCGGCCTTTGACTTCCATTTCAAGCACTTCTGCACCGGGGAAAGCCGAACCCATATGTTTCTTGATGCGCTCCGCGGTCGCCTCGCCAATCAGCATGCCGTAGTTGCGGCGGATGTAGCTGATGATGGCCTCGTCCATGCGGTCTCCACCGACCCGCACCGAATTGGCATAGACCACGCCACCCAGCGAAATCACACCGACCTCCGTGGTTCCACCACCAATGTCAACCACCATCGAACCGGTGGCGTCGCTCACCGGCAGGCCTGCGCCGATCGCCGCCGCCATCGGTTCCTCGATCAGGTACACCTGGCGCGCGCCTGCGCCGATGGCCGATTCGCGGATCGCACGGCGCTCCACCTGGGTCGAGCCGCACGGCACGCATATGACGATGCGCGGGCTGGGGCGGAACATCCGCGTGTCGTGCACTTTCTTGATGAAATACTTGAGCATCTGCTCGGTGACAGTGAAATCGGCAATCACGCCGTCCTTCATCGGCCGAATCGCCTGCAGGTTGCCTGGGGTGCGGCCCAGCATCAGCTTGGCTTCCATGCCCACCGCCACCACCGTGCGTTTGCCGCCTGTCTGTGGGTCGGTGCGGATCGACACCACCGAGGGCTCGTCCAGCACGATGCCGCGGCCACGCACATAGATCAGGGTGTTGGCTGTGCCGAGATCGATTGCAAGATCGGTAGAGAAATAACTGGTCAGAAACTTGAACATGGTGGCGGCAACACCCGCACCAGGCGGGCGAAAGGGCAGAAAAAACAAGGTGCCTATGATACCCTATCAGGCTCCGTTCCCGTAAGCCATTCAGGTGTTTTCATGTCCCTTTCTCCGGACGACGTCAAGCGCATAGCGCACCTTGCACGCATCGAAATCGACGATTCGCAGGCGCTGGCCTCGCAAGGTCAGCTCAATACCATTTTCGATCTCATCGCCACCATGCAGGCCGTGGACACCCAAGGCGTCGCGCCGATGGCCCACGCGCAGGAGGTCACTCAGCGTCTACGCGCCGATTGCGTCACCGAAACCGACCACCACGCCGCGTTTCAAGCCATCGCGCCTGCCGTTGAAAATGGCCTGTACCTCGTCCCCAAAGTCATCGAATAAACCATGTCAGACGCCCGCCTTTCCGCGCTCGCCGCGCAACTCGCCGCCAAACAGGTGTCCAGCCGGGAGCTTGCCCAACAGTATCTCGACCGCATCACGGCATTGAATCCCTCCCTCAACGCTTTCATCACGGTCGATGCCGACAAAACGCTGGCTGAAGCAGCCGCCGCTGATGCACTCATTGCCGCAGGCCGCGCCGGCCCACTCACCGGTGTGCCGATCGCGCACAAGGACATTTTCTGCACTGACGGCTGGCTCACTACCTGCGGATCGAAAATGTTGCACAACTTTGTCGCGCCGTATGACGCGCACGTGATCCAGCGCTTCAAGGCGGCCGGCATGCCGAGTCTGGGCAAGACCAACATGGACGAATTTGCCATGGGCTCGAGCAACGAAACCAGCTATTTCGGCGCGGTGAAGAATCCCTGGAACACGGCCTATGTTCCAGGCGGGTCATCCGGCGGCGCTGCCGCGTGTGTCGCTGCACGCATGGCACCCGCCGCCACCGGCACCGACACCGGTGGTTCGATCCGCCAACCCGCTGCGCTGTGCGGCATCACCGGCCTCAAGCCCACCTACGGCCTGGTATCGCGCTTCGGCATGATCGCGTTCGCTTCCAGCCTTGACCAGGCCGGCCCGATGGCGCCTTCGGCCGAAGATTGCGCACTGCTCCTCAACGTGATGACCGGCTTTGATCCCCACGACTCGACCAGCCTGGAACGTGAAAAAGAGGATTACACGCGCGACCTCGAGAAGCCGCTGACTGGCCTGCGCCTGCCCTTAAATGGGATCAGAGTGGGCCTGCCGCGCGAGTTCTTCGCCGAAGGTTTGAACAACGAAGTCGCCGCCGCGGTTGAAGCCGCAGTCACC
>JBKJIS010000244.1:0-9719 GCA_046598305.1 Thiobacillus sp.
CTGGGTAGTGCTCACCCGCGACAAACACATCCGTAGACGCCCGACTGAACTCGAAGCATTTCGCGAGCACAAGGTCATCGTTTTCGTTTTGGCAGCCGGCAATGCCTCGGCCGCCGAAACGGCCGATCTCATTTCCCGTCTCTACGGAAAAATCCAAAGACTCGCCGCCCAGGCAAGCCCTCCCGTCATGTATAGCGTGACCCGGTCGGGGGTGAGTAAGCCGATCAAGTTCAAGTAACAGCCCGTTTTATTCGACGGCTTTTTGTGGGGGCGGCTGGCAGCAGCGAGGTCAGCGCCTGATAACGCTGAAACAAAAACGCTACCCGCTCGGCGTCGTTCTTGAAGCTTGTTTTGCCGTAGGCGCGGTCCACCGCGGCGTTGAGCTTCTGATGCGCTTTCAGCAAAACCGGCGGCATGGTCAGCGGGTCGCAGAGGTCGGCGAGCGTGGCGTCTGGGAATTGCGCGCGGGCGTCGAGCACGGCCTGGGCGGCGGCTTCGATGGCCTGTCGGGCTTTGTCGTCAGGGGCGTCGGGCCAGGGGAAGTTGTTGTAGACGATGCCGGCGGAGTAGCGGTAGTCGCTTTTCAGCCGGCCGCATACCGCACGCACCCAGGCCATGTGCATGGCGGAAGTCAACACGCCGAAGTGGTAGCGGGTGGCGTGGGGGACGATCTTGACCAGATTGCTGCCCAAAGTGTCGGGCTGAATGAAGCCGATGGGAATGTAATCCCGGCGTTCGGACGAGACTTCTGGAATCAGCAGGTAAGCCGAATCCGGCATGTTCTCGACGTGAAAGCGCGTCGGCGTATCGGCGAGCTTTTGCGTCGGCGCGGACTTGCTTGCCAGGCGGAATTGCCGGACGGCATCGACCCGCTTCAGGGATTCAGGCATTCTGCGCAGTTCGCCCGGCGGGCAGTCGCCCAGCCACAGGCACCAGCGTTCGTAGCCATTGATGAATTCGTCCGCACCGAGCCAGCGGCGGAAATACGCGGCTGCTTGCGGCTCGCGCAGTAAGAAGGCGTCGCGTTCTTCCGTCGTGAATAAATAGTTGCCGCCGTCGATGGGCTTGTTGCCGATGCCGATCCCCGGCACCGCGCAAATCGGCGCGCGGCGGTTTTCCAGCACCACATCCGGCGCATCCACCAGATATGGATTGATGTTCGAAGCCGCTACGGCGTGCGGCTCGCCGCGTATGTCATCGTATTCGTAAATCGTTTTCCCGGCCACCTCGCCTAGGCCGAAACCGACGATGACGCAATGCACGGCAGCCTTGCCGCGCGCCTCGTTGCTCCACGAAAAGGTGCGGTGAGCGAAGTGGATTTTCACGCCCTGCGCCAGCAGCCAGCCCCACAGCGCACCGGCCTGTTCGCCCTGGGTGATGGAGTTGGTCGAGACGAAGGCGCAGCGTGTGGGCTGGCCCTGAATGTAACGCGCCGCTTTCACGTACCACGCGGCGACGAAATCCAGCAACCCGGCATTGGCGATGCCGTCGAATACGGCGCGGGTGTCGGCGCGCTGGGCATCGTCCATGTATTTGGCGCCGACGAATGGCGGGTTGCCCATGAGAAAGCTGCATCGCTCCGCGGGCAGCACCTCGTTCCAGTCGAGCGTGAGCGCGTTGCCGTGGACGATGCGCGGGCTGGTGACAAGTGGAATGCGGGCGAAGTAGAGGCCGAACTCTTCCGACACGCGCACGTTCATCTGGTGGTCCATCAGCCACATCGCAACCTGGGCAATCTGGGCTGGGAATTCCTCGATCTCGATGCCGTGGAACTGGTCGACGTCCACGCCGATCAGGTGGTGCACGTCGAACACCTGCTGGCCGCCGCCGTGGCTGGCGCGAAGCACTTCCAGTTCCAGCGCCCGTAATTCCCGATACGCGATGACGAGGAAATTGCCACAGCCGCAGGCAGGGTCGAAGAAGGTGAGCGTGCGCAGCTTTTTGTGAAATTCGAACAGCTTGTTCTTGTTGCCGCGCACGCGCTTGAACTCGTCCCACAACGCGTCTAGAAACAGCGGCTTGATGAGCTTCTGGATGTTTTCCTCGCTGGTGTAGTGCGCGCCGAGGTTGCGGCGTGCCTTGTCGTCCATGATGCTCTGGAACAGCGCGCCGAAGATGGCGGGCGAGATCGCGGCCCAGTCGAGCGCGCAGCAGTCGAGCAGGGCGTCGCGCATGGCGCTGTCGAAACCGGCAATCGGAATGGTTTCTTCGAACAGCCTGCCGTTGACGTAGGGGAAGGCGGCGAGTTGCTCGTCGAGGTTTTTCGAGCGTTTGTCCTCGGGCGTGTTGAGGGTCTGGAAAAACTGCGCCAATTGCGGCCCGAGATCGGAGCCGTCTTGCGCGGTGCGCTCGTCGAGCCAGATGCGGAAGCTGCCGGCGGGCTGGAAGATGCCGGTATCCTCGGCAAACAGGCAAAACAGCAGCCGTACCAGCAGCACTTCCAGCGGGTGGCCTTCGTAGCCGCTTGCCTTGAGCCGGTCGTGCAGGCGGCCCATGCGCTCGGCGGCCTTGATGTTGACCGGGTTCTGCGGTGCGATGACCTGGGTGCGGTACCCGGCGATAAAGGCGAAATGCTTGATGCGCTTTTGCAGGTCGGAAAGCCTGAATTCGGTCTCGGTATCGTCCTCCAGGTCGTAGAGGCGGAAGCGCTCGAAGTCCGACACCAGGATGTAGCGCGGCAGATCGCGCTCGGCGATGCCGTCGAAATAATCCGCTGCCTGCGCGAAGGCGCGGTTGAGATCGACGCCGCGGCTCTTGTGCTCGATCAGCAGCATGCCCTTCCAGAAAGCGTCGATGCGGCCCTGTTTGAGCTTTTCGCCGACACGGGCGATTTGTACCTGCTTTTCGAATATGGCGACGCGCCTGCGCTCAATGCCGAACACGGCAAAGAAATCGTTCCAGAAGCTCTGCGCCTCGGCGCGCTCGGAATCCTCGCCCGCCCACTTGTGCGAGAACGCGTGGGCACGGCTGCGGATTTCGTTCCAGCTAAGTGGCATGGTTGTTATTCGCTTTTTCTTTTGTTTTGTGGATTTTCGCCCAGCAAACCGCCCGCATCTCGCGCATCCAGTTCCAGCCTGGGCGTAGCCGCCTTGATGCGCTTTTCCACTGCCTTGATGGGTTCGGCGGAAGGAATGTTTTCGGGGCGTTCGCCGCCAATGCGCTCGATGGCGGTGCGGACTTCCTGGCCGACCTGCTCGTGGGCACGGATGGCCTGCTGCGGGTCGCGGATGCCTTCGCGTGCCAGTTTGTCGCGTGTCTGGGTCATGCGAAACGGGTTGGCGGCCAGCTCGGTGGCATTCATCCGGTCCATCAGTTGTTCTTTGGCGGGAATGTTTTTCCTGGCCTTGATTTGCTCGTTGCCCAAACCGCCATAGAGACCTTTGTAGCCGGCATCGTGGAAGATGCCGAACATGCGGCTTTGCACGCCAGCTTGCTGGGCTGCTCCGGATAGCGCCTTGAATTCTTCTGAGGTTTGTTTGCGCAGTTCCAAGCGCTCTATGTCCGCGGCCAACTGTTCGGACAATTCCTGGCGCCGGGTCTGGATGGCGAAGTATTTCTGGGCCTGGGCGATTTCCGGCTTGCGCGGGTCGCCGTTCTGGGCGATGAGGTAACAGGCGAAGCGAGAGAGTTGGTAGTCCTGCACGACCTGGACGGCACCCTTGCCGCCGGTGATCGGTTTGCCGGCGCCGGCAAAGTGATACTCCGGGTTATTTCCTGATTGCCCACAAGAGCTTATGGCTCGTTTGATAGCGTCTTCAAACCGCCGCCATTGGCTGTAACCCAGCAGCGGTTGCAAGTCGCGCGCGCTCCAGTATTCGGCGTCGTGGTCGTTGACCTGCTTGAGACCTTCGAAGGATTTGCCGCCTATGCTGGGCAGTCCTTTGCTCGCCATGTCGTGTCTCCCTATTCCCCCGTTAAGGAGTCATGAAGCGTAATCGTAATCGTAATCGACTATCAGCGGGGCGTGGTCGGAAAAGCGCTGGTCTTTGTAGACGCTGGCGGATTGAGCCATTTTTGCAATTCCGGGGGTGGCGATCTGGTAGTCGATGCGCCAGCCGACGTTTTTGGCATAGGCCTGGCCGCGGTTGCTCCACCAGGTGTAGGCCTCGCCGGTGTGCTCCGGGTAGAGGCTGCGGTAGACGTCGACCCAGCCGAGTTCGTCGAACAGGCGCGTCATCCAGGCGCGCTCTTCGGGCAGAAAGCCGGAGTTTTTCTGGTTGGATTTCCAGTTTTTGAGGTCGGCTTCCTTATGCGCGATGTTCCAGTCGCCGCAAATGACAATTTCGCGGCCGGATTTAATCAAGGTTTCGAGGCGCGGAAAAAAAACGTCGAGGAAGCGGAATTTGGCCTGCTGGCGTTCTTCGCTGCTGGAGCCGGAGGGCTGGTAGAGTGAGATCACCGCGAGGTTTCCGTAGTCGGCCTCGATGTAGCGGCCTTCCAGGTCGAATTCGGGTACGCCGAGACCTTCGATGATCTGTTGCGGCGGGGTACGGGTGTAGACGCCGACGCCACTGTAGCCTTTTTTCTCGGCATAGTGGAAGGCCCCGCTGAGACCGTCGCACTGGATGAATTCGGGCTTGAGGTCGGCGGCCTGCGCCTTGAGTTCTTGCACGCAAACGACGTCTGCTTGCTGACCGGGCAGCCAGTCGAAGAAGCCTTTGGTGGACGCAGAGCGGATGCCGTTGAGGTTGGCCGATATAATTCGCATCACGGGTTTATTTAATATAAAAATTCAAGAAGTTAATAAAAATGTCCGATTACAAAGCCGAGTTTGTGGAATTCGCCATCGCGTCGCAGGTGCTGTGTTTTGGCGCGTTCAAAACCAAAGCGGGGCGTATGAGCCCCTATTTCTTCAATGCGGGGCTGTTCAACGACGGCGATAAGCTGAAACGGCTGGGCGAATTTTACGCCAAAGCCATTGTCGATTCGGGGATCGCGTTCGATGTGCTGTTTGGTCCGGCTTACAAGGGCATTCCGCTGGCCGCGAGCATTGTGGTGGCGCTGGCGGGCATGGGCCGCAACGTGCCGTTTGCGTTCAACCGCAAGGAGGCCAAGGATCACGGCGAAGGCGGCACCGTGGTGGGCGCACAGCTGAAAGGCCGGGTGCTGATCGTGGACGACGTGATTTCAGCGGGCACTTCGGTGCGCGAATCGGTTGAGCTGATTCGCAGCGCTGGCGGCGAACCGGCTGGCGTGGTGATTGCGCTTGACCGGATGGAACGTGGCACCGGCGACAAGTCGGCGATACAGGAAGTGCGCGAGCAATTTGATATACCGGTGGTGGCCGTCGTCACCCTGGATAATTTATTGGAATTTTTGGAACGAGATGCAAACAGACAAACGGAGTTACGTGCTGTGGCGGATTACCGGGCTGCATATGGTGTTTAACACCTTGCTGCTGGCTGTTCTGCTGACTGCGGGCATAGCGCATGCGGGCACGTACCGCTGGGTGGATGGCAGTGGCCGCGTGCATTACAGCGACACGTTGCCGTCTACCTACCAGAAAAGCGGTGCGGCTGAAATGAGCAAGCAGGGCGTGGTGGTCAAACGCACGCAATCCGAGGCTGAACGACGTGCTGAGGGAGCGCAGCTGGAAGCAGAACGGTTAACCGAGCAGGCGCGGCAACAGCAAACGCAACAGGACCGCGCGCTGACCCTGACCTACACGACTGAAGCAGAAATCGATTTGGCACGTGACCGTGCGCTGTCACACCATAATCTGGCGATCAAGGGGTCGCAATTGCGGGCTAAAATTGTAGCCGACAACCTTGCCGAGTTGAAGGAGCGGGCGGCCAGATTGGTTAAAGCAGGTCGACCGATCTCCCCCAATCTAAAGGGCCAGCTGGATCAGACCCGTATGGAAAGCCTGGAGTTGCATCGCAGTGTTCTGAACCATGAAGAAGCACTCATGAAAGTACGAGAGAAATACGATATGGACAAGTTGCGGTTTCGCGAACTTACGCGCAAGTGACGACACTGGCAGCCTGTCGGACTTGACGCCCCAAACGGACCAATCACGCCGCCCGCGACTTGATGTGCACAATAATCAGGCATATTTAACCGTTCATGGCGCTGTCTTTGATGGGTTCGAACGGGTTTCTGTGTATTAGCTGCCATTCCCCGGCCACCTTCTCCCTCCCTCGTAACAGGAACTGGCGAAACCCCATGACGACTTGATGATGCCGAACACGGGCTCCACCGTCTGCTTGCGTAGCGTATACAGCATCCGTCCCAACATGGTTTTGAGCCTGTTCTCAATAATATGAACATGTGACGCGCAGCGCAGGCATGGCGCGCTCCTATAAACGGGGCACCATTTCATATGGTAATGTGCATGCATTGCCACATACGTCCACTAAGAGACTTGGTCTTCGTCACGCTTAAGGAGACTCTTGGTAACCATGCCTTCAGCAGCGAGGTAATCCTGTGGCAAATCGGCCATCGCTATCTTCCGTATGAAACCGTCGAAGAGCCAAAAACTTACTTGTCACTCCGGCAGGCGTCCATATAAGACTTTCCTTAATGCACATCGGTTTTGACATTTCCCAAACCGGCTCCGGCAAGGCGGGCTGCGGCTATTTCGCGCACGCGATGATACAGGCGATGCTGGAGCTTGCACCTGAGCATCGTTATTCGCTTTTCCCGAGTTTTGGTGATTTTTATTTTGATGCGCTGATGCCGATTTTGAATCCTTATTCCGGCCGAAACGTGCATTACGGCCCACGGCATCTCTCGCGGGAAACCGCGCGGGTTTTCTGGAACGGAGCCGATGCAGAAGCTTCGCTGAGTAGGCCGGATATTGTTCATTCCAATAACTTTTGGTGTCCGCTTCAACTGGCGTCGAGCCGTCTGATTTACACCTTCTACGATATGGGCTTCGTGGTTGAACCCGCTTGGACAACCGAGGCCAATCGGGTGGGCTGTTTCGATGGCGTCTTTCGCTCGGCGATGGCGGCGGATTGGGTGGTGGCCATTTCGGAGGCTTCACGGGTGCATTATTTGAGTGTGTTCCCCCATTTTCCGGAGGATCGTATCCGCGTGATTTACCCGTGTTCGCGGTTTGCGGATTCATCTGCGAAGGGTAAGCGGCCAAAGGCACTCGATGACGTGCCTGTCGGCGGATATTGGTTGAGCGTAGGCACCATCGAGCCCAGGAAAAACCAGCGTCGTCTGGTTGAGGCATATGCCCGCTATCTGGCTCTGGGGGGGGCGCCGATGCCGCTGGTGTTGGCGGGGGGCAAAGGCTGGCTGATGGAAGATTTCCAGAAACATTTAATCGACTTGGGAATTGACGCTCAAGTGGTGATGACCGGCTATGTGTCGGATGGTGAGTTGATCTGGCTTTATCGAAATTGCTACGCCAACCTCTACCCTTCTCTGTTCGAAGGCTTTGGCTTGCCTGTTCTGGAAGGCATGCAGTTCGGTGCACCGACGCTGACTTCGAACTCCACTTCGATTCCCGAAGTTGCCGGGGATGCTGCTATCTTGCTTGCCCCGGAGGATACCGAGGGCTGGGCGCAAGCGATGTTGCGACTGGCCTCGAACCGGCTGGAAAGAAATCAATTGAGTGCAGCCGCACTAGAGCAGGCCGGACGGTTTGACTGGAAGCGCAGTGCGGCAGCTTTGCTGCAACTTTACGAAGAGGCACTGGCTTCTCCAAAACGGCAGGGTGGCGACATGAAAAGTGCGTTAGTCATGCGATGATGGGGTGAATGGCTGCGAAGCTGTTCAGTAGTGCCAGTGACTCCGGCTCGCAAGAACTATTCGGGAGCATTTAATGTTCGCGTCGATAAGCGTTTGCATCGTGCGCTTAACGCTATCGTGGTCAAAAAATTATCCGCTACTACCCGTACCCTATGAGGGGATTAAAGGGGCGCCCAGTTTGAATTTAAGAACAGGAAGGAACGGGGTCACCCATCGAATTTGCATCGTGACGGCCCCCATTAAAGGCCCGGTTAGGTCGGCGATGGCGGCAACCAATAAATCGTGGGGTGCGTTATACGCGCCCCACGAATACAGTCGCTTCTTACGAGAATTGGTATAGGGCATGACAGAGCCGTTGGTGACGATAGCCGTTCCCTCTTTCAACCAGGGGCGATTCCTGGATGAGGCACTGACTTCGATTTTTCAGCAGGAAGTCCCGGTTGAGGTGTTTGTGCTGGATGGTGGATCGTCGGATAACTCGCTTGACGTCATCCGTAAGTGGGAGCATCGACTTGCGGGGTGGCGCAGCCATGCAGATGATGGACAGGCAGCAGCAATCAACGAAGGCATTGCGCAGGGCCGGGCACCCTACGTGTGCTGGCTGAACAGCGACGACTGGTATTTGCCCGGTGGTTTGGCAAAACTGCTGGGCGAATTGGAAAAACACCCGGATGCGCCCGCCGTTTATGGCCGTTGCTGGAATGAGGTGGAGAAGTCCGGAAAACGCTATCCGGTCTGGGTGGCGCCGTTCAATGAGCGCAGCCTGGCCTTTCGCTGCATTATTTCGCAGCCTGCAACCTTGATCCGGCGTTCTGCCTGGGAGGCCGTGGGTGGCGTTGATGAGGAACTGCACATGGCGATGGACTATGACTTGTGGTGGCATCTGTTCAAATCGGTAGGCCCGCTGCATTTTTTCGATGACTTTGTTGCGGTGAATCGCGAGCACGCAGACACCAAAACTAACACCCAGCGTCGTCGGCATTACCGGGAGGCAATGATGGTCGTTCGCAAATACTACGGACGCGTGCCGTTGAAGTGGTGGCTGGCTCAGCCTTACTCGGTATGGTTCAGATCAATATCCGGTTGATCGGAACAAAATCGCAGGCGGGTTCTACCTTTTTACAGGACATCCTTCCCGGATACGGTGGGAGCCCGCTAGGTCGGGATAAATCCCGACCTACAAGGGTGCGCATGGCGCACGAGACTGCTCGATGTTATTAAGCATGGGCAGCTTGCTGCAATACCTGCTCAGCCCATCGATTAAGGCTCTGCCCGGTGCGCGCGGCGGCCTTCAGCGCCGCCGCGTGAACCACGGGGTCAACGCGCAGCATCAGCCGACCGGAAGCTGGTTTTTCAGGCTTCTGCCCCATCTTTTCGCAGGCGGAAACATAGTCATCGACAGCCTCATGAAAAACGGTCGTGAACGCGGCGACCGATTCCCCGTGGAAGGTGATAATGTCGTCGATGTCCAGCACGCGCCCGACCAGAATGTTATCGTCCGGGTCAAACTCCAGGCTGGCTGTATAGCCACGGTATGTCATTGTGTTTTTCATGGTGTGATCTCCAGTTTTATCAAGAACTCGCGCGCCGCCTTGACATGATCCTAGAAACGGCAATTGACCGCTCTTCACCTGTTGGAATGCCGCATGAATACTGACTTCGCTGCCTTCGATGACCTTCACCTTTTGGGTGAGAGCGCTACGCACCCGCTGGCACGTCTGGTCGTGCGCCTGCCTTTGTCGCTCCTCGTTGCAGGCCCCGGCCTGCCGCCTCGTCGCTTCGCGGCAGTCAGCGGAGTCGTTGGCGGCTTTGCCGCCTTACGAATCCGGCGTCCCCCTTGCGGGGGCACCCGCCCAAACGCACCATCAGGCGCGTCCAACTGCCGTTTCTAGGATGATAGATGAGTGCTTCTCGCTGCGGATGAGGGCGGTGAAAATACGCCCGCCGGCCATTTTTCTCGAACGTCACCGACGATCCGCTTCCTTCCACAACATTGCAGCCGATAGCCACCAGCA
>JBKJIS010000173.1:0-4419 GCA_046598305.1 Thiobacillus sp.
TCAGCCTGTACGGCATGAATTTCGACTACATGCCCGAACTAAAATGGCCGTGGGCGTATCCTGCCCTGCTGCTGTTGACCGGGCTGGGGGTATGGGTGCTGCATCGGCGACTGAAACAGCGCGGCTGGATCTGATTCCCCCGGCTCAGCGCGGCTCGGCTCAGCGCGGCACACCCCGCACATAGCGAATTCGCGTGCCACGCGTTTCATCACGTTCCAGGCACACCCGTAGCGGCCAAAAATACAGAAAAATTGGCTTGCCACTCGCGCGCGCCGCCTTGAGACCCGCGTCGAAATTGACGAACGGATAGTTGGGTGGCGGCTCTGCCAGCACCGCAGCGCCCACAAACAGCACGCCATCATCATGGGTTTTGATACCATTCATCCGGTTCTCCTTTGGCACGACGATCTGCCTGCTGATGGGTAGCTGATCTTCATTCTGCTAAATTCAAGCAATCATGCAACCCTCTTTTCCGACTATATGACACACGACTCCATCCGCATCGGCCTGATTTCCATCAGCGACCGCGCCAGCAGCGGCATCTATGAAGACAAGGGACTGCCTGCACTCAAAGCCTGGTTTGGCGAGGTCATGGCCAATCCCGCCGTATTCGTCACCCGCCTGATTCCCGACGAGCAGGCACTGATCGAAACCACACTGATCGAGCTGGCCGACAGCGAAGGCTGTTCGCTGATTCTGACCACCGGCGGCACCGGCCCTTCGCCGCGTGACGTCACACCCGAGGCAACCCTCGCCATTGCACACAAGGTGCTGCCTGGTTTTGGCGAAGCGATGCGCGCGGTGTCGTTGAAGTATGTGCCTACGGCCATTCTGTCACGCCAGGTTGGCGTGACGCGCGGCGCAAGCCTGATCCTCAACCTGCCGGGGCAGCCCAAGGCAATCAAGGAAACCCTAGACGGCATTTTTGCTGCCATCCCCTACTGCATTGACCTGATAGGCGGGCCCTATCTTGAATCCAGGCCGGAAACCATCGCCGTGTTCCGACCTAAATCCGCATTGAGGACAACACCATGACAGCCATTCTCGATGCGCTTGCGCGCGCGCTGCGTGATCTGTTCAGCCTGCGCGTGCTGTGGGTGGTGATCTGGCCGATGCTGGTCGCCATGCTGCTGTGGATGACGCTGGGGATCGCGTTCTGGAGCACCTTTTCGGGCTGGCTTGAATACGGGCTCGATAAAATGGGCATCCAGGTCTGGCTAAGCAAACTTGAACCGGTGTGGATCGCCAACGGCATTCAGGCACTGTTGCACCTCATGCTGTTTGTGCCGCTGGTGATGCTGACCGCGCTTGTTCTCACTGCGCTGTTTGCGATGCCCACCCTGATCCGCGTGGTGGCCGAGCGCGACTATCCGCAACTCAAACGAGAAAATGGCGGTGGCTTGGTCGGTAGCGTGTGGAATGCCGTGATCGCCATCGTGGTGTTTGTAACGCTGTGGCTGGTGACGTTGCCCTTGTGGCTGATCGGTGTCGGCATCCTGATTCCATTTGTCGCCGCCGCCTATCTGAACCAGCGCCTGTTCCGCTATGACGCCATAGCCGAGCATGCCACGCCTGGTGAAATGGCGACGCTATTCAAACACGAACGCGGTGGCTGGTGGGGACTCGGCCTACTGACCGGCTTGATACAGTTTGTTCCCGTGTTAAATTTATTCGGCCCGGTGCTTGCTGCGCTCGCATTTATCCACTATGGCCTCGCACGTCTGAATCAACAACGACGCCTCAACGATCCGAAGCAAACCGCAGCCTGAACCCTTCATCGAGGTTAATCTCGTGAGCAGTCTGCGCCCCAATAACGCACCGCTCCAAACCGGGTGGCATCACCGCACGCCCATTCACCGCCAGATAACGGCCCGCCATGATTTCCGCTTCGGTACGCGGCACGGATTGTGGCGATCCTGAATCAGCATAACCTTGCGGATAAATCGGTTTGCCCTCGGCATCATATTTGTCGGTTGCACCCAGCGTATGCAATAACTCGTGTGCAATCACAATGTTGTTCTGGTCAGCCTGCTCGGGGTCGGCGTAAGCATGCACCACACCGATCAAGCCTTTTTGCAAGCCCAGCGAATGTTGTAGCGCAATGCCGTCCTGCGGCGCGTGATACAACACATAGAGCTTGATCCTGCCAAGCTGCGGAAGCAGCTGATCAGACTGTTGATACACCCACCAGCGCAGCTTCAAACTCCAGAATATGGTTTTCAGCACACTGCCATCGAGTGGTGGTGCCGGTGGATGGGCTTTCAGTTCGGGCTTCAATGTCACCTGCATGGCAGGTGAAAATTTCATGCCATATCGGGCCGTCTCACGTTCGATGAAGGCGTTGATGGCGGAAAAGTCATCCGCCTGCAACGCGCGTATCGTCTCGCTCGCAAGCTCTGATCCATCCCCATTGATCGGAATCACGTCCACCGTTAACGGCGCCCGCCAGCCGCGTGCCATGCTCTGCTCAAGCCAGGTCAGTCCCAGCGCAGCGGCCAGAAGGCCTAGAAGGATCAAAATCCGAAATCGTCGAAAAGTCATGGGCTGAAAACAAATGGGGGGCTGAAAAATTCGTGCCTGGCACCTTTTATTCAAAAACCAATACGCGCCTGAGCGATTCATGGCCGATGTCGACTAGCGAATTTCTAAAAAACAAGTAGATGTTTCGGTAAACAGGCACGGGTAGGTCGTAGGTCGGGTTGGCCACGCCATTGACGGTGCTGCGACCATCATAGACTTGGTATTCGTCAATGGGCTGGCCGGCAAGCTTGATTTTGGTGCCGTGGGCAGTTTCCCGAGAAGTTGGGTTTATTTGCTTCTTAATGAAATCACCGGCCAGCCTTTTTGGAGCGCGAGGGCTTGTAGCGTGGAATCGGGGTCGACCGCAACGGGATGCTGGACTTTTTCCAGTAGGGGCAAATCGTTGTGCGAGTCGCTATAGAACCAGCTGTTGGTCAGGCAGTCCAGCCGCGTGCCGTGAGCAACGAGGAACTGTTCGAGTCGGGTGACCTTGCCTTCGCGAAAGCAGGGGGTGCCGGCGACTTCTCCTGTGAATCGCCCATCCTTTTCCTCGGGGTCGGTGGCAATCAAATGCGCAATGCCGAATTCCCGGGCAATCGGGCCGGTGACGAAGCTGTTGGTGGCGGTGATGACCGCGACCAGGTCGGCTTCGTTCAAATGGCGCTTCACCAGATCACGCGCAGCCCGAGTGATCATCGGCTTGATACGCGTTTCCATGTATTCGACATGCCAGGCGTCGAGTTGCGTGCGCGAGTGGGTGGCCAGCGGGCGCAGGGCAAATGCCAAAAAGGCATAGATATCCAGCCGACCCGCCTTGTAGTCTTCGTAGAAGGCCTTGTTCTTGGCTTCGTAATGGGGGCCGTCGACTGCGCCCTTGGCGATGAGGAACTGACCCCATTCATAGTCTGAGTCGCCGGCGAGCAGGGTGTTGTCGAGATCAAACAGGACGAGGTTCATAGTGGACGCAGCTTACAAGGTTCAGGTTACAGAGTGTTTATTGATATTTTATTTGCGGGGTGCCTGGCCGCGGTCGCGCCAGAATTCGCACAGTTCATAACAGCTCCAGATTGCCAATGCGACGTAATCTTCGCGGCTGGTCTCCTGCTCTTCGTCGGTCCATTCTTCGGGCGGGGTCATCAGCACATAAAACGGATCGAGTAACTCATCGACAAAGGCTTCGTCCTTGCTGTCGGGTGGCAACGTCCAGTCGGATTCCCAGTGTTCCACCACCTGCAGAAACCCGGCTGCCCAGATGCTGGCGTACAGCGGCACCCCTTCGTCTTCGAATGCGGCCGCTTCCTGCATCGGCATGTCGTTGAGCATGCCCTCCCAGTCCATGATGAGCGGAGACAGGGCGTGGGGATCAGTCAGGCTATCGATTGGGGCGGATAGCGCACGCGCAATTTCTTTCCAGCGTCGCGTGAACAGTGCTTGAAAGCGTTGGTATTCGGCCGCGTTGGAAAACAGTGCGGCCGGATTGGGCAGTCCGAACAGCACCGCAATATAGTCTGCTTCCGCGATGGGGCGCGGCGCACATTGCAGCGCGGTGATAAATCCATCCAGCCCTTCAAGTGACAGCGGTTCTTCGGTGCGCGTAGCCGCTTCGTCGATGAGGTCTGCCAGGGTGGCAATGTCGTTTTCGTTCAGAGTGGTGTTCGGGTTTTTGGGCGGCATGGCAGTGACTCGTTACAGGGCACGGCAGCGGGCAGGGGCATCGCGTAAAATCCGTACATGGATTTTACCGCGCTTGTCCTTCTACCGTTATTTCATGTGTTCGATTGGCTGGGGCGGACTTTTTCAACCGCCATGGCGGTTTGCCGAACAGCCTGGCTGGAAACCTTTGATGACCGAACCGATTGCCATAACAAATAACGTCCCCGGTCTGCCTGGCCGCATCGA
>JBKJIS010000177.1:0-5481 GCA_046598305.1 Thiobacillus sp.
CAATTAATTGTCGACTAACGTGGGCATGGCAGTCGCTGGATTTGCATAAATGATGGGTTGCCCTGCATTGAAACATCGCTCATTGGTGCTTCATTTCGTCTTATGGCCTGTGATTTACGGGCCTCATGTCAACAACGTGTTTCATTCATCAAGGAGAGATCTACATGTCAATTCAATCCAAAGGCGCCATCCTGGCTTCTGCCGCCGCTGCAATGGTTCTGTCAATGTCGGCCGCTATCGCAGCAGACAGCCCGGCAGGCAGCATGGGTGCTGCAGTGGGCGCCAGTGATAAAGTACATTGCTACGGCGTGCATTCCTGCAAGGGCAACACCGATTGCAAAACGGCTGAAAATAGCTGTAAGGGCATGAACGCATGTAAAGGTCATGGCTTCAAGGGTATGCAGGCCAAGGAGTGCATGGACAAAGGCGGCGTCATTTCCGACCTGAAGGCCAAGTAATCTGTCTGAAACCCAGGCCTTGCGCTTGGGTTTTTATCCTGAATGTTCGCTTCATTGCTGACATTCAGGGTAAAAACTCCATTCATGACCCGCTACTGATCATTCGACTTGCCCCATGCTTTTGAGCCCCTTGTCTACCGCCATCAAGAACGTATCGCCGGGCTTTGGTCTCGGCTTGCGGCCGGTGCATTACCCGGATTTTCTGGCCCAAGCTCAGGCAGTCGACTGGCTGGAAATAATCTCTGAAAATTACATGGTTCCCGGCGGCAAACCGCTGGCCATGCTCGACGCCATCCTGGAGCGCTATCCGGTCGCCATGCACGGCGTGTCCTTGTCGATCGGCTCGACTGATGGCCTCGATGCGGCCTATCTGGCAGACCTCAAAGCGTTGGCCAATCATGTGCAGCCTATGTGGATTTCAGACCATCTGTGCTGGACCGGCGTGCAAGGTCGCAACGCGCATGATTTGTTGCCGCTGCCTTACAGCGAAGAGGCGTTGCGACTGGTCGTACGCCACGTCAATCAGGTGCAGGATGCACTGGGCCGACGCATCCTGCTGGAAAACGTGTCGAGCTACCTCAACTATCGCAGCTCCGAAATGAGCGAATGGGAATTCCTGCGCCAGGTGGCCGAGCAAGCCGACTGCCTGCTGCTGCTTGACGTGAACAACATCTATGTCAGCGGCATCAATCACGGCTTTGATCCCGTTGAATTTCTGGACCACTTGCCGGTCGATCGGGTGCAGCAGATTCATCTGGCCGGGCATAGCGATCATGGTGACTACATCGTGGACACGCATGATCATCCGGTGGCCGAGCCGGTATGGGACCTCTACCGTTATACCTGTGCGCGATTTGGTGACGTGGCCACCATGATCGAACGAGATGACGACATACCGGCGTTAAGTGTATTGATTGCGGAACTGGATCGAGCGCGCGCCATAGCCGCCGAAACTTCTGGGTCCGGAGTGCAGGAATTCAGGGAGGCCGCGCTGTGAAGTCGCCCGCGTTAACTGATCTGCAGGGGGCTTTTCATGATCATTTGCTCGGCCTGCCCAGCGCGATCTCGCAGGAGGTGCGCGAAGACGGCCGTATTGGTGTCGATCACCGTCTGCATATTTATCACAATGCCTATCGTGCTCGCCTGCTGGAAAACCTGCAGGATGCCTATGAAAAAACCTGGGCGTATCTCGGTGATGACACCTTCGAGTCGTCTGCGTTGGCTTTCATTAAAGACAATCCGCCCACGCACCGCAACCTGCGCTGGCACGGCGCGGGATTTCCGAAGTGGCTGGAAAAATGGTTTCCGGAGGATGGGGATATTGCCGAACTGGCGCTCATCGACTGGCAGTTGCGTCGGGCGTTTGATGGGCCTGACGCGAGCCCGGTTCAGCCTGCGGAATTGGCCGGATTGGCTGCCGAGGATTGGGCCAGTGTAGGGTTCCAGTTTGTTCCTACCCTGTTTATCGCACCGATACGTTTTAATAGCGTGGCCATCTGGCATGCGCTCGATCAGGAGCTGGCGCCGCCAGTTGCCGAACCGTTGCCCGATTCCGCCTGGCTGTTGATTTGGCGTAAAGGTTGGCAACCTCATTTCCGCACGATTCAGGCGGCTGAACACGCAGCGTTGATGCAGGTGCAGGGTGGCGCCTCATTTGCCCAGGCATGTGCTGACCTGGGGGAGCAGTTTTCCGATCAGGAGGCCGCCAGCGTGGCTGCCGAAAGCCTGCGAACCTGGCTGCTGGATGAAATGATTGCAGGGCTGACGGGCATGTCCGACTAGCAAATCAATGCTTGGCCGGGTTCGGCATCAGCTTGTCGATGTACGCAATTGATACGGCCGACGCAATGAAGGCCATATGGATGATGGTTTGCCACATCAACACCTTGTCCGTCAGGTTGGGGGCATTGATGAAGGTCTTCAGCAGGTGGATCGATGAGATGCCGATGATGGCGGTGGCCAGCTTCACTTTCAGGACGTTGGCGTTGACGTGCGACAGCCACTCGGGCTCGTCCGGATGGCCTTCGAGATTGAGGCGCGAAACAAAGGTTTCATAACCGCCGACGATGACCATGATGAGCAGGTTGGAAATCATCACCACGTCGATCAGCCCCAGCACGATGAGCATGATGGCCTCTTCGGTGAGGCTGAAAGTACCCATGACCAGGTGCTCCAGTTCGATCATGAAGTGCACGACATAGACCAGCTGCGCGCCAATCAGGCCCAGATACAGGGGCACTTGTAACCAGCGGCTGCCAAACAGGATGGAAGACAGGATCTTGTTGCTTGTCGTGATGGGGTGGTTGGATACGGGTTTCATATGTTCAAGGCGCCAGTAAGGTTACAGACAGTAGGGGTACAAAATGGTGCGCGATGGATGAACGGGTGGGCTACAAGACATAACGCGCGAGGTCTTCACGCGCGGCGAGTGCAGCAAGACGGGTGGTAACCATTTCGGCATCAACCAGATGTTCGCCGGTGACCGTGCCGGCATCAAATGAAATGTCTTCCAGCAACTTTTCCATCACCGTATACAGACGGCGTGCGCCAATGTTTTCAGTGCGTTCGTTGACCTCAAAGGCGATTTCGGCAAGACGCCGGATGCCGTCATCGGTAAATTTGAGGGTGACGCCTTCGGTCGCCAGCAGCGCTTCGTACTGACGCGTCAGACAGGCGTCGGTCGAGGTCAGGATTTGTTCGAAGTCTTCCACAGAGAGCGCCTGCAGTTCGACCCGGATCGGCAGTCGGCCCTGCAATTCGGGGATGAGGTCGGACGGCTTGGACAGGTGGAATGCCCCGCTGGCGATGAACAGGATGTGATCGGTTTTCACCATGCCGTACTTGGTCGAGACCGTCGTGCCTTCGATCAGTGGAAGTAGATCACGCTGCACGCCCTGGCGTGACACATCGCTGCCGTGGGCATCGCTGCGGGTGGCAATCTTGTCAATCTCGTCCAGAAACACGATCCCGTTCTGTTCGACCGCTTCGAGCGCCTGCTGCTTGGTGTCTTCTTCGTTGATCAGACGCCCTGCTTCTTCCTCGGTCAGCAGCTTGAAGGCTTCACGCACCTTCAGTTTTCGACGGTGCTGACGGCTCTGCCCCAGGTTCTGGAACATGCCTTGCAGCTGTTGAGACAGGTCTTCCATCCCCGGCGGGGTGAAGATTTCCATGCTGGGGTTGAGTGCGGCCAGTTCGATTTCGATTTCCTTGTCGTCGAGTTCGCCTTCGCGCAGCATCTTGCGGAAGCGCTGGCGGGCGGCGCCTTCCTCGTGCTTGGGCGCAGCATCGTCAAGGCCGACGCTGCGCGGCGGCGGCAGCAGGGCGTCAAGAATACGGTCCTCGGCGGCGTCTGTAGCGCGGAACTGTACCTTGGACGTGGCCTGCTCGCGCATCTGCTTGATCGCGGTTTCCATCAGGTCGCGGATGATGGTGTCGACGTCGCGGCCGACGTAACCGACCTCGGTGAACTTGGTCGCCTCGATCTTGATGAAGGGTGCATTGGCGAGGCGTGCCAGACGTCGGGCGATCTCGGTTTTACCGACGCCGGTCGGGCCGATCATCAGGATGTTCTTCGGCGTGATTTCCTGGCGCAAGGGTTCACTCACCTGTTGACGGCGCCAGCGGTTACGCAGGGCAACTGCCACTGCACGCTTGGCCGCAGTCTGTCCGACGATATGCTTGTCGAGTTCGTGAACGATTTCTTTAGGGGTCATTGCAGGGTGAGGCGTAAGGGGTGAGAAGTGAGGCAGGGTTGCGCCGTCCGGTTCACAGCGTTTCAATGACGTGATTCTGGTTGGTGTAAATGCAGATGTCCCCTGCAATGGTGAGGCTCTTTTTGACAATTTCAACCGGGCCTAGATCGGTGTTTTGCAGCAGGGCGCAGGCGGCAGATTGGGCATAAGCGCCACCTGAGCCGATGGCGGCAATCCCTAACTCGGGTTCAAGCACGTCTCCATTACCCGTAATAATGAGCGAGTGCTCACGATCAGCCACCACCAGCATGGCCTCGAGCCGTCGCAGCATGCGGTCGGTGCGCCAGTCCTTGGCGAGTTCGACGGCACTGCGCATCAGATGTCCGGAATGCTTGTCGAGTTTGGCTTCGAAGCGCTCAAACAGGGTGAAGGCATCCGCCGTCCCGCCGGCAAACCCGGCCAGGACTTTTTCCTGATACAGCCGGCGTATCTTGCGGGCGGTGGATTTGATGACGATGTTGCCGAGGGTGACCTGGCCGTCGCCGCCAAGGGCAACGTCCGCGCCGCGCCGGACAGACAGAATGGTGGTGCCGCGATATTGTTCCATGGGACGATTATAAATGAGGCTCGTCCTGAGTCGGAGAATCGCAGGGATTAGTTCCTGGGCACCTCTAGAAATCCAGATTTCATACCCGAAAAGGGCATAAATCCCAACTGCGGCGTTGCGGGAAAAATTTTATGTCCCCGGTCTGACAGGGGACGGTATCCCTTGCGGGCTTGCTTACATATCAAACATATGCGGCGCTGCGAAATTTTTCACGCGCCTTGCATTTGGGCGAACTCTGGATTTTTAGAGGTGCCCAAAAAGGTTTGTCGTCAGAGGATCGGTTGCCGGTGTTCAACCCGTACTCCAGGCACGCGGTCGCCGCATTCCGGAAATCTTGCAGGCCTGCTTCACATAGCCGTATGGAAACAGTTCGAAGAGCTTCTTGTGCGCATCTTTTCCCATGCGCTGGGCCAAATGTTTGATGACGAAACGGGCGTCGGCTGCGACCTGGTTTTCTCCGTAAAAGTCGCGCATGAAACGGATGGCATCCCAGTGGTCGTCGTTGAGTGTGAGGCTTTCTTCCTCGGCCAACAACTTGGCCACCTCCTCGTTCCAGTCGCCGGGGTCAACCAGGTAACCTTCTGCGTCGCGTTCGGGCATGTTGGTACTCATACGGGTGATCTCCTGTGAGGTCGGTTCAAAAAAGTCTCAGTGAATGCGGGACAAATCAGGTTCCGCCACCATGGAATTCGACCCCCGGCTGACGTTCCGGAAGATCTTCAAC
>JBKJIS010000236.1:0-22818 GCA_046598305.1 Thiobacillus sp.
CCAATTCGGCCGGCGTGAGTTCAAGCAACTGCATCAGCGAGCCCTCCACCCACCCGCGGTACGACCATGCATCAACTCCACCAACTCGTCATGCTGACGTTGTTCGATCCGTTTTCCCTGAATTGCAGCCTGTTCCAGATGGCGTTGTTCAAGCAATCGCAAAGCCTTCACCCGATTCTCCTCGTGCATCCATTCGGCCAGACGAGCTTGCCATTCACGATACGCGGCATCGATGGTGGCTTGCGCCACTTGCCGATCGGCTGCCTGTGCAAGCTGCAAACGATTTTTTTCCTGCAACTGATCGGCAGACACACCGCCGCGTAATTCGTCTGCCAGTTGCGCAATATGGGCGTCGCGTACAGCCGTCAGTCGCACCTGCCTGCCGCGTGCCCGCAGCCAGATACCCTGTGCGAACTTGACTGCACGTGCCTGTGTTTCGAGCTTACGCTCGGCGAGCTGCAACACGCGCGCCAGCGCAAATGGCTTCACCTGAGCACCTCATCCAGTCCTGCGCGCGCTTCATCCATCCCGGCACGTTCTCGCATGCCTTGCATCAGATAACCCTGCATTTTTGGATACAGTTTCACCCCTTCATCCAGCACCAGATCGCCGCCCGGCACGTAAGCGCCGACTGAAAGCAAATCGCGGCTGCGCATGTAGCGCGAATAAAGATATTTGAAACGACGTGTTCGCTCAAGCTGATCTTCGTTCAACAAATCGGGCTGAACCCGACTAATCGAAGCCTCGACATCAATCGCAGGATAGTGCCCGGCATCGGCCAGATCACGGCTCAACACAATGTGACCGTCGAGAATTGCGCGTGCCGCATCAGCGATCGGGTCCTGCTGGTCATCCCCTTCCATCAGCACGGTGAAAAACGCGGTGATCGAGCCGCTTCCCGCGCGGCCATTGCCGGCGCGCTCGGCCAGTTGCGGCAGCTTGGCAAATACCGACGGCGGATAGCCTTTGGTCGCGGGCGGCTCGCCGATCGCCAGCGCCACCTCGCGCTGCGCCATCGCGTAACGGGTAAGCGAGTCCATGATGAGTAAGACGTGCTTGCCCTGGTCACGAAAATATTCAGCAATCGACATGGCGTAGGCCGCGCCGTTCAGGCGCATCAGCGGCGGATGGTCTGAGGGCGCCGCCACCACGACCGCACGCGCCATGCCCTCAGTGCCGAGGATGGTGTCGATAAACTCCTTGACCTCGCGGCCGCGTTCGCCTATCAACCCCACCACCACCACGTCGGCCTCGGTAAAGCGCGCCATCATGCCAAGCAACACGCTTTTACCTACGCCGCTGCCGGCAAACAGGCCGAGTCGCTGCCCACGTCCCACGGTCAACAGCCCATTGATTGCGCGCACGCCCACATCCAGCGTCTGTCTGATGGGCGCTCGCTCCAGGGGATTGATCGGGCGACTATAAAGCGGGATCCGGCGCTCCAGCGAGAGCGAGCCCATGCCATCGAGCGGCCTTCCGGCACCATCAAGCACGCGTCCCAGCAATCGGTCGCCCACCGGAACCTGTCGCACCCGATCCTGCGCGCGACGACGCGGTACATAGCGCGATCCCAAACGCGGAGGCTGGGCTGCCATCGGGTTGTCGGGAATCACGCGTGCACCCGGCATCACGCCATAAATATCGGTCGCCGGCATGATGAACAGGCGGTCACCGGAAAATCCGGCTACCTCGGCTTCGATACTCTGCCCGCCCGGAACCTGGATATGACACTGACTGCCCACCGGCAAACGCAAGCCCACCGCTTCCATCACCAGCCCCGTAACGCGCGTGAGACGTCCGCTGCTTGCAATCGGCGTCGCCCAACTGACTGCACGGCGACAATCGGCCAGATATTCGCGCAGGCGGACGATGCGATCCATTATTCGATCCAGTTCAGGTTGGATCCCAGCACCATGACCACCTGGCGCCAGCGTGCGGGCAAGGTGGCATCGAGATCCCCCTGCGGGGTTTCGATCAGGCAGCCGCCACGCACGATGCGCACATCTTCAACGATGCGCAACCGGTTCTTGTCCAGCACCTGATCGAGATGCGGGCGTACCAGCGCGGCGTCTTCCGGGTTCAGCAGCAGGCGCGCTTCGCGGCTGCTTTCGGCCATCTGCTTGAGCGCCATGTTTACCACATCGAGGATGTGCTCAGGATGCACCGACAACTCGGCCGACACCACTTGGCGTGACACATCGAGTGCCAGTTCAAGCAGCATGTCGGCGAGGCGAAAATCCAGATTATCCAGTGTCGAAGCAAAGCTTTCTGCCAGCTCTTTCATGCGCTTGCAGGCCTGCTCGCCTTCAACCCGCCCTACGGCCAGGCCCTCGGCATAACCTTCTGCACGTGCGGCTTCACGCAAGCGGGCCAGTTCGGCCTCGGTGTCTGCAGCCGATGGCGCCTGTTCACCATTGGACGCTGCCAGCTCGACCACCTCCCAGTGTTCAAACGCGGTGGGGTCGTCTTGTGTGCTCATGCTGCTTCCTCCTCCGGGAACAGGATCGCGCCCTCTGCTGCAAGCCGCCGCAAAGTCGCGCCGGCGGCTTCCTGCGCAGTCTGAATCTCGGTCACCGGCAACGCGCCCAAGGTATCCAGATCATCGCGCATGCGCTGGGCTGCGGTGGGGCTCATCACTTCCGCGAGTGCATCGAGTATGCGGCCATCACTTCCTTTGAGTGCGTGCAACAAGGTGCGTGCGCCAACATGTCGCAAAAAAGTTTTACGGCCGGATTCAGGCACGCGCGCAAGATCTTCGAACGACAGATTACGCACCCGCAAACGCGCAGCCAGCTCTGCATCATTCTGACCAAGCTGGTTCAGCACTGCTGCTGCACTGCCTTCGCTCATCTGTCCCAGCAGGTTAACTACTGCGGCCTCTCCCTGCAACGGCGATGCAGGGTCCATACTCGCCAACCAGTCATCCAGCTCACGCATCATGTCGGGGCTGGGCGCATCGCTTTGTGCCAGGCACAACAACGTATCGGCGCGTATGACTGCAGGCAACACGTCGAGCACGGCAGCGGCGACATCACGCGGCAGCTGCGAAAGGACAACCGCGATCAATTGCGGCGGTTGCGCTTCCAGCAATCCGGCAATCTCTGCAGGCTCACGCGAGGCCAGCTTATCCAGTGCCTGTGACCCCAATGCACCGAGGCGTTGCAACATCGCTTGAGCGCGCTCGGGACTCCAGGCAAGTTTGAGCGTCTCGTCCAGAAAGCGGCGGGTATCCGCAGCAAATCCGGTTTGCTCGGACGACTCGGCAGCGTAATCACGCAGGATGACACGCACCCGCTCACGCGGCACCACATCCAGTTCGCGCATGGCGCTGCCGAGGCGGCTCACTTCCAGCGGACTCAGGTAACGAAACACCGCTGCCGTGGCTTCTTCACCCAATGCGAGTAACAACACTGCAGCTTTTTCGATTCCGGCCTGGCTCATGCGCGCATCCACAACTTGATCACATCGGCCGCCACCCGCGGGTCCACCATCACTTGATGACGTGTCAAGCCGAGGTCTCCGTCAAAATCATCCATCGCCAGATCAGGTGTCTCTGTTCTCCGGACGCGGCGCCACCCCAAGGCCAGCAGCAGCAACACACCCGCGCCCATAACCATCCATCCCATCGGAAACTCACGCTGAAGTTCAGGGCGAGGCTTGACCAAGGGGTTCGATATTGCTGCGGCCAGCGTGGGGGGCGACTGCGTTTGACCGTGTGGCGCGATTGTCGCGGGCTGTGCCAGCGTAGCTGAAGGGAGTGCATACACGTTGACCGTATCACCGCGCGCAGACTGATAACCCAGCGCCTGTTGCGCCATCTGCCCAGCCTTCAAGCGTTCGTTGGCACTGGCTTCGAAACCCAGAATCACGGTGGCATTGATGCGCTGGATGCTGCCTTCAGGCACGCTGGACGTGCGCACGGTTTTTTCCAACGGACGCTTCTGACCGGCAACCCCGATATTGCGCACTTGCTCAACCGTCTGCCGGGTCTCACTGTCTTGCAGCGTTGCTGTCACCTGCACGCTCACGCGATCTTGACCCAGCCACGGCGTCAATACGGCCAACACCCGTCTAACCAGATCCTGCTCCAGCGCCAGCCGTTGGGATTGCACCGGCTCGGAAACCGCGCCCCCCAGCAACACGCCACGCGGGTCGAGCACCTGGACGTCAGCGCGCTTCATGCGTGGCACTGCGGCTGCCACCAGCGTCTGGATTGTTGTCACCTGGCCTACCGACAATTGTGCGCCCGCTCGCAGCCGGACCAGAACGGCAGCAGTTGCAGGCGGCGCATCGCGCAGAAAAGGGGAAACCTTGGGAAGTGCAAGGTGAACCCGTGCGATCTCGACCGCTTCCAGCTTCTGGATCGAACGGGCCAGATCGAGTTCGAGCGCACGCTGGAATCGCTGTTGTTCCTGCAATGAAGAGGCGCCAAAGCTGGGCGCGCGCACCGCTTCATCCTGCCGTTCATCGTCTGTTTTTGGCAGGCCGCGCGCCGCCAGTCGGTAACGGGCCGCATGCAACTGATCGAGCGGAACCTCAATGCTGCCATCGGCATCCGACAGTCGATAAGGGATATCCAATTGCTCCAGCGCAGCGATGACTTCTCCACCGGCGCGGTCGGACAGTTGCGTATACAACACGCGATAGACCGGGGGGGTGATCTTCAGATACGCCGCAGCCAAGGCAATCAGCGGCACCAACACCAGGAGTGCGAGCATGAAGCGACGCACGGGACTCGCATCTGCGATCAGCTCACGCAGACTGCTCAGCCAACCCGGCACTGTTCACACCTCGTGTGCATGGCCCGGCTCGGCGCAATGGTCTTGATGAAATTGGGTTGAATAGTCACATGCCGATTATAACCAGTCAGGCGCTGCCACAGCGCGTAATACCACCTGCAATTCGCCCATCTGGTTACGGCCCTGAAACCACCATACCCCCCCTTTCTTGACGATCAGGTCACTCACTTGTCCGGACAGCAGCAACATCGCCACCTGTCCCAACGTGGGTTGATGCCCCACGATCATCACCGGATGGGTCGCATGCGGCCATCCGGCAGCAGCCAATACCGCTTCAGCACGCGCGTCAGGTGCGAGCTCGGGCAACACTTCGTAATGACGCCCCAATGCCTGCGCAGTTTGCACCGCCCGCGCAGCAGGGCTAACCAGAATGCGGATATCTGGCGACAAGCGCGGGGTGAGCCAGTCAGCCACGCGTGCTGCCTGCTTGCGGCCTTTGTCGGTGAGTTCGCGACTGAGGTCGGGGCTGCTGTCTTCAGCATCGGCATGACGCCATAAAATCAATTCCATTTCATTTTCCTCAACAAGTTTAGAACCAGGTTTCTGTGCAGGCCATTGTGCACCTGCTTGAACTATCCAATATGACAGGGCACCCTCACTGCGAGACTGTCAGATCCAGAGGCAGCCGCTTCAACCAGACGGGAGGCCAGAAAATATTTGTCCGGCTCGACCGGTGAGGCCTGTAATTTGCCGTCAGGGCTCACGCTCTTTCAGACTACCTGTTTGCATTCGGCATCGCGTGACAGCACCCGTTCGTACTGAAGACCAGCATGCCGTACCGCCATCTACCAGCCAGGCACCCATTTTACGAAATTTTTCAGTTGCTTTTTGATGGCTTTTTTATCGTCACCTGCCCGACATGCTGCCAGCCAACCTCGTGAAAAATAGCCCATCGATCCCGATTCCGCACCCGCTTGTGTCAGCAATCGGCTTGCCACACGGTAGTCATTGATGCGGCCCAGGCTTTCCTGCACGACTTGCAGCGCCGTTTGATACCGGGCTTGGCGTCGCCCGACAAACATGCCCACGAAAAACTCGGCGGCGTAACGCTGACGCTTGACGATAATACGCAAGGCATGCTGCGCTGCGGGACGCATCTGCGCATAGGCGCGCGCGCCCTGTTCAATCAATCGATTCCCCTTCCGCAGCTTGCGGCGGGCCCATGCTTTCAATGCTGACTGCTGAACGTGATGCTGCGTTGCCGAACCCTCACGCCAACCCTGCTGAATCAGCCAGCGCTGAAATGACAGCAGCCACGCACCTGGGCGTGCTTGAATCATTTCAGCCCGCATCGCAGCGCGCGCCTCGGCACGGTGCGCCTCCAACACGCTCAAACCGAATTGCCAGTCACCCTCGTCAGCAAAGTGCGGCGCAATTGCCGGTAGGGTTTCACCACACAACACGTCCCAGTCGCGCACCGGTCCGAGCGCAGCAGACAGCACCCGCAACCCATTCAAGAGTTCGTCCGGCAATGTACACACCCGGCGAAACACATGTAGCGCAGCACGCAGACGTCGCAGGGCCACCCGCGCCTGATGTACATAGTCGATGTCATCGGATGCCAGTACGCCCGGAAGATTGGCCTGGAACTGTGTCAAACATGCCTGCACGATCACGCTAAAGCCCTCCTCCACGCGCATGTCGTCGCGCACATCCACTGGCACGGATTTCATGGGCGCCGCAATTTCGCCTCGCGCCAAGCGCACCCCACGCTCAGCCTTGCTCACATCGAGTGGCAGCAAGTCTAGTTTCGTTGCCCACGCTTGAGCCAGTTCAAACAGCGCGTCAGGTTTCCCCGCCTTGAGTTCGAGCTCGATCTCGCAGACAGGCTGGCTGCGTGTGCCTGCGCGCACCTCGCCCACATCCAGTGCCACCTCGATCTTTGCGCCGCCCCGCCCCGAAACCAGCCAGGTTGTGCGGTTGAAATGGGTTTCGAACAGCGGAATCAATTGCGTACGTAAGATTTCGGGCACCCGCGCCTGAGCCGCAACCGGAAAAAGGTTCCAGTCTGGCGTGTTAGCGGGTATGGCCATTTCGTATTCGATGCGGCGCGAGAGTCCCCCCTGCCGCTCGCCCTCGGTTTTCAGCGTTTGCAGCCAGCGCTGTCCGATCTTGCGCACCCTGAGCGCGATGCCCTGCGAACTCAAGGCAAAATCCGGCGTGTCAAAATAGCGGGTAACAAGATCTTGCTGCAGCGGCACGCTGCGCCGACGCGCCATCCGTTTCAGAAACGGGGCGACCTGATCGGCCGGCAATGACAGCTTGAGTTCGATTTCAACGGGGTGTTGTGGGGTCATGGGACGACATTATCCTATAACGGACATGGCAGGATTTCGGTACGGGCTTATCATTGAAGCTCATTCTCAGTCATTAATCATGAACCTGCCCAGCCCCGAAACCCTCATCAACCGTGAACTCGGCATCCTCGCCTTCCAGCATCGCGTGCTGGCCCAGGCCGACGATCCCAAAATCCCCCTGCTGGAACGACTCAAGTTTCTCTGCATTTTTTCCAGCAACATGGACGAGTTTTTCGAGGTGCGGGTCGCTGGCCTCAAGGAACAGATACTCGCCAAATCCACCCAACGCTCGGCCGACGGCATGACCGCACGCCAGCAGTATCGCGCTGTGTCGGACATGACCCATGCGCTGGTGGCTAAACAGTACGCGCTGTTCAACAACGAAATCATTCCTGCCCTGGCCGAGCACGACATTCATTTTTTCCGCCGTACCCACTGGAACGAAACGCAGGCGGCCTGGATCCGGGATTACTTTTTCCGTGAACTGATGCCGGTGCTGACTCCGGTTGGATTGGATCCCTCGCATCCATTTCCGCGCGTATTGAACAAAAGCCTCAACTTTGCCGTCGAATTGTCCGGCCGCGATGCCTTCGGCCGCAATTCCGGCGCGGCCGTGGTGCAGGCCCCCCGCTCGTTGCCCCGGGTGATCCGCATGCCGGAAGCCATTGCCGGTTGCGAATACGGTTTTGTGTTCCTGTCCTCGATTCTGCATGCTCACGTCGGCGAACTGTTCACCGGGATGACAGTAAAAGGCTGTTACCAGTTTCGCGTCACCCGCAATTCCGGCCTGTTTGTGGACGACGAAGAAACCAAGAATCTGCGCCAGGCCCTGCAGGGCGAACTGCCGCAACGCCACTACGGCGCGGCGGTGCGACTGGAAGTGGCTGACAATTGCTCGGCGGCGATGGCGGATTTTTTACTGGGGCAGTTTGAACTGGAACCCGAAGACCTCTACCAGGAGCAAGGTCCGGTGAATCTGGTGCGTCTGATGCAGGTGCCCGACTGGGTCGACCGTCCCGAACTGAAGTTCGCGCCCTTCGTCCCCACCCTGCCCGCCCGGTTGGCCCAGCAGGACGATATTTTTGCGACTATCCGCAAAAGCGACATCCTGCTGCACCATCCCTTCGAATCCTTTCAGCCGGTGATTGATTTCATCGAGCAGGCCGCCGCCGACCCCAACGTCGTCGCCATGCGGCAGACGGTCTACCGCACCGGGACCGATTCCAAGCTGATGCAGGCACTCATTCGCGCGGCCCAATCGGGCAAGGAAGTCACCGTGGTGGTCGAACTGCTGGCGCGCTTCGACGAAGAAGCCAACATCAACTGGGCAGCCAAGCTGGAAGAGGTCGGCGCGCATGTGGTCTACGGCGTGGTCGGCCACAAAACACACGCCAAGCTCGCGCTGGTCATCCGCCGCGAAGACGGCGAATTGCGCCGCTATGCCCACCTCGGCACCGGCAACTATCACGCCCGCACCGCGCGCCTCTACACCGACTTTGGCCTGCTAACCGCCGACGAAGCCATCACCGCCGACGTCAGCAGCCTGTTCACCCAGATCACCGGCCTCGGCAAAGCGGGCAAGCTCAAGCGCCTGTGGCAATCACCATTCACCCTGCACAGCGAAGTCATCGCCGCAATCAACCGCGAAGCCGAGCTGGCTAACGCCGGCAAACGCGCCGCCATCATTGCCAAAATGAACGCACTGCTGGAGCCGCAGGTTATCGCTGCGCTCTACGCCGCCTCGCAGGCCGGCGTCAAGATCGACCTCATCATCCGCGGCGTGTGCGCGCTGCGCCCAGGCATTGCGGGCCTGTCGGACAACATCCGGGTGCGTTCGGTGGTCGGACGTTTTCTCGAGCACACCCGGATTTTCTATTTCAGGAACGGCGGCGACGAGCAGGTCATTCTGTCGAGCGCCGACTGGATGGACCGCAACTTTTTCCGCCGTATCGAAACCGGGTTCCCGGTACTTAACCCCAAGCTGAAAAAACGCGTGATTGCCGAAGGCCTGAAACCCTATCTGCGCGACAATGTACAGGCTTGGGAAATGCAGTCAGATGGCAGCTATCGCCGCCGCAAGCCACGCCGAGCCAAACATTACAGCGCGCAGCTGGAGTTGTTGAGCTTGTTGACCTAGAGGCCATAAGAAAACCACAACAAACGCAAACAACCATATTAATGGTATATTTGACCCGCGACTCGATCTGATATAATTTAAAATAAGTTTCCCAATGCTCGTCAGTGCACAAAACCTATTCGAACTTTTTCTTATACTTGGCCAATCGTGCTATCGTGCTGACGGATTCTCTTGGCAGGACATAAGGTTTCACTAAGTTATACTTGAATTCCCCTAGATAAAAAGGACACTCAATATGCGTACTACGCCCCTGTTTTTAAGCATTCTTACCGCAACCCTGATTTCTGCCGGTGCGGTAAGCGCACAAGCCGCTGACGGTAAGTTTTATGACCCCTCCAATGCCGCCAGTCCGACGGGGAAAACGATAGGTCATGAGCTTTTCAGGACGATCGGCTGTCCCGGCCAGCCCCTGCATGGCACCCCTTGCCCGGTGCCCAAAGAAGCTGACACCGATGGCGATGGTGTCGTCGACAGCAAAGACAAATGCCCCAACACGCCCGCTGGCCGCAAGGTGAATGCAGAGGGTTGTGAACTGGACCGTGATGGCGATGGCATTGTGGACGGTGATGACAAGTGTCCTGATGTTTTTGCCAAAACACCTGATGGTTGCCCGCTTCCTGTTGCGAAGCCTGTCGAAGTCAAGCCTGTCGAAGTCAAGCCGGCCGCTGATTATTCAGCAAGCCCAACAGCCCCTGCAGCCGTCCCGAGAAGGCTTGTGCTGGAAGGCGTGAACTTTGATTTCGACAAGTCCACTCTGCGTCCGGAAGATATCGCCATCATCGACCAGAATGCTACCGATCTGAAAGAATGGGGCGATATCGACGTGGAAGTTTCAGGCCACACCGATAGCCGCGGAAGTGACAAATACAATATGGGCTTGTCGCTGCGCCGCGCCGATGCTGTTCGTAGTTATTTGATCAAGAAGGGCATTTCAGCCGATCGTTTGACTGCTAAAGGCTATGGCGAATCCCAGCCGCTTGAAAGCAATGATACGGATGAAGGTCGCTTCAAAAACCGTCGTGTTGAGCTGAACCAGAAACAGAAATAATAATTTCGGTTACTGATTCAATTCGTAAAAACGGAGACTTCGGTCTCCGTTTTTTTGTGCGAGCCACCTTGAAAGCCATCGCCACAAAGGCCTCTGCGCAAGACGTCAACAAAGCTTCATTCGATTGCCACACCACTGTCTTATGACGATGGCCTGATGTTGGCATGTTAAATCGTGTCACCAACCTGCTCCGCGCTCATCCCGATTGCCGCTCCCGGCAGCCATCCGGCACCCCCGTCTGGCCCTCCGCCCAGATTGGCCGCCCGCCCCCCGACACGCCTTCGACTGCCGCGCGACCGCCGCGTCATTACCGCACCTTGTGGATTTCCGATATCCACCTCGGCACCGCCGGTTGCCAGGCCCGCTACCTGCTCGACTTTCTGAAGCACAACGAATCCGACACGCTGTATCTGGTCGGCGACATCATTGATGGCTGGCAATTGCGCAAGGGTTGGTACTGGCCGCAGTCGCACAACGACGTGGTGCAAAAGCTGCTGCGCAAGGCGCGCAAGGGCACGCGCGTGATCTACGTGCCCGGCAATCACGATTCGATGGCACGGCAATTCATGGGCCTGGCGTTTGGCGACATCGAGGTGGCGGACGAGGTGATCCACGTCACCGCCGACGGCAGGCGCTTTCTGGTCACCCACGGCGACCTGTTCGACGGCGTGATGCAGCATGCGCGCTGGCTGGCCTATTTGGGCGACACCGGCTACACCCTGATCCTGACGCTCAACCGCTGGTTCAACGGCATGCGCACGCGCATGGGCTACCCCTACTGGTCGCTGTCACAATACATCAAGCACAAGGTCAAGAATGCGGTCAGCTTCATCACCGCGTTCGAGAAAGTGATGACCGACGAAGCGCGCCGGCGCCATTGCGACGGCGTCATCTGCGGCCACATCCACAAGGCGGAAATCCGCACCCTGGACGGCCTCTTGTACTGCAACGACGGCGACTGGGTGGAAAGCCTCACCGCGCTTGCCGAAACCGCCGACGGCACGCTCGAACTCATCCACTGGCCGCATTGCCTGGATACCTCCCCCGCCCCCCGCACAGCAACCGTAATGGAGACACCATGAAAGTCATGATTGTGACCGATGCCTGGACACCGCAAGTCAACGGCGTGGTCCGCACGCTCACCACCACCCGCCGCGAAATGCAGGCCATGGGCCATGAGGTGGATATTCTGTCGCCTGTCGAATTCCGCACCGTGCCCTGCCCCACCTATCCCGACATCCGCCTGTCGGTGCTGGCCGGCAACGCGGTGCAAAAACGCATCCGCGACTACGCCCCCCACGCGCTGCACATCGCCACCGAAGGCCCGCTAGGCTTGGCCGCGCGCCGCTATGCGCTCAACAACAACCTGTCTTTCACTACGGCCTATCACACCCGCTTTCCCGAATACGTCAAAGCCCGAAGCGGCATTCCGCTCAGTTGGACCTACCGCTTCCTGCGCTGGTTTCACGGCCCCGCAAGGGCTGTGATGGCGCCTACCTCTGCGGTCAAATCCGACCTCGAAGCGTTTGGTTTCGACAATGTCGTACTGTGGTCACGCGGCGTCGACCTGGATGTGTTCAAGGTGCAGGAATCGAAGCGCCTCAACACCAAACATCCTATTTTTCTGTACGTCGGCCGCGTGGCCGTCGAAAAGAACGTCGAGGCTTTCCTCAAGCTGGAGCTGCCCGGTTCCAAATGGGTGGTGGGTGACGGCCCGGCGCTGGCCGGCCTGCGCGCCCGTTATCTCGACGCCCATTACCTCGGCGTGATGAAGCAGCCGGAACTGGCCGAAGTCTATGCCTCCGCCGACGTGTTCGTATTCCCCAGCAAAACCGACACCTTCGGCCTGGTGCTGCTGGAGGCCATGGCCTGCGGCCTGCCCGTCGCCGCCTACCCGGTCACCGGGCCGATCGACGTGCTGGGCGACTCGCACGCCGGCGTCATGCACAACGACCTGCGTTACGCCTGCATGGCCGCACTCGAGATCGACCGCAGCACCGCACGCGCCCATGCGGAGAAATTCTCCTGGCGCGCAGCGACCGAGCAGTTTGTCGGCCATCTGCACCCGGCCATGCAGGAAGAGGCCGTGCCCGCCTGAAGTGATGCCGGTTCCCGCCCTGCTCGACCATGGGATCGGCACGACTTGAAATAGTCCCACCCCACCCCCATCTCTCGCACGTCGTTTTGTTTGTTTTATCGGGAGATAGAGGCATGACCGCCAACACCAAAGAAACCCTGGGCTTCCAGACCGAAGTCAAACAGCTGCTGCAGCTGATGATCCATTCCTTGTATTCCAACAAGGACATTTTCCTGCGCGAATTGATTTCCAACGCCGCCGACGCTGCCGACAAGCTGCGCTTTGAAGGCTTGTCCGACGCCGCGCTGTACGAAAACGACAGCGAGCTCAAAATCCGCATCGCCTTCGACCGCGACGCCCGCACGCTGACGATCACCGACAACGGCATCGGCATGAACCGGCAGGAAGTCATCGAGCACATCGGCACCATCGCCAAATCCGGCACCCGCGAATTCTTTTCGAAGCTGTCCGGCGACCAGAAAAAAGACACCGCGCTGATCGGCCAGTTCGGCGTCGGCTTCTACTCCGCCTTCATCGTCGCCGACCGCGTGACGCTCACCACCCGCCGCGCCGGCCTCACGTCCGAGCACGGCGTGCGCTGGGAATCCGAAGGCGCCGGCGACTACACGCTGGAAACCGTCGACAAGCCTGGCCGCGGCACCGAGATCGTGCTGCATCTGCGCGACGACGCAGACGAGTTCCTCTCCGACTACAAGATCAAGTCGATCATCCGCACCTATTCCGACCACATCACCCTGCCCATCGTGATGAAGAAATCGGAATGGAAAGACGGCGTGGAGACCCCCACCGACGAAGATGAAACCGTCAACCGCGCATCCGCCCTGTGGGCGCGCCCCAAGAAAGACGTCACCGAGGACGAGTACAACGAATTCTACAAACACGTTGCCCACGACCACGTAGCACCGCTGGCCTGGTCGCACAACCGCGTCGAGGGTAAGCAGGAATACATCTCGCTGCTCTACGTGCCGTCGCACGCGCCGTTCGACCTCTACGACCGCGAGAAGCGCCACGGTATCAAACTCTACGTGCGCCGCGTTTTCATCATGGACGACGCCGAGCAGTTGATGCCGCAATACCTGCGCTTCGTGCGCGGCGTCATCGACTCGGCCGACCTGCCGCTCAACGTCTCACGCGAGATCCTGCAATCCAGCCGCGACATCGACGCCATCAAGGCCGGCTCGGTGAAAAAAGTGCTGGGCCTGCTGGAAGACCTGGCCGAAAACCAGCCCGAGAAATACGTCGAATTCTGGAAAGAGTTTGGCAAGGTGCTGAAGGAAGGCCCGGGCGAGGATTTCGCCAACAAGGACCGCATCGCCGGCCTGCTGCGCTTTGCCTCCACCCACACCGACACCGATGCGCAGATCGTCTCGCTCAAGGACTACGTCGGCCGCATGAAAGAAGGCCAGGAAGCGATCTACTTCATCGCCGCCGACAGCTTTGCCGCCGCCCAGCACAGCCCCCACCTCGAAATCTTCCGCAAGAAAGGCATCGAAGTCCTGCTGCTGTCCGACCGCGTTGACGAATGGCTGTCCGGCAACCTCAACGAATTCGACGGCAAGCCGATGAAATCCATCGCCAAGGGCGGCCTCGATCTCGGCGACCTCGAAGACGAAGCCGAGAAAACCGCGCAGAAGGAAGCCGAAGATAGCTTGGCCCCGCTGGTCGAACGCATCCAGGCTGCACTCGGCGAGCGCGTCAAGGCAGTCCGCGTCACCCACCGCCTCACCGACTCGCCGGCTTGCCTGGTCACCGGCGAAACCGACATGAGCGCCAACCTCGAGCGCCTGCTCAAGGCCGCCGGGCAGGCCGCGCCCAGCGTCAAGCCCACGCTGGAAATCAACCCGGCACATGCTTTGGTCACGCGGCTCAACAGCGAATCCGACGAAGATCGCTTCGCCGACTGGGCTAACCTGCTGTTTGAACAGGCGCTACTGGCAGAAGGCGGCCAGCTCGAAGATCCGGCGAGCTTTGTGCGGCGGTTGAATGGGTTGTTGGCGATGCTGCCGGGCTGATCAGCTCAGCTCTGTGTTATTTGGCTGATTGTCGAAAGCCAGTGCATTTCGGGGGCGGATTACCGCCCTCTTTTGTTTTTCAGTAAATGGATTGTGGCCCCACAAAATCAGTGGTAAATTGATTGGCGTTACGCTACGGAAATCAGCCGTCAAGGCCGTTATATAGCTTTATGACCCTCAACCGCCGCCAATTTTTACGTAATAGCGCATTACTCAGCGCAGGACTCTGTTTGCCTGGCTTCACCCGCGCGGCGCTGATGAGCGCACCTGAGCGCACCTTAAGTTTGTACAACACGCACACCGGCGAAACGCTTAAAACGGTATTTTGGGCCGACGGCGTGTTCGTGCCGGACGCGCTGACCGACATCAATAAACTGCTACGCGATCATCGTACCAATGACATCGCGGTAATCGACCCACAGTTGTTAAATTTGCTGGAGCGGGTCACGACGCTTGTGAGCCCGGGAGATACCTTGCATGTCATTTCGGGCTACCGCTCGCCGTTGACCAATCAAACCCTCGCCGAGCAGTCGGGCGGTGTCGCAAAACACAGCTTGCATCTGGACGGCAAAGCGATCGACATCCGCATCCCGGGTCGCAATCTGTCCTGGTTACGCGATAGCGCCTTAAGTTTAAAAGGCGGCGGCGTCGGGTTCTATCCCAAGTCGCAGTTTGTGCATCTGGATACAGGGCGCGTCAGAAGCTGGTAGGCGTTGCAGCCAGACGGCTACAACAAGATGATCCCGGGTTATTGAACTGGCACCGCACTCGTCGCGGCGCTTAATAGCGGATACGGGTTAATCGGTTTTCCTTCCCACCAGCGTTTTTCAGGCCCCAATTCAAATATCGCAAAGTGCAAATGCGGCCCGTCTGGATTGGCGTTGCCAGTGCTGCCTACATAGCCGACGAGTTCACCGCGCTTCAACACCTTGCCCTCGGTAATCCCCTCTGCATATCGATCCAGATGGGCGTAGTAGTAGGCAAATCGCTCGGACGGGTCGAACTGATACAGCGTCAAACCGCCTTGCTTGCTATTAAACAGCTTCGCCACCTTGCCGTCATCAATCGCCACTACCTCTCGACCGCGCGGCGCCATGATATCCAGTGCCTCGTGAATACGGGTTCCGCCGCGGGTTTGGTTAAAGGTATCGACGAGTTCACTGGGCTTGATCCCCTGCACCGGGATTAACAGGCTGGCGCTTTGGGTGGCGGACGTCGCCCCTTGGGTGATAGGCGCTGCCGGCGTCGGCGCTGGTGTCTTGGCTGGGGCAGGGATCGGAGCTTGCGGCGGCGTGATCAGCTTTGGTGCCGGTGCCGGTGTCGTCGGCGCGGACGTCTGCGCATCAGGAACGATGCTTAGGTTATGGTTGATCGTGACGTAGAAAAACACCGCCACTGCGCCCACCAGCACGCCCAGCACAAAAAATAGCGCGCGCCCCATCATTCTTGAAGAACCGCCGGAATCCCCGAGGCGACGGCTTGAGAAACCGTCGTGACATCCCAGTTGGTTAAACGAATACAGCCGTGCGATTGGGTTTTACCGATCTTGGATGGCTCGGGCGTGCCGTGAATGCCGTAATGCTCCTTGGATAAATCTATCCACACCATGCCGACGGGATTATTGGGGCCGGGTGGAATTTTGGCCTTGGCATGCGTGGGATCAGCGTCCCAAAAGAGTTTAGGGTTGTAATGAAACACCGGATTTTTCGCGATGCCTTGCACTTTCCAGTCGCCCAGCGGTAATGGATCTTTATCGCTGCCAGTAGAAGCCGGGAACTGCGCAATTGTCTTGCCCGCGGCATCGACCAGTGTCACGGTCAAATCTGACTTGTCGACAATGATCTTGGCGGCTTTTGGCAAGTGGGCGTGTTCTTCCACATTGGGCACGACAATGTCCTGCCCGGCCTGATTAAAGTCTTTGTCTGGGTTGAGTCGTTGCAGCAGTTTGGGACTCGCATGGAATTTTTCGCCCAGCCCTTCCAGCACAGACGTGTAGCCCAGTGCGCTCAGCTTGGATTTTTCCATCATATCGGTGGGGATGGTCTCGAACGGGCCGGAAACGTCCTTTTCGGTGAGCTTGTAAGTGATTAAAACCGGTAAACCCGCGCGGTTAAGCGCCGCCCAAGTTGCTTCGTCCACGTTGCCTGTCGGCGTGATCCCGTTGCTTTTTTGAAACCCAATAATCGCCTTGCGCACGTTCTCACCATACGAGGCATCGATTTCACCCGGCGAAAAGTAGGCACGGTCGAGCAATATCTGCGCGCGCAACACCGCAGCACCTTTTGACTTGGGGCCCACCGGCTGGACGAGTTTTACATCGTTAACCGTCTCCGCAGTCAGCGCAATCTTGGCTGGGGTAACAGCTTGCTGGGCAGACCAGGCAGACGACGTGGTACACAACAGTGCGATGGCGCTTAGATAGCGGATTCTCATGGGGCACTCTTTAAAGTTTTAAAAATAAGCCTGGGTCATGCTGGTTCGGGAATTAAACCCATGCGATCACCTCAGAGTCAGCACCCATACTATCTCAAAAAATTCGCACGATCACCGGCTCGCGTATTCAAAGGCGCAATATCCTACATACACCTAATCCCGACGACTACGACATGGGCACTAAAAAAATTTGGGGTGGGCATGTCGTGATGAATATCTCTTTTGTTTTTCTGGCGTTTAATGTGTCCGGGTGTAGCATTCAGCGTCATGGAATATTGACCGACCTGTGTGGCGGCAGTTAACATTAAAACCAGAAAGAAGACCCTTTCATCAGAAACTCCTCGTGCGGCATGTAGTGGGATCCGTCGCATGAAAATGTCACATTCACGATGCCGTTGAAAATATTGATCAAGGCAATGCGTAAATAAATTGTCGGGTCAGTCAGGCGCAAATCCCGCATGTTATTCAGAATTCGGGTGATGTCGTTCGGCGAGATCGCAGCGCCCGGAGGGTGTGGGCGAGGCGGATAAACCAGGCAGATGTCCGGATCGTTCAAGGCTTCATGGTCCAGAATCCGATAGCGAAATGGATCGTCTACTGTCCAGATTGTGGCCTGACTACTGGAGAAATTAATCTGGCATTGAAACACACCGCGTTGCGTCAGCAGCTCCTCCAGAATCGATAAGGCTTGATCCAGTTTTCTGTCCATCCTGCTTTCTACCCGACTTTGCTGAAACACCGTGCTACGGATCGCCGGATCGCCTTTTACCTGACGCCAATAATCGGGTTCCTCGTAGAGTTCAGAAGTTACCGGCAGGTTGCGTAAATCGAATGTCGCGCCGAGATAACCCAGGTTCTGGTTATCCAGGGACACGACCTGAAGCGCTGTAATCGAAGGGTGATGCTCAGACGGACTGATGTACGCATCCGAAAGCAGAAACCCCCAATCCGGAATGGCCTCCTTCATGTAAGGGTGTTGCGAATGGTCGATCTCGTGGTGTTGTGGTATGACCCCTTTTGGGCCGACGCTATTACAGATTTGTAAGCCGTCACTTCCCATGCAATACAAAAACGAGCAATACGGGATGCTGAAAAAATGTTCTGCAAGCATCGCATTCAGTGCTTCGCAATTGTTCCATACCGGGGCGCAAAGCCCCGCCAGTTTCCCCAACGGTTCGCGCAGGATGCACGCCAATTCTTCACGTTGCAGGTAAATACTTTCTTTCCATGAGTCTTTCATATAGCTCCATCATGACAAGTGAATGTGCAGCCGACCCCGCCGCCACAACGCCGATTCCGACCCGACTGTCAACCCGGGCACAAAATAGCCCCCGTATTTCGGCTCTCACCGTCGAGTAGAAGCGGGGGGAATGGGTTATTGCATACTCGATCGCTTGCGCTTTGCGGTGGCCTTGCGGGTATGCCCTGTTACGGCTTCCGGTTCGGCGCTTCCGGTTCGGCAACGGCCGGACTCATGCGTTCCCCGGCTCGATCCATACCTCGGGTTGCCCCACTTTTCCACTGCGCGTTACCCGCTTCGTGACCGGATGAGCTCATGTGCCCATCCGCACCCCCTCCGGCCTGCGCAGCATCGGGCACTACGCCCTTGAAATCGGCTTCGGTCCCAGCTTTGACGCCAGCATCCATGTCTGCAGCGGCAACCGTTGTGGCAAAACCAACTCCGGCCACTGTGGCCATGATCAACGCCAATACATGGCTGCGTAGCTGTTGAGACTTTTTCTTCATTGCAAGATTCCTTATGAATAATGGGTTGGATAGTGGACTTGCTTTTCAACAAGCCCCCCCTCTAAAGCAGGTTCCGTGCCAGATATCAATATCTATTACATTCAATCACTTGCAGTTTGGCATGCCCATGCACGCGCTTCCATTCGTCGCCTCGCGGCGACACAAGAAAAGGCTTCGGCAAGCAACCCCCTGTAAAGACAAGCAATTTCCTGTCACTTAATGAGGACAGCGCTGTGAGCATCTCTGCCTCAAGGGCACCTCTAAAAATTCAGAGTTCGCCCAAATCCAAGGCGCGGGGGAAATTTCGCAGCGCCGCATATGTTTGATATAAGCAAGAAATTTTCCCGCAACGCAGCAGTTGGGATGAAGTCAGGATTTTTAGAGGTTTTTCGAGTTGCGAACGTCCGATGCGACGGACAGCAATGTGCAGGCTCAAACATTCGCCGCAAAGGTTGCCGAGCACGTACAGGTGACGTTAGGCGGACTCGTAAAGGAATAGAATGAAGTGCACAAAATAAGGAGCGACTATGGGTGTGTGGCAAGAAATAGGGAATACCGTGCTATCGGAATTCTCCGATATCCCCGATGCGGCTCAAATTACCCGCATCACATTACGCCTCCTGATTGCTGCGGCTCTTGGGGGTCTACTGGGGTACGAGCGGGAGCAGAAGGGCAAGGCGGCAGGGTTGCGAACGCACATGCTGGTTGCCCTCGGAGCCGCGCTCTTCGTCCTGATTCCCCAACAAGCCGGGGCATCGATCGCAGATTTAACTCGTGTGTTGCAGGGCTTGGTCGCTGGGGTGGGGTTCCTTGGTGCCGGAGCCATCATTATGGGAAACCGAAAAGAGGAAGCCAAGGGGATGACCACAGCGGCGGGCATATGGCTAACGGCGGCGATCGGCGTGGCTGCAGGCATGGGACGGGAAGCGACGGCCGTCCTGAGTACTGCGCTGGCCTTGATGATCTTGTACTTGATTCCCAAGGTTGAACAGTTGTTCGAAAGCCGTGGAAGGAAGAGCGAAACAGGCTCGAAGTGAAGTTATCTGCCTATCAGTAAAAGTGGCATTCTGAAGGAGCGGGAAGCTTACTTCGTGCCAAATAGCTATCTTGAGTGTGCGTGTTTTGTCACTCGCGAAGAACGGGCACGAGATCAGGTCAGGTCTATAGTCGCATATGGCCTAACTCTGTATCTGAGAGAGGCTGCGCAAAAGCGCGCAGTCTCTCAATTTGAACGTTGAGCACGCCAAGCGGCCGCCATTCCCCCTGATACTAAACCCGGCTCGCCGTCTGCCGCATCACATTCGCTGCAAACCGCATCGCCCATTTCACCGACGACGGCAACGGTGCGCCGCCATGGTCTACGGCGGTTTGAGCATGGCGGGCTTCATCGGTTTTCATCTGTTCCACGACAGCGCGGCTTTTGGCATCGGCTTCAGGCAGTTGCTGTAAATGGCCCTCGAGATGCGCTTCGACCTGACGTTCGGTTTCGGCGAGAAAACCGAGGTTCCATTTGTCGCCCAACAAGCCCGCTGCTGCGCCCATGGCAAACGCACCGCCGAACCACAGCGGGTTGAGCAGGCTCTTGCGGCCGCCGAGCTCAACGATGCGCTGTTCGCACCAGGCAAGGTGATCGGTTTCTTCGCGGGCGGCCTGTTCGAGTTCGGCGCGGACGGCTTCATTTTTCGTGGTGAGTGATTGCCCGGCATACAACGCCTGCGCGCACACTTCGCCAACGTGGTTGACGCGCATGAGCGCCGCGGAATGAGCCCGTTCGGCTTCGCCCAGCTCGGCTTCGGGGCCTGCGCCGGGATAGGGACGGCCAGCATGCGGGCTGGCGAAGACAGTGCGTAAACCCAGGTCAAACGTGGTGATGAACTGATCGAGTTTATTCATGGATGCCTCAAAACATATTTAATTTAGTGCAGCGTCATTTCACGTAGTAATTGAAATTGGCATACGCAGCTTCGGCTACTTTGAACCACTGAAACTGAGTGTCGCGGAACTGCTTCCATGGCCGGTAGATGGCAGCGAAGTCGGGATTGGTTTTCGCTTCTTCTTCGTACAACTGAAAGCTGGCACGACGCGCAGCGAGCATCACATCTTTGGGGTAGGGATGCAGCGTGACGCCCTGCCCTACCAGGCGCAGCAATGCGGGCGGATTCTTGGCGTCGTATTGCGCGAGCATCATCTGATTGGCTTCGGCAGTGGCGACTTCGAAGGCCTGGCGGTACTGCTCGGGCAGCGCCTTCCAACTGGTCTGGTTCACATAAAAGCTCAACTGCGGGCCGCCTTCCCACCAGCCGGGGTAGTAGTAGTGCTTGGCGATCTTGTGGAAGCCGAGTTTTTCGTCGTCGTAGGGCCCCACCCATTCAGCGGCGTCGAGCGCGCCACGTTCAAGCGCAGGGTAGATGTCGCCGCCGGGCAGTGTTTGCGGCACTGCGCCGAGCCGGGCCATGATCTTGCCGCCGATGCCGGGAATACGGATTTTCAGGCCGCGCAAATCGGCCAGCGACTTGATCTCCTTGCGGAACCAGCCGCCCATCTGGGTGCCGGTGTTGCCGCCGGGAAACTGCAGGACGTTGAATTTGGCATAGATTTTTCGCAGGGCCTCGATACCGCCGCCGGCATGCATCCAGGCATTTTGCTGACGTGCGGTGAGGCCAAACGGCACGGCGGTATCGAAAGCCAGTGCAAGATTTTTGCCGACGTAGTAATAGCCCGCCGAATGGCCGCATTCCGCAGTGCCATTGCCAACCGCATCGAGCACCTGCAGGCCAGGCACCAGTTCGCCGCCGGCAAAAACGCGGATCTGGAATTTGCCACCGGTGAGCGCCGCGACCCGTTTGCTCAGAATTTCTGCTGCGCCGTAGATAGTGTCGAGACTTTTCGGAAAGCTCGATGCCAGCCGCCAGCGTAGGGTGGGCAGCTGACTTAAATCAGCTGGCGCTGCCTGCGCGGCGCCCAGCGGCAGCATCGCAGCCACGCCCGCGCCGGTCAGAAAATCTCGTCTTTGCATGGTTTTCCCTCCGTTTCAGCCGATTATACGAGGCGCAAGAGCAAACCGCTGCGTGTTAAAATGCCGCTCTTTCCAGCTCAACCTCCACTGCCATGTTCAAGCGCCAAGACACCCTCGCCAAGACCGACGCCGACCTGTGGGCGGCGATACAACAGGAAGACCGCCGCCAGGAAGATCACATCGAACTGATCGCGTCGGAAAACTATACCAGTCCGGCGGTGATGGAAGCGCAGGGCTCGCAGCTCACCAACAAGTACGCTGAAGGCTACCCTGGCAAGCGCTACTATGGCGGCTGCGAATACGTGGACATTGTTGAACAGTTGGCGATCGATCGTGTAAAAGCATTGTTCGGCGCCGAGGCCGCCAACGTGCAGCCCAACTCGGGTTCACAAGCCAATCAGGCGGTGTTCATGGCGTTTCTCCAGCCCGGCGACACCCTCATGGGCATGAGCCTCGCCGAAGGCGGCCACCTCACCCACGGCATGAAGCTGAACATGAGCGGCAAGTGGTTCAACGCGGTGGCCTACGGCCTCGACGAAAAAGAAGAAATTGATTACGACAAGATGGAAGCGCTGGCGCGCGAGCACAAGCCGAAGCTGATCATTGCCGGTGCCTCGGCCTACGCACTGCGCATCGACTTCGCGCGCTTTGCCAAAGTCGCAAAGGAAATCGGCGCGATCTTCATGGTCGACATGGCGCACTACGCCGGCCTCATCGCAGCGGGCGTCTACCCCAACCCGGTGCCGCACGCCGACGTGGTGACGTCGACCACCCACAAGACCCTGCGCGGCCCGCGCGGCGGCATCATCCTGATGAAGGCCGAGCACGAAAAGGCGATCAACTCGGCGATTTTCCCCGGTCTGCAGGGGGGTCCGCTGATGCACGTTATCGCCGGCAAGGCGGTGGCGTTCAAGGAGGCCTCGACCAAGGAATTCAAGCATTATCAGGAGCAGGTCATCGCCAACGCGCTGGTGATGTGCAAGGTGTTGGTCGAACGTGGCCTGCGCATCATTTCCGGCCGCACCGAGAGCCATCTGTTTCTGGTTGATTTGCAACCCAAGAATCTCACCGGAAAGGAAGCCGAAGCGCTGCTTGGCCGCGTCCACATCACGGTCAACAAGAACGCTATCCCCAACGATCCGCAGAAACCCTTCGTCACCAGCGGCATCCGCCTCGGCACCCCGGCGATGACCACGCGCGGCTTCACCGAACTCGAAGCCGAACAGCTCGCC